>CAZYOZ010000012.1:0-24985 GCA_964649235.1 uncultured Candidatus Bathyarchaeia archaeon
GTCGCCCAATACTCGCAAATTGACATGATTGCCCGAACGGCGCGCATGCTTGGCAATCAGGTTCTGTTCCCCATTGGTTTCGATAGAAACGGCCTCCCTGTTGAGATCTACACCGAGAACCTTTACAAAATCAAGATGCGCGATGTTCCTCGAGAACGTTTCATCGAACTTTGCGGAACTGCCCTTGACGGCTTGGAAAGTGAGATGCTCGAAACGATGAAGCGCATAGGACTTAGCGGGGACTACGCTTCAAAGTATCGAACGGATCAAGAAGAGTACCGAAAACTCACGCAGGCTACCTTCATAGAATTGTGGAACAGGGGACTAATCTACGAGGCAACACGGCCTAACAACTACTGTCACGAATGCGGCACCACAATTGCCGACGCTGAAGTTCAATACGAGGAGCTCCCGACCCGCCTCGTCTATGTCAGATTCAAAGTCAGAGAAACCGACCAACCTCTCGTAATAGCGACGACGAGACCGGAACTGATTTGCTCTTGTCAACTCGTCATCGTGAACCCTTCAGATGATAGATATGGAGCAATTCATGGGAAGCATGCGATTCTCCCCGTATACGACCGTGAGGTGGAGATCAAACCTCATCCAAGTGCTAGGCCTGAGTTTGGCACTGGAGCCGTGATGATGTGCAGTTATGGAGACTACACGGACGTTCTGCTTTTCAGAGAACTCGGGCTACCCGAGACAATCGCCGTGGGATTGGATGGAAGGCTGACACAGGTAGCCGGCCCGTATCAGGGTCTGACGGTGACCGAAGCAAGGGCTAAGATTGTTCGAGATCTCGAAGCCGCGGGTCTCATTGTCAGGACTGAGAGTATCAACCACCGTACACCGATCTGCTCGCGAAGTGGGACGCCCATCGAGATCATACCCATGAAGGAGTACTACCTCAAGCAACTCGATTCCCTAGGCAAGCTCAAGCAACTTGCCAGAAAGATCATCTTTCACCCAGACGCGCATAGGCAGGTCCTTCTTGATTGGATAGGCTCAATAACCATTGATTGGCCGATCTCACGCCGAAGGGTCTACGCAACAGAAATCCCCGTGTGGTATTGCAGAAACTGCGGCAGACCATTCATCCCGCCCGCAGGCGCATACTATCAACCATGGAAGGATGCCCCTCCGAATGGCGTATGTGCTGGTTGCGGCTTCACGGAATTCGAAGGAGACACTAGAACATTCGATACCTGGATGGATTCAAGCATTTCAGCCCTGAAGATTTCCGGGTACAAGCGAGACCAGAAATTCTTCAGGGTTGCCTATCCTACAACGATCAGGCCTCAAGGCAAGGACATAGTCAGAACTTGGCTTCATTATTCGATTCTGAGGTGTCACCAACTGACGGGTCGAGCCCCCTTTACACACGCCTGGATCGGAGGCCTTGGCATGGATGAGCAGGGCCAAGCCATGCATAAGAGCAAGGGAAACGTCGTGGATCCAGAACCAATCTTACAGAAGTATGGAGGCGACGCTTTCAGGTTCTGGAACGCTTCCGAAGCAACTCACGGCTCCGATTTCCGCTGCTCGGAGGCGAGAATAGCAGGGGCTCACAAGTTTCTCACAAAACTGTGGAACGTCTCTCGTTTCATCTCGTCCTTTCCCCAAGCCAAGAACGCGAAGCTACTTCCGAGTGACAAGTGGATTCTCGCGGAATTATCGGCCATAGCTGAGCATTGCAATCGCGGCTATCGTGAATTCAACTTCTTCATCCCAGCCACCGAAATTCGAGATTTCGTCTGGGAAACTTTCGCATCACACTACGTGGAGATGGTGAAGCCCAGAGCTTACGGCCAGGGTTTCTCAAACGCCGAGCAGAGGGCCGCTTGGTACACGCTCCACACAGTATTGAAGAATGTTCTCCTACTACTAGCGCCCGTCACACCGTTTATGGTCGACCACATCTGGAAGCAGCTCTACTCCAAGAAGAGCATACACCTGCAGAAGCTTCCGCGCATTGTTTGGTCAAAGGCATCTAGGCGTTACACGGACAGACTAGTGGCTTTCAACCGCGAGGTCTGGAAGGTAAAGGAGGAGAGAAATCTGGCTCTTCGCGATTCCTTGGAGATGCAGGTTCCGAAGGCTTTAGCTCCTTTCCAAGAAGATCTCGTCAGAATGCATTCATTGATCACGAAACCGTAGCTCATTGTAACAGTTTAATAGCACAAGCGCGGTTCTAGCCTTTCGATTTCAATGAAGATATCAGAACTGAAGCCAGGGATGAGGCGCGTCGATATCACAGCGAAAGTTCTTGAACTTTCAGAATCTCGAGATGTGACAACGCGTGCGGGCGAAGCATCGCGGGTCGCGACCGCGGTCGTAACGGATGATTCTGGAACAGTGAAGCTGACTCTCTGGAACGAACAGATAGACCAAGTTGGAGTAAACGACACCGTCATGATCGAGAACGGTTACGTTACGAGCTTCCGAGGCGAGACACAGCTTAACGTGGGCCGGTACGGAAAACTCACGGTGCAAAAGTGACCGAATGCTCGCACCCTTCTGGCCCGGCTAGTGCCGAAGTTTGAGTGTGGACGACCGCTTCGAGGAGATTAGACGACTTCTCGATTCAACAGTAAGTGAGTTTCAATCCCTTTTCGAGTCAGCGGGTGGCTTCGAGGATTCTAGAGTCGGCAATGGGTGGAACCCGGAAAATGTCGTCCAGGAATTCTTCTACTTAGAACCCAAGCCACTTGAAGAGCTTACCGTGGTGGCGGAAGGGCGTAAGCGTTCTCTTTTCGGCGGCAGAATGGGGGCTTTTCTTGGACCGAGAGAAAACGAGGTGCGTTTGGCAGAAAGACCGAGACTGAGGCTCATTCCGTTCTGGAGGATAAAGGGCTTCCATGAGTGTTTCTACTTCAGAGGGAATTCTTACAAGATCGAGCTCCCCGACGACGTTGTAGCCGTGGAGGTTGAGGGAAGAATTCGAGACTTGGTGGGACAGGAGCCATCGGATTCGCAAGGATTGACCGGGCTGACTAGACGTCTTCTTGGGAAGAGAGACTGGTCAGGGACGAAGCACTTTCGTTTGAATGAAGTAACGGAACTAGCCTACATGTATAAGGAGGGTTCTTTGTTCCTTGACGCAGACGGTAAGGAGGACCTTGAAGCCGAGGCCTTCTTCGATAGAAAAGTACCACTTCAAAAGGTAAGTTCAGGGGAATTGCCGAAACGTTTTCCAGGCGCCGAACTCGTCAAAAGCTCGATAGCCGGGGAGGATCTGGTCCGGAAGCTTCACGCGATGATAGTTCGCCCGCCTGCGACTTTTTCGAAAATTCTTAGCAACCGGTTCCAGATAACTGAACTGGCACAGTATTTCATGCCCGTATACTATTTCAGGTTCGAATGGCAGGGGCACCAGAAAGAAGTCGCGGTGCACGGCTACACCGGTGGAGTCTTCCAATAGAATATGCGTTCGCGGGCTAACGTCTGAATCTCTGCACAGTCTTTCGTATCCTGAGGTACGTTAGTCTCCCGAATCGTGAAACAGTCCACCGCCCGAACAGAACCAGAGCGACGATCAGGGCAACCAGAAGCAGGAAAAGGTAGGGTTGTGCATTCACTTCATAAGTTTCCTTGCCCGAATTACCAAAAATGTCGGATGCCTCGACCTCAAGTGTCCACGTGCCCACACGCCAAAGATCGAAGAACGCACTTGCATAGGAGGCGCGCCAGGCACGAATCTTGGAGTCGTAAGCCAGCCTGAGGTCCGAAGTGGATCCGCCAGCAGAAACCGAGACTCTAGCCGTCCCGTTTGAGAATACCGATCCGTCAGGGTAAGTGATCTTTGAGATTATGCTAACCTGGCCAAATGGGACTTGGATCTGCGTCCCATTCACCTCGCTACTGATCAGCAACGTCGCGTTGCTTACCTGGAAATAATCTGAGAAGACATCGGCGGGACCGCCCTTGTTTCCAAAACCGTCGTCGAAGGAGTCCGCTGGCAATTCAAATCGGTATCTGGCACTAGGTGTCGCGTTAGCCGGTATCTTGGTTTCGGACTCCCAGACACCGTTTGCTTCATCGATCAAAGAAATTGATGCAAACGTGACAGTTGATTGATTCTGTAGCAGGATGACAGGGCGCATGTCTGCTTTCGACTTTAGAACCGGACTGCCATCAGGATATTTCACAGCCAGGGAAATCTTGGCGTTGTCAGTGCGTTGATACGAGGAGCTCGGTTGTTCAACCAGATTGACAGATAGTCCGGCTGGCGTTACGCTGAACTTTGACACTGACACATAATCCTGCTGAGCGTTGTCAAAGGTTCCAGTACCATCGATGAAAATGGTGTAGGCATCAGTGACAGCGTCCTCTGGGACTCTCCATGTGTGGTTGAAATCACCCCCCGCATCTGAAACAATGGTTGCTTCATGGACGAAGCTACCCGCTGGATTGCGGACGGTCAACTTGAAACTTGTTCCAGGAAAGAGCCCGCCCCCGAATATCGTAATCGATTCTGTCCGTTGGTAGAGTGGCTTCAGCGTCCCCCAGAGTCCGTAGTGCGTCCTAGCTTGTGAATCGTCGGTAGCCTGCGAGGTTGAAATGCTTACCAAATAGGTGCCAGGGCAGACGTTGCATTTACAGGCAGGCTGATGGCTGGCGGAATTAGGTCGCTTGAAACCGCTGTGAAGTTGATTCCCGAATACGAAGTACGATTCTCACTGGGCCCCTTCACCCAGACATAATAGATCTGGCTAAGCGCGTAGCCAGACCCCATCAAGGTGACTTGGTTGTCCCGCTGCGTATAGAGAGGCTTGTCTGTGGCTAGAGTGGGTGCTGCCTTGATCGGTGACGGAATGCAGGCGGTAACAAGAACTAGCAAAGCGAAGAAGATCGTCCACATGTGGAGCTTTCTCATTCATACCTCCTTCCCGCTAGTTCACTCCGAACTGTATCCGCAACCAAGTAATCTGGCGCCGGGAGAGGGATTCGAACCCCCGAGGCCCATAAGGGCCACAGGCTGACATTGCATGTTTCACTCAAGGCCTGCGCCTCTGGATCGATCCTTGCCGCTAATCCGCTCGGCCATCCCGGCTAGCTAATGCCTGAAGCCGGTTCCTATTTAAGTTCCCAGATAACTTGCCAACCGGAAACTGTCGAGGAGGACTCTTGCTGTGCCAAAGACTGGTTACGAGTTCTTGCCGCATACGACCGACGCCTACATTGCAGCGACCGGTGCGACGATCGAGGAAGCACTTGAATTTGCGGGAATGGCCCTTTTTGATGTGATGTGTAATGTGAAGTCGATTTCTCCTGAGATCACTGACGAGGTCGAATTCGAAGGGCACGATGAAATCACGCTTCTTTACGACTGGCTCGAATCACTTCTGCTGAAATTCGAACTAGAGGGAAAGGTATATTCCAAGTTCGAAGTCAGGCACGTCAAGAAGCTTCCCAGTGCCTTGCATGCAGCGGCGACGGTTTCTGGTGAGCGATATGATAGACGAAGGCATGGGTCCAAGGTAGAGGTCAAGGCTGTGACCTTTCATAGAATGGAGGTTGTACGAAAGAACTCAACCACCACGCTCAGATTCATCCTTGATCTCTAGTATCGTTTAATCTGGTCTAGACTCCGCGCATCGCTTCTCTGAATTTTGGAATCAATGTCACCACGGAGGGATCCTCGCTTCTCAGAATTGCCAGGTACGCAGACGCGCAGTCAGCAAACAGAATGGCAGTCAGGAGACCACTTAACCTGTCTTGGCCTATGCCCTCGAACTCACGGATAGCTGGAAATCCGAGTTCATTAAGTAGGCTGTACAGTTTCTCGCGCGTTCGTCTCTGCCCTTGGGTCTCCTCCTTGCTGAGCAGGAAAATCGGTTGCGCACGAGCAGTCTGACGCAGGACCTTCAGCCCCTCTACGTCATCATGAAATGCCTCTGGTAGGGTATAGTAGAACGCGGGAACTTTGCTGTTCTCGTTAAGCTCGTTCTTGAAACGCCGCAGCACACTCTCATTCTCGTGATTTCCAATTAGGAGGGGAAGTCTGTCAAGGAGAGCTTGAGCCATTTGCTTCGCAGAATTCTGTGAGAAAGGCACAGATTGCTTCACCCTATCTACTTGGATCATAAGCGACTTTGCGGCCTCAGAAAGGAGTTGTGAGGGATCGCTGAAAATTCCCATCGTGCCCATAGCGAATACGGCGGCTGCAATGAGTTCGGGGAGGGCAACCCTAGGCAATAGGCCGGCGGGGATCTTCAGGTAAGGAATTCGTTCCTTCTTCGATTGTGAAAGAAGCCTTCCTCCGGAGGTTATGGTCATTATCATCGCTCTGCGTTCCTTGGCTTGTCGTAGGAGCCCGAGTGTTTCCTCTGTCTCACCTGAGTAGCTTATCGCGACGAACAGAGTCTGTTCTCCGACAAAACCTGGAAGCCTCAGGGTTCTGCAAACTGACACAGGGATGTCGACCACGGCTCTCGCGTAATCGGTGATGACATCTCCGACTATCCCTGAACCCCCTACACCTCCGAGCACGACGCTCAATGGTTTTTCGAAATCGTTACTGCATGTGGATGAAGCATCTGCCGGCGGCACCATACGGGCAGGTGTTCTTTCCATGAAAGAAAGCATGCCGGAACGGTCGACGGCATGGATTGCATCGATGTCATCAAGGACCATGGCTATCACGTAACAGTCTGCTGTCTAACGCAATAAGATTCATCTTTCGCGCGGTTTCTTCGGTCCTTGAGGAGGCTCACTTGGCAGCAATAGGACGGGAAAAGAGGAGGCTTGCCGTGGCAATTCCTGCTTCGCTGGCTTCAGATACGCCACATCTGAGGGAGAAGACGGCAAAGGTTGGGTTGATCGCCCGAGCTTGTGCTATCTTCGGGGTACGCGACATAGTACTTTACGCAGATGATGCCAGTCGGGAGCAGGGTGAGGACCTCAGGTTCTGTGACCTTATTCTCAGATTTGTCGATACTCCGCAATACCTTAGGAAAAGAATCTTCCATCTAACGCCATCCCTCAGGTTCACGGGTATACTCCCTCCACTGCAGACGTCTCCCCATAACGTTCCTCGCTTCCTCCGCGATTGTAAGGTTGGCGACATAAGGGAAGGAATTGTGACAGGCCGTCGCAGTGGTATCTTATCGGTTGATGTCGGACTGGAGCGGACACTGGAATGTTCCGGAAATCTGCCGACGGGAACAAGGGTCACTGTGCGACTCACTGGCCTAGGAAAGAACTTGGATTGTGAAATCATCGAAGAGTCCAAGATAAGCATATATTGGGGCTACCGGGTTAGACAGCCGAAACTCAGGCTGGGAAGCCTGCTCGAAAAGGAGAAGTTCGATCTAACAATCGGTACATCACGCTACGGCACACGATTGGCAGATGCATGGTCAGAGATCAGCAGCTCAATCAGGAATGGTGGATCGATTTTGCTAGCGTTTGGGTCACCCCGAATAGGTCTTCGAGAGATCCTCAAACAGGAAGGAAAGGTGCCTGAAGACATCTTCGACTTCTTCGTCAATACTATGCCAGATCAAAATGTCACCTCTGTGCGCACTGAAGAGGCGGTCCTAGCTACCTTGGGAATCTTGAACGTCATGGGGTCCAGGTGATAACGAGTGGCCAAGACAGTGAATGTTTACGATACGGAGGGCAAACCAGTAGGCGAATTTCAACTTCCGGACTATTTCGAAAACCCAGTTCGTTCGGATCTGATCAGGCGAGCAGTGGTTGCGCTCCAGAGCCATGCGTTCCAGCCTCAGGGCAGGGATCCGATGGCAGGCAAACGGACCACGGCGGAGTCAATTGGTGTTGGTCATGCGATGTCCCGCGTCCCGAGGGTGAAGGGCGATAGGTATCCGAGGGGAAACATAGCCGCATTTGCACCGTCCACCGTGAAGGGGAGATTGAACTTTCCCCCGACACCAAACAAAAGAGTTGGCAAGAAAATCAACAGAAAGGAACTAAGACTGGCTATGTTTTCGGCGCTGGCGGCAACATCATCCAAGGAGCTGATCAAGGCAAGAGGCCATCGCATCCCGGCTGACCGCGAATTCCCCATAGTCGTTTCAGATGATGTTGAACGAATAGCCAAGACCTCCGAGGCTGAGAAAGTTCTCAAGAACCTAGGCGTCTGGGACGATGTACAGCGTGCTTCAAAGAGGAAGGCGCGCGCCGGAAGGGGGAGCGTGCGAGGCCGTCCGTTGAAGCACCGCGTAAGCGCGTTAATAGTTGTAGGAAAGCGGCAAGGCGCCGAAAGGGCGTTCAGGAATCTCACAGGCGTAAGCGTCGTGGACTCGGCGAGCTTGAATGTCAACCACCTCGCACCCGGAACGCACCCCGGCCGCCTAACCATCTGGACTCAGTCAGCACTCAAACGGATGAATGAGCGAATCGGAGGAAGTTCGGTGTGACCAAACTGGCAGCTAATGAGGTCGTCAAGTACCCTCTCCTTTCTGAAGATGCTGTAACTCTTCTAGAGTCAGAGAACAAGATCACCTTCATTGTGGACCTTCGATCAGATAAGCAAGACGTCAAGAGGGCTATTCAAGAACTGTACGAAGTAAGAGTTGACCAGGTGAGAACCTTGATTACACCTGAAGGCGAGAAGAAGGCGTTCGTGAAGCTCACGCCAGAATTCAAGGCGGCAGATCTCGCCGTGCGACTAGGCATTCTCTAGGTTTCCATGTTCCTCCCAACCAAGTTCGAGGGCGGCAGGATTAATTAGAGCGACGCCAAACCAAGACGTGTTGTGTTGAAGTATGCCTCGCCAATTTTCCTACAGGGGACATACGATCGAAGAGTTGCAGCAGATGTCCATGGACGAGTTCATTCGTATGCTCCCAGCGAGGCAGAGGAGGTCTCTCGTTCGGGGCTTGACTCAAGATCAGAGGGTTTTGATGGAGCAGGTTCGGAGTCTGCGCCGTATCAAGGCGAAGGATTCCAAACCTATCAAGACGCACTGCAGGGACATGGTTGTTCTGCCGGAGATGGTTGGCCTGACGTTGCTTGTTCACGCCGGGAAGGAATTCGCCTCCGTCGAAGTCAAGCCTGAGATGGTCGGCCACTATCTCGGAGAATTCGTCATCACCAACAAGAAGGTAGTTCACGGGACACCCGGCATCGGGGCCTCAAGGTCGAGCATGTATGTCCCGTTGAAGTAGGCTAGCCGCTCCGGCGTTTCGCAACAAAGAAGAACGGTGCCGCGACAATCACACCTATCAGCAGCGCCAAGACAGCGAACTGAATAGCCGGCGGACTCGGAGGGGTTGTGGCCGCCAATTGTGTCTGTTCTTCCCTGAGAGTGTCTGGAAGCGCGCCCTTCATCACCGAAGCGGATGGGGCCATCGGGGCCAAGGCTAAGCCGAGTCCTACGATGATGCCTAGCACGGCTGCCAACCAAAGCCTTGTCATCGTCAAGTCACTGGCTTATCTGCTTCTATTTGGTTAAGTCTACATTTTCGAACAACGCCAGTCCCGTCTAGAGGACTCTTTCTCTCCACATCCGCGCGCACTCATACCACGAAACGCCTGCGCCGACTCCTCCGAATACCATGGCTGCCGGTTCGATGCCGCCCGTTTGGATCAATGTCTGACCGGCATAGGCGGCTAGGGCTGTCGTGAAGAAGATCGCATAGAACAGGTAGCGGGGTAGGATGAGCCGGCCGATCTTGAGGAACATCTTGAGTGTTCCAACTTGAACCTGCTCATGAAGCGAATATTGTCCCATTTCGTCCTTCTCGGTAACCCCGAGTTCGCGCAGTTTCTCCAGGTGGTAAAGCGCTGTGCTCGGGCTTGACAGTGACAGTGCTCTCTGGGTTTCACGAACTCCTACCGGCTTGGCACTCCTGAAAAGATACCAATAGACCCTCAAAGTCGTACCGTGGATCTCGCTTTCCCTTCCAAGAGGCGCGCCTTTCAAACTCATGTCAATCTGTGAACAGAAGATTGCCTCGAGATAGATAGAACTTACCAGAACAAAGGGGCGCAACAGTCTTCGCGCCCTAAACAACGTTTTTTAGTGTTACTGCGCACATGCACGGGCCCACGGTGAAAAACGGATGCCAAATTGGGGATACTCGCTCAAGGAATTTGACCCAGAGCGAGCTGTCAGGTGTTCAGGCAGAGAGGTCAAGATATCCCCAAAGGCAGCGACAGAGATCTGCAGGAAGCTTCGCGGCATGAGGCTGGATTCGGCCAAGGAGCTGCTTGAGGCTGTCACGAAGAAGCAGCGAGCGATAGCGTTCAGGAGGTACAAGAAGGAAGTTCCCCATAGAAGCCTGGACGAAGGATGGTATGCAGGACGCTATCCTGTCAAGGCTGCCAAGATTTTTCTGTTTCTTCTCGGAGAACTGGAATCTAATGCTGAGTACAAAGGTCTGGATGTTGATAGGTTAAGAATTGTTCACGCAGCATCGCATAGAGGGATGAAGACGCAGCGCATTATTTCGCGAGCTTATGGGAGGGCAAGCCCCTACCACAACACTCTGATCCATGTTGAGCTCGTGGGTTATGAGGTAGCAGATTAGTTTGCCCATCCACAAGTATTTCGTTAAGGAGAACGCCCGCAAGGCCGAGATTGATGAGTACTTATCGCAGGAACTGAAGCGGGCTGGTTACAGTAAAGTCGAGACTACCAAGACACCGCTCGGTACACGGGTCGTGATTTATGCAGCAAAACCCGGATTGGTCATTGGGCGGCGTGGCCAAAGCATTCGCGACCTGACTAAGGTCCTTGAAGAGCAATTCGGGGTTGAGAATCCTCAGATATCGGTTGCCACTCTGGAGGCTCCGGAACTCGATCCCAAGGTGGTCGCCGCCCAGATCGCCCAGGCCCTCCAGCGTGGAATACATTTCAGGCGCGCGGCGTACTGGGCCATTCAAAGGGTCACAGAGGCTGGGGCCTTGGGTGTTGAGATAGCCATTCGCGGCAAGTTGACGACTGACCGGGCAAGGTACGAGAAGTATCGTGCAGGGTACCTGCCCTTCGTTGGCGAGACAATCGTGAGACAGCTTCGATGCGCGGTTGTTGACACACAATTGAAGCAAGGTCTCTTCGGCATAAGCGTGAAACTCCTGCCGCCCAATGTCAGTTTCCCCGACAAACCTGTTATCAAGGAAGTTGCTGAAGCACCAGTTCTACCGAAACCTGTCTCAGAGGAAGTTGTAGAAGAGACGGCTGAAATTCAAGAGGTTGCTGAAATTGCCGATACTGAGGAAGCGTGAGATCAGACAGCTACTACCCGAGGAACGAGAGAAGAAACTAGGTGAGCTGAGAACCGAACTCGCCAAGCTGAGAACCAATGTCAAAGCCGGAGGTACCGTCGAGAATGTTGGTAGAGTCCGCGAACTGAGAAGGACTATTGCCCGCATTCTCACGATAACGCACGAAAAGACGCCACCGGAGAAAGCTGGTGCATGACCCAAATCACACCGCAGAATATTCTCCGGCATGAATTGATCGGATTGAATGTCAAGGTCGCCCGCGCGAGTCATCCGAGTCTCAAGGGCCTTCACGGCAGAATTGTTGACGAAACCAAGAACATGCTAACCCTGGTCAGCAAGGGAAGGAGAATCTTGATTCCAAAGAGCGTGGCAACCTTCAGGTTCAAGCTTGAAGACGGGACCATCGTAGAAGTTGACGGAGCGCGCCTCGTCGCTCGCCCCGAAAACAGATTGAAAACAAAGGTGAGGCGTTGGTAATGTCGGATATCGGGTTAGGTGTGAGGGCTCCGAAGAAGACCTGCGAAGACCGGAACTGCCCCTATCACGGCCAACTTTCCGTCAGACGAAAGTTCTTGGACGGGAAGGTCGTAAGCGCCAAGATGGCCAAGACGGTTACGGTTGAAAGGGATTACTTGCATTACGTGAGGAAGTACACGCGTTATGAGAAGCGTCGAAGCAAAATCATGGCGCACAGCCCCCCGTGCCTGGAGGTCCGCGAGGGAGACAGAGTCAAGGTCGCCGAGTGCAGGCCGATTAGCAAAGAGGTTGCCTTCGTAGTCGTTGAAAAATTGACCTGACAATTATGGCCTAAGATCTGTCCTCCCAACATAACCTTAATTTGCTCCAGCCACATTCAGCAGCGCCTCACGTGAAAGTACGATGCCAGTCCCCAAGACTCGTGCTGTCAGCGCAAAGGGTATGGTAGAATACAGACCGCGCATTGCACGAGGACTGCCGAACGGAAGCCGCGTGAATTGCGCTGACAATACAGGCGCGAAAGAACTGAAGGTCATCAATGTTTTCGGTTATCACAGTCGCTTGAGGCGAGTGCCAGAGGCTTGCGTCGGCGACATGATCATGGTTTCGGTCTCGAAGGGTACGCCAGACCTGAGACGGCAGATGTTCCCTGCAGTTGTTGTCCGCCAAGTCAGACTCTTCAAACGTCCTGACGGAACCAGACTCTCCTTCCAAGATAACGCAGCAGTCATCATGACACCCGAGGGTGAGCTCAAGGGGACCGAGATCCGTGGGCCCGTAGCCAAAGAAGCTGCGGAACGTTGGCCGAGGGTTGCCAACCTCGCTAGCATAATTATTTGAAAGTGAACCTGATGTCGTTGAGCACGAAGAAACCCTCGAAGCAACGTAAGAAGCTCTATCAAAGTCCAGAGCATAGGATCAGAAAGCTGATATCGGCTCCGCTTTCTGGGGAGTTGCGAACAAGTTACGGAAGACGCTCCTACCATGTCCGTAAAGGAGACACCGTGAAGATTCTTAGAGGAGACTTCTCCGGGATAGAAGGAAAAGTCACAAACGTAGACACGGAGAGACAGCGCCTATTCGTTGAGGGTGTTACCCGAGAAAAAGTTGCAGGGACATCCACAAACGTTTCCGTTCACAGCTCCAAAGTTGTCATCACCAAACTGAACCTTGACGATAAGTGGCGCGCTCAGTCCATCAAACTGTCGGAAACCAAAATTGAGGAACCGAAGGAGGCCTGAACGTGGGGCACAAGGGCGGACTAGGACATCTCAAGAGATCACCTGCTCCTTGGTTCTGGCCGATTCACCGGAAGGAAGCGACATGGGCTCCGAAGCCAAACCCCGGTGCCCATCGATCCTCCTTCAGCCTGCCATTAGAGCTCATCGTTCGTGACGAACTGGGTCTGGCCAAGACAAACAGAGAGGCCGGCAAGGTTCTGTCCCAAGGAAAGGTCAGGGTTGACGGGAGAGCAAGGCTGGACGATAGGTACCCCGTGGGCTTGATGGATATTGTGGAACTCTCCGATGCTAACCTTGCATACAGGGTTCTACCTGTTGAAAGGAAGGGGCTGTCGCTGATTCGTATCCCCAAAGACGAAGCCAAATTCAAACTTTGCAAGATCCTAAGGAAGGGCACCGCAACCAAAGGCCAAGTTCAATTCGGCCTGCATGACGGGCGGAGCTTGATCGCCGCAGCCCAAGGCGGTGAGGGTACGTACTCAACAAACGATTCCTTGAGAATCAGCATTCCAGCGCAACGCATCTTGAACCACATAAAGTTCGAAAAGGGCAATTTTGCCCTAGTCGTAGCAGGACGCAACTTGGGCAAGAGTGGCAAGATAATTGATCTGCAGCCCGGAACTGCAACCAGACCGGCCATGGTCACTATTGAAGACTCAACAGGGAGCAAGTTCGACACAAGGGTCGATTACACATTCGTCGTTGGAACAGACAAACCGGCCATCAAGCTGGAGGCCTGATCATGAGCACCGAGACAGTCACGGAAACGAAGCCCGAGAACCCCATGCGAACAATCAAACTCGCAAAGGTTACTGTGCACATCAATGTCGGCAAATCTGGAGAGATGCTGGAGAAAGCGAGGAAAGTCCTCGGCGACGTTACGGGCCAGAAGCCCTGTACCAAACAGGCCAAGAAGACTGTGAAGGATTTCGGTATCAGCGAAGGCGAGCCGATTGCCTGCCTGACGACCCTCAGAGGCGAAAGGGCAGCTGCTTTCCTGAAGCGCGGCTTCGAGGCTGTGGGAAACGTAATAAAGCAATCGAGCTTCGATGATAACGGAAATTTCGCTTTCGGCATAAAGGAGCATATCGAGATTCCAGGGACGAAATACGTTCCTGAGTTAGGCATCTTCGGAATGGATGTAATCGGAACCCTAGAGCGCCCTGGTTACAGGATCAAGCGAAGAAGGATAAGGCCAGCGCAAATCGGGAAGTCACACCGAATATCCAGAGAAGAAGCTATCAAGTTCGTAACTGAGAATTTCGGAGTCCGGCCGCGGGAGGCTTAGGTTCATGGCGAAACAGAAACAGAAGAAGGTCCGAAAATACGGCAAGGGAAGCCGGCCCTGCCGACGGTGCGGTCAATACGGCCCCGTAATACGAAAGTACGACCTATACCTCTGCCGACAATGCTTCCGTGAACTGGCCCCAAGCTTAGGCTTCAAGAAATACATGTAGAGTGCAAACCATGGTTCTAGTCGAGCAATCGCAGAGAACGATGCCTCTTCCTGAAGGAGTGCAGCTTACCATAGAAGGAAGAAAGATCAAGGCATCTGGACCGAAAGGGACGTTAGAAGAAGACTTCTCCCATCTCCCAGTACACTTCGCATTGGAAGGCGGCACACTGCGCGTATTCAGCCTGTGGGCCAGAAAACGCGAAGTTGCCCTAGTCGGCACAGCCCTGGCACATGTTCGAAACATGATTCGAGGCGTTACGTCAGGCTTCACATACAAACTCAAGATAGTTTATGCCCACTTTCCAATGACGGTGAAAGTTCAGGAAAAAGAGAAGCGGCTCACCATAGAGAATTTCACCGGAGAAAAGACACCGCGAATCGCCCGGATAGTTGGGTCAGTGAAGGTCAAAGTAGTCAGCGATGAAATACACGTCCGAGGGAACAACCTCCAGGAAGTCAGCCAGACTGCTTCAAACATTCAAGCGGCTACAAGAATAAGAGACAAAGACCAGCGAGTCTTCTTAGACGGAATCTACGTCTTCGAGAAATCCGAAGGAATGTGAGATGGCCAAATCTCATACGAAGCCTAGGTTCGTAAGGGAAGAGAGCTGGCGGTACAAACGGGTCAAAGAGTCTTGGCGAAGCCCACGAGGCAAGACGAGCCGGGTGCGGCGTAGTAAAAGGGGCTGGCCTGCCGTTGTGAAGATAGGCTACGCAAGCCCGACCAGCCGCAGACACATTCACCCATCAGGTCTCAAGGAGGTTATGGTGTGGCGCCTTGAAGACCTAGAAAAGGTCGACCCCAAAACTCAGGTTGCCAGGATCGCCCACACCGTAGGTGAAAACAAACGCGTACGGATCCTAGAACAGGCCAAGAAGGTGAGCATTAGAGTTCTGAACCCACGCCTGAAGAAAGCTGAAGTGGCTGCCGAAGCCGTTCCCACCGAGGAAGCCGCAGAAGTGAAGCAAGAAGAGACTGCAGAAGTGAAGAAGGAAGAGACTACAGTCCCACCTGAGAAGGCCGAAGAGGAGGAATAGTGAACGAGTCTAGTAAGCCAGAAGCGATTGGCCGCCGAACTACTCAAGGTCGGTGTCACTCGGGTCTGGGTTGATCCAGAAGATACCGACAGGGTTTCCTCGGCCATCACCAGAGAGGAAATTCGCAAGCTGATTCACGAGGGCAGCATCAGAAAAGTTCCCCAGGTCGGCATCAGCAGAGGAAGAAAACGCATCAGAAAGCAGGAACTCTTGGCAGGGCGACACAAGGGGATGGGTAGCGTGAAAGGGCAGAGTGGCACCAGTAAATCAAGATGGGTCGTCCGCATTAGATCCATTCGCAGAAGACTCCGAGCTCTGCGGGACAAGCGTCTAATCACGACCCAGATCTACCGAAAGTTGTCCATGATGGCAAAAGGTGGAGCTTTCAGGAGCGCAGCACACTTGGACGAGTATATTGACACACACAAACTCGCGAGAAGGCGTTGAGATGCAAGCAGCAACTCAGAGGTCTGAGGCAGGGTGGATTCCCAAGACCAAGGTCGGGAGAATGGTTCAAGCTGGCCAGATCGTTTCCATGGAAGACATCTTCACACAGGGATTGAAGATCAAGGAACCCGAAATAGTCGATGTTCTCCTGCCGGGCTTGAAACAGGAGGTTCTCGGAATAGGTTTCGTACAGAAGCAGACCGATGCAGGAGAGAAGTCAAGGTTCAAAGCAATTGTTGCCGTTGGAAACGGAACAGGCTTCCTGGGTGTCGCAGGAGGCAAGGCAAGACAGGTCAGAAGTGCGATTGACAAGGCAACACTCGCCGCGAAACTGAACGTGGTGCCAATACGGCGTGGATGCGGCAGCTGGGAATGTGGATGCGGCCAACCGCACTCGATACCCTTCAAGGTTAAAGGAAAATGCGGCAGCGTCGGAATCGAAATCATACCCGGTCCTAGGGGATTGGGCTTGGTCGGAGGCGAAAACCCGAAGACCATTCTCACATTGGCAGGCGTCAGAGACTGCTGGACAAGAAGCTTCGGCTCAACCAGCACGCTCGGGTCTATGGCTTTCGCCGTCTACGAAGCCCTTCGCAGCACATACCGCATCGTCACGCCGATGGACTGGGTCAGCTGAGCGCCAACTCTAACTGAAACGCCCCGGCAATTGGTAGTCGCCAGAGCTGATGCGCTAGCTGACATTCGGTTCAGAGAAGACCCCAATCTCACTCCGTGCCACGACAAGCCGTTTTTCGCGACGCTCGATGAGCAGACCACAAGAGCTGAGCTAACACACGAGGCCCGTCATCTAGAAATGGGAAAACCAATATCAGATTATGTGAAGCTCTTTTCCGATCTTTTCGAAGGCTCCAATGGCGAAGTCTAGGTCTTCCCTTCTCAAGGCGGCGTTCATGATAGTTCTTATCCTCGCTTTGTCCCGGGCCACCATTGGGAAGACTATTGGCAGCGCAAAGACTCCTTCTTCAAAGAGCCGTGCACTGAGCTTTTTCGCAACACCACTTTCACCGACTATGATTGGAGTGATTGGTGTTGTGCTGTTTCCAACGTTGAACCCTAGATCCTTCATGGCCTTCTTGAAATATCGGGTGTGATCCCACAACCTCTGAACATGCGAGGGTTCAGTTTCCAGAATCTCAACCGCGGCTATGCAAGCGGCTGCAACACCGGGCGGATGCGAACCGCTAAGAAGCCATGTTCTGGACTTGTTGTAAGCAAAGTTGACCAGGTCTCTCGAACCGGAGATATGTCCGCCCACCACGCCGAAAGCCTTGGAGAAAGTGCCCATTTCGACGTGGACCTTGTCGCGGCCAAGCTTGAAGTGTGAAACGATGCCTCTTCCTCCCTCTCCCAGTACGCCTTCCCCGTGAGCGTCGTCGACATAGACCATCGCAGAGTGTTCTGCGCCAAGCTTTGCTATCTCATCCAGAGGCGCGATATCGCCATCCATAGAGAAAACACCATCTGTGATTATCAGAATCCGCCTATACGGGGGGTCATGCTTTTCCGCCTCATCCAAGACTCGTTGCAGATCTTGCGCGTCTGAATGCTTGTAGACGCCTCTTTCTGCATGTGACAGCCTGACGCCATCAATTATGCTCCCGTGGTTCAGCTCATCGCTGATTATCAAGTCGCCCTTGCCGGCCAGTTGCGGAATCAAGCCTGAATTGGCTGCAAAACCTGTCTGGTAGACGAGCGAAGCCTCTGCATCTTTGAATTTCGCCAGCCGCCTCTCCAGTTCAACGTGCAGGTCCATGTTTCCGGCTATGGGGCGGACCGAACCGGAACCTGTGCCGTGGCTCTGGATGGCCTTCATTGCTGCTTCTTTCAACTTTGGGTGATTGCTCAAGCCCAGATAGTTGTTTGAGCAAAACATTAGGACCTTTTTTCCATCAACGGTGCACCATGGAGTGCTTGGGCCCTGCAACACACGCAGTTTCCAGTCAAGCTCATTCTTTACCAGTTCATCATATTCTTCTCGCAGGAAGGCGGTTGGATTGCGCATTTTGTTAACCTCTGTTTTCAAACTTCTCACCGGCTCGTTTAGCTCTTTCTAGCTTAGAATTCCCGCTTCATATTTCTTGGTTAGTTTGTCTATCATGTCCCTTGTCATTGATGCCAAATCAAATGTGGGTTTCCAACCCCACTCTCTGCGGGCTAGGCTGTCGTCTATTGACATGGGCCAGGAATCTGCGATCTTTTGTCGGAAATCAGGGTTGTAATCGCATTTGAATTCTGTGATGTGCTTTTTGATTTCGTCTACCAATTGTCCTGCGGAGAAGCTCATTGCGGTCAAATTGTAGCTTGTGCGACAGTTAATCCGTGATGGGTCAGCTTCCATAAGTTCTATGGTTGCTTTTATGCAATCTGGCATGTACATCATCGGTAGCACTGTGTCCTCCCTCAGAAAGCACACGTACCGCTTGTTCTTGATCGCTTCATAGAATATCTCCACAGCGTAATCTGTTGTGCCTCCTCCGGGAGGTGTCTCGCTGCTTATGATGCCAGGATAACGCACGCCTCGCACGTCCACACCGAACCGCGTGGAGTAATAGTTGCAGAGGAGTTCGCCGGCGACCTTGGTGACACCGTACATTGTGCTAGGAATCATGACCGTGTCTTGGGGCGTGTTGACCCGCGGTGCGTCTGCCCCAAAGACCGCTATGGAGCTGGGCCAGAAGACCCTGACCAGATCACGTTCTCTTGCAAGCTCGAGCACGTTGTAAAGGCCGTCCATGTTCACATGCCAAGCAGCTTGAGGGTTCTTCTCACCCGTAGCCGAAAGAACCGCGGCCAGATGGTAAATCGTGTCAATATCATGCTGTTGCAAGACCTCCGCGAGTTTCTTCTTGTCACTCGTGTCAAGAAATTCAAAGGGACCAGATTCCAAGAGCACCTCGCTCGGCGTTCTCTTATGCCCAGCCGCAACAACACTGCTGTTATCGTATTTCTTTCGAAGCTCTAGTGTTAGTTCAGAACCGATCTGCCCGGTCGCCCCGGTCACAAGAATTTTCTTCATCACTTTGCTCGACAGTAAGCACCCCGTTTCGCTGTGAAAGCAGGCGTGTCTGAATCTCAAGATATAAGATGTTTCGCCCGATATCTTTGGCGGCATTGTCTTGGCAGGGGTCAAAATGTCAGGCGATCTTCAGTACTCTGAACGAACGCCAAAGTGTTCTGAGAACTGCATGGGAGCTCGCGGTGACAGACAGGAATAGTCGCTGCGGGAAACGTTTATTTTGGGCACTCCCGAACCTCAAAGCTTCGCATGCTTGAACAGGCCAAGCTTGTGAAGGCATCATTGAGTTGGCTACTAGATTCAGGAAAGTACGGCATCAGAGGGGTTCGAGGACCCATGGCTGGGGGACCTCCGGACAGCACCGAGGAAGTGGTATGCGCGGAGGTTTCGGCCAAGCAGGAAAGTTCAGGCACAAGAAAAGCAGCGTCATAAGGAATAAGGAACTCATCGGAAAGAAAGGTTTCACGTCGATCGCACAGAAGAGCCGTGAAGGCGGGACACTGAACGTCAGCCAGCTTTCAGAGATGGTTGACAAGCTTGTCGTTGAGAAAAAGGCCCAGTTAGAGAATGAGAAGGTCGTTGTGGATCTGGGCCAGCTGGGTTTCAAGAAGCTTCTAGGTGTGGGTTCGCTCTCTCGACCGGTTAGAGTGAAGGTCGATCACTGTTCTGAGAGTGCCCTGAAGAAGATTCAAGAGGCTGGTGGCGAAGCAATACTCAGCAGTCCAGCTAAGTGACATTGAATGGTCCGGTTTATCGAGCTTTTCAAACCACTCGCAAGATTCTTTCCGGACATCAAGGCTCCTGACAGGAAGGTTGCCTTCAACGAGAAAGTATTCTGGACTGCAATCGCCCTAATCATCTACTTCGTAATGTCCCAGGTGCCCCTCTACGGAGTGGGACAGGCAGGTGTAAGCGACCCTCTGGGCTCGCTCAGAGTGATCTTTGCCTCAAACAGGGGCACCCTAATGGAACTAGGCATTGGGCCAATCGTCACGGCAGGTTTGATCTTGCAAGTCCTTGCCGGCTCGAAGATGGTAAACATCGATATGAGCAACCCCGAGGATCGGTCAATGTTCACTAGCGCCAGCAAGATCCTCTCCGTGGTGATGACGATCTTCGAGGCTTCGGCTTACATCATCGGGGGCACTTATGGGGCGCTTGCCATATCGACAGAGATCGTGATAATGCTGCAGCTCGTAGCTGCGGGTATCGTCGTGCTGCTCCTCGACGAGCTCCTCCAGAAGGGCTGGGGATTGGGAAGTGGCATCAGCCTGTTCATCGCGGCGGGAGTGGCGCAGTCGATTTGGTGGGATTCAGTTGCCCCGATGGGCCCGATGTCAGACGGGAAATACCTCGGCGCCGTTGTAGCTTTCGGCCAGGCGCTAGCAAGCAGACAAGATATTCTTGGTGTGTTCCGCCGCGAGCAAGGACTGCCGGATATGGTCGCATTCCTGACAACGCTGGGGGTATTCATCATCATAATCTACTTCAACGGTATGCGGGTGGAGATCCCGGTCTCATACGCCAGGTACCGCGGGTTCAGAGGAAAGTTCCCCATAAAGCTCTTCTATGTCTCAAACATTCCAGTAATCTTCGCTGCTGCACTCTTCGGCAACATCTACTTCATAACGCAGATTATTTGGCAGAGGTACAACAGCACGAACTCAAACTTCTGGTTTAACCTACTGGGCACATTCACGACTCAACAAAACCAGTACCAACCTTCAGGTGGCTTGGTCTATTACGTTGTCCCGCCTAGGACACTCTCGCTGGCAATGCAGGATCCGGTTAGGGCACTCGTGTACGCTGGGCTCCTCATTATCGCATGTGTGTTCTTCGCTGCGACGTGGGTGGAGGTTGGAGGCATGGATGCGAACACGGTCGCCAAACAGTTGCTCGACTCGGGAATGCAGATCGAGGGTTTCAGGAGGTCAGCGGTCCCGATCAGACAGGTGCTTCAGCGATACATACCCACTGTTACAATTCTTGGCGGAATCCTAATCGGCCTGATTGCTGCTAGCGCCGATTTCTTGGGAGCGTTCGGTTCAGGCACGGGAATACTGCTAACGGTAGGAATAATCGAGCAGTACTATCAGATCTTTGTGAAGGAGCGGATCACGGAGCTTTATCCTGCGGCCAAGGCGTTCATAGGTGAGTAGCCCTGCCGCGAACGGTTATCGTAACTGGCATAGCTGGGGTGGGGAAAACAACTGTTCTGAGTGAGCTGGCGGATCTGGCAAGAGAGAACAAATACAATCTAACCGTGATGAACTTCGGAACGATAATGAAAGAGATAATGCTGGAGCTCGGTAAGGAGTTGCACCGCGACGAGATGAGGAAGCTAACGATTGAAGAGCAGAGGAAATTTCAGGAGCTCGCGGCCAGCGAGATAACGCATCGGGCAGGACACGGTGTTGCAGTTATCGACACCCACATGTTTGTGAAGACCCCATCAGGTATGTGGGCAGGCCTTCCTGAAAAGGTTCTGGAGAAGCTGGACCCCCAGCTCCTCGTCCTAGTCGAAGCGAATACGGAGCAAATAGCGACTAGACGTGCAGGCGACTCTAGCAGGCGCCGAGATCAGTCTCTGGCCGATGAGATAGCATTTGACCTTGGGTGGTCACGGGCGACTGCGGCCGCATCAGCGGTCGCAACAGGCGCACCTGTTAAGGTCATAAGAAATGATGCTGGAAGGCAGAAAGAAGCCGCACAGGAGCTCTTTCAAACGATTCGCGGCGTAATGGAGAACCAGACTTGAGTTTCATAGATGACATTGTAGCGTGGTTTGTGCTCGCGCTGACCCCGTACAGCAAGATACCTGAATCGACAGTTTTCACAATCGCGGTCGCGATAGCGCTGGGACTGACTTCATCGACTGCAGCTAGGCTGCTCGTGGATTACGATATGGTGCGGAATGCGATGCGTGAGGCTCAGACTTGGAGGAAGGATCTGGACAGGGCCAAGAAGGCCAATGATGACAAAGCTGTCTCAAAACTCATGAAGAAGCAGGAGGCTATCACGAAGCTTCAAGCCAGGGCAAGCATGGAGCAATTCAAAGTCACAGCGGTGACTTTCGTGCCGTTTCTGCTGCTATGGTACTTGTTGAGCGCGGTGTTTGGCGGGCACATCGTGGCGATTTCCCCCTTCCCGCTGCCGCTTGTGGGGGAACAGTTGAATTTCGTTTCGTGGTACTTCCTAAGTTCGTTCGCGGTCAACTTCCCTATAATGAGGCTTTTCGGCATAGGCATGAGTGATAGCTAATGCCAAGGCGTTTCCTACGAAGCCGGACTGTCAAGCGTGAGGCTTTGCGCCTTCCGGGATCAAGGACTGCGGTTCACTATCGTAAGAAAATGAGTGGAGGGGGTACATGTGCCTCATGTGGCCTGCCTCTCCGCGGCGTGCCGCCAAGCTCTCTGCGAAGTCTCCCGAAGTCGTCAAGGAGACCAACGCGGCCTTTTGGCGGTGTCCTCTGCCATTCTTGCCTAAGAGACATGATACGTCAACGAATCAGGGTCGGATAGAGCTTGGCGGGGCCCGTGATTACTGTAGGCGGACCCCACGGAACAGGTAAATCGACCTATGCCAAAGCACTGGCCGCAGCTTTGGGCCTGCGCTATGTCTGTGCTGGCGAGCTCTTCAGGGAGATCGCAAGAGAACGCAAGATGTCTCTCGAAGCTTTGAGCAAAGTAGCCGCCAATGATCCTGCCATAGACAAGATGATTGATGAGAGAAGTCAGGCTGAGGCAAAGAAGGGCAGTGTTGTCATCGACGCTCAACTGGGAGCTTGGGTGGTCAAGAGTCTCGCCCAGGTCAAGGTTCTCATCACAGCGCCGGATGAAGTTCGGTTCAGAAGGATAGCTAATCGGGACGGAATCTCAGTTGCCGTAGCCAAGAAGGAGACACTTGCGCGAGAACTCATTCAGAAAATCCGTTACAAGAAATACTATGGCATCGACGTAGATGACTTGAGCATCTACGATCTAAGAGTAGACACGACTCTGCATCCTATCGAGAAGACGAAGCCAATCTTGATCGAAAGCGTTCGCGGCTTACTCGAGAGGAAGAAGCTGAGCAGGCACCAAACGTGAGATTGGTTATGCTTATCTATTCCTCGCGGTTCTAATGCGGGAAACTTGCCGCTGTGATGAAACATGGCCAGTATAGAAGTTGGAAGAATTTGCGTTAAGCTGTCGGGTCGTGAAGCAGGCAAGAAGTGTGTGGTTGTGGACGTTATCGACAAGAATTTCGCTTTGGTCACTGGCCCCAAGGACGTAACTGGCGTTAGGCGGAGGAGGACAAATGTGGATCATCTCGAACCGACGCCTGAGAGCGTCGAAGTAAAGAAAGGCGCCACTGATGACGAGATTGAGAAGGCCTTGGGCAAGGCAAAGAAAACCAAGTTCATGAAGGAAGAGGCCTTGCCTCCACAGAAGCCGGTCACAAGCTAGATCCATCCCTCAATTGCAGTACTCTCAACCTTCCGAAGGTATCATACTTCGGCCATTGCCCGCCGTATTTGTCCGCGCTGTCCTCGGCACTAGCTGTCGGAAGTGCTCGCCATGGGCCTCTAAAACCCGAGTGACCGTCCTGTGTTCCATTTGACGGAGACAACTTGAGCGATGGACATGCGAGAAAAAGGTCAAGAATCACGAGGACCGAAAATGAAGAGAAAATCCGAGAACGCAGTTACGACCAGAACGCGACACGGCGATGGCCTTCCTTTATAGCTTCAAAGCGGTTAGCGATGCTGGAGAGGTGAGGTGCTTGCAGACCCCATTGCCTTGGGAGGTCAAAAGAGAGTTGGTTGAAAAGATAGATGATCAGACTGATGAGCGCTACGGGTGCCAGCCTGATAATAGGCCGTTGAACCTGCGAATAAGATACGGGATCATCAACCTTGACAAACCTCCTGGGCCTTCCAGCCATGAAGTCGTAGCTTGGGTAAAGCGTTTGATGAAACTGTCGCACGCCGGTCACGGTGGAACCCTAGAGATATCCTAGTCGGGGCAATCCCAAAGTAACCGGTGTTCTGCCCATCGCATTAGAAGACGCCACGAAGGTTGTCCAGGGCTTCCTTTACTCAGGTAAGGAATACGTATGTGTAATGCAACTTCACGAGGATGTAGCAGAAAACACACTGCGACAGGTCCTCAACGAGTTCGTTGGAGAAATCTATCAGAAACCACCTCTCAGAGCCTCGGTGAAGAGGGAGCCAAGGAAACGCTCAATCTACCGCATCGTCCTGCACGAAACGGATGGCCGCGTTGTGGTATTCACTTGCTCTTGTCAGGCCGGAACATACGTTCGAAAGCTATGTTTCGACGTAGGCGAGTTGCTCGGGTGCGGTGCGCACATGCGGGAACTTCGAAGGACCCGCGCAGGCCCATTCACGGAAGACAATGGTCTCGTCACTCTGCATGAGCTAAGCGCCGCGCAATCCGAGTTTGAGGCGGGCAACGAATCACCCTTGCGAGCCATAATCAAGCCTATGGAGGTCGCGCTGTCATCCCTTCCACAGATTGTGATTCGAGACTCGGCTGTTGACGCGGTTTGTCATGGTGCAGACCTGGCGGTTCCTGGGATCGTGAAATTAGATTCGGCAATTGAACGCAATAAGCCGGTCAGTGTGTTTACGCTGAAAGGGGAGGCGGTCGCTCTGGGACGGGCTCTGATGTCATCAAGAGAGATGTTGGACCAAGAGAAGGGGATAGCAGCCAAGACTGAACGGGTTCTGATGGAGAGGGGCACGTACCCAGCGCTGTGGAGGCATTAGGGTTCAGGCGTGTGAACAGACTTAATATTCGCCCCAGAAATCTTGGGGCCTCGGGTGCCGGGGTTCCCTAGTCTGGTAAGGGGCAGATTCACTAAAGCCCAAGCCTGGAGTCTAAGGGATCAACCGTAAGCCTGTGGCCTCTCGGGGCCGCGAGGGTTCAAATCCCTCTCCCGGCGCCACATAGGCGGCCCAGTTGCTGAAAAGTGGTTTCTCTTTTGCGCGCCCCTGCCTGGCCATGGAGGGAGTGTTCCAGTTTCAACGATTACTGGAGAAGACATCTCTAACGGCTTAAGACGAAAACTTTCGCTTTGATTTCA
>CAZYOZ010000012.1:25085-35696 GCA_964649235.1 uncultured Candidatus Bathyarchaeia archaeon
AGACGCGATGATGCGGAAGGTTAATGGGCTATTGGAAGCCTTGGCCGCAGGATCACAGTGGACGGATTTTGACGGGGGAATATCAGAAGGGACTTCGATGTCCGAGATGACGCAGACGACCAGCCAGCTGACTCGGAAGGATAGAAATGTTTGGCTAAGAGCTCGTCTTGGAATAGGCCGCATGAACCTTCGGGTCAAACCCGGTCTCTACTCCCTTGGGCGGCCCAACAAGAATTCACCTGTATTCGTTACCGCCAACTACCAACTTAGCTTCAATTCTCTTCGCTCCCAATTGAGCGGCTTGAATTGTTACATTCTTGTGCTCGATACGCGTGGCATCAACGTGTGGTGCGCAGCAGGAGAAGGAACATTCGGCACTGACGAGGTGGTCCGCAGAATAGAATCCACCAGCCTGAGGGATCTCGTCAACCACAGGGTCCTAATACTTCCACAGCTCGGGGCACCAGGCGTCGCGGCTCAGGAAGTCAAGAGGAGAACTGGCTTCAAGGTGGAGTGGGGCCCGGTGCGTGCTTCTGATATCCAGCAGTACATGAGGACTGGGGAAGCCACTCCGGAAATGCGCAGAGTCAGATTCAATATTAGGGAGCGGGTGGAGCTCATCCCTGTCGAGATAACGAACATTTTCTTGCCGTTGCTGATCGCCCTAACCATCCTGTTGCTCATCGATATGCGTTACACCGTTCTCATGATTACGGCGATGGTTCTGGCTGGAATCGTATTCTTTCCAATCCTTCTGCCCTTTCTCCCGACCCGGGATTTCACTTCCAAGGGGCTCATTCTAGGTGTACTGGCGTCAACACCTTTCATGGCGAGGGAGTACTTTGTGAATGCGGGCGAGCCACTTTGGTTGGCATTCACGGCCACTGTCGTACCCGCGCTGATGATATCTCCATGGGTCGGGTTCATAGCCCTCAACTTTACCGGGTCCACTACGTTCACGTCGAGGACGGGTGTTAGGCGGGAGATATTCCGTTACATTCCTCTGATTGCAGCAACATTCATCATTGGGCTCGGTCTTGAAATTGGATTCCAAGTCGCAAGGTGGTATGGGGCGATATGATAGATTCTGAGGCGGCCTGTCAATGTCAGACATGTGACGTTGTCGAGAACGCTGTCAACACGTTGAGGTTCAGTCCGTCGCTGTGCGTGAACTGCGGTGCATGCCTAGATGTTTGTCCTCACGGAGTTTTCGCCCCTGGGAATGGGCGCGTCCAGATTGTCAGGCACGAGGCGTGCATGGAATGTGGCGCCTGCCAACTTAACTGTCCTGCGGGGGCCATAACGGTCAACAGCGGAGTCGGATGCGCCACTGCCATGATCTATGCAGCGCTCACGGGCAAGAAAGAAGTCTCATGCCGCAGCGACGAGCCCACTTGCTGCGGCAACGCATCGTCCCCATAATAGACGAAATCGGCTCGCACTATCCTACCGGGATACATACATGCCTAGTTGTAGAGCTCCAGCCACACGCGAGACGGCAGACGACGGTCAAGGGAGAGTCCTTGAACCGTCGATTCAGCTCTCTGCTTGGTCGAATCTCTCTCTACGTGTTTGATCTGAAACGTATGGCTGCTCTTAAGTCTCCGATCCAACGCATCCCTAGTTCACTGGTTTGATACGTATGGGCATGCGATCCGTCAACCACGACTTCGTTATTGAACTGCTCAAGGACTTGGTGGCAACGAACAGCGTGAACCCCGCCGTTGGCAAGGGACCAGGTGAGTTGGCCCTATCGAATCTACTGTTCGACCGGCTTGCCTCCGTTGGTCATCTGGAGGTGCGGAAACAGCACGTAGTAGATGAAAGATCGAACGTGGTCGCGATCATGAGGGGTTCAGGCGGTGGACGAAGTCTGATGCTGAACGGCCACATGGATACGGTGGGCGTGGAGGCAATGACTATCGAACCGTTCAGGCCATTCGTGGAGAAAGGTCTCCTGCACGGTAGGGGCGCGTGCGACATGAAAGGATCAATCGCAGCCATGATTGGGGCGGCGAAATTTCTTGCAGATTCCGAGTCAAGATTGCGTGGAGACCTGATTTTCAGCTTCGTAGTGGATGAGGAGCACACGAGCCTTGGCATGCGGAAACTTATCGAAGAGTGCAAGGCTGATGCAGCCATTGTCGGGGAACCGACTGACATGAAGGTTGCCACAGCCCACAAGGGTTTTCTTTGGATCGAAGTTGAGACCAGAGGAAGAGCGGCCCATGGGTCCGTTCCTGAGAAAGGGGTAGACGCTATTGTTCACGCGGCCAAGCTCGTATATCGACTGAGTGAACTCCAAGACAAACTCGGAGCCCGCGCGCACCCGCTCCTAGGGACGCCGAAGATCCATACTTCAACGATAGAGGGCGGAACCCACTGGAGCATAGTTCCGGACCACTGTGTGCTAAGACTTGAGAGGCGGACGATTCCAGGAGAAACATCCGCATCCGCAATGGAAGAGATTCAAGAAATCCTTCACAGAATCAAGCAAGAGGACTGCAGCTTCGATGCTGAAGCACGGAACGTCTTCGAGAGGCCCCCACTCGAGATAGCCCAGACCGAGCCGATCGTTCAGCAGTTGCAAGAAGCCATGCTTGAGGTCACGGGAGCGGATGCGCGGGTCGTTGGAGCACCCTATTGGACGGACGGAGCTCTCCTCGCTCACTCAGCCTCAATCCCGACGTGCATCTTCGGGCCAGGTAACATAGGAGTAGCCCACTCCCCTGACGAGTATGTGGATCTCGAGGATGTGCTACGAGCTGCAGAGATTTACGGTAGGGTGGCTCAGAGATTCTGCGCATAGGCTCTTTCCTTTCAAGTATTCTTTCTTTAGGGAAAGGTTCTGACTTTGAGCAGTGCTTTTCGACGCGGCGTTCTTTGGGCTAGTGGTTGGGAACCTGCCGTGCTATTCGAATATGCACTCACTAGCGCCATTATCGTAGTTTGACTGTGCCCTTCATACAAGTGACCAAGATGGATTTCCCCACGTCTTCGGCGTGCCCACCATGTTTAATCATCTCTAGAAGTTTGGTTGAGTTGGCTGGCGATTCGAACGTGACCGGGATCGTGTCTGAACCTCTGAAGCTTGGAGATCTGATTGCCTACCAGAGAGAGGCCATCGTAAGCCGAACGTTGGTTGACGAAGAAGGTGGCACTGTGACACTGTTTGCATTTGATGAGGGGCAGGGACTTAGCGAGCATACGGCACCCTTTGATGCTTTGGTCATTGCCGTGGAGGGCGAAGTGGATGTCACTGTCTCTGGCAAGGTCTTTCACTTGAAGCAGGGTGAAGTGATCATGATGCCTGCCAATGAGCCGCATGCGCTCAAAGCAGTTACAGAGTTCAGGATGATTCTAGTGATGATAAGAGCGAAGAGGAAAGGTGAAGGGAAGTGAGGTTAGGAAACGGACGCCCCTTTCGAAAGGAGTAGTACTAGAACGCTGCATTACCGTTGTATCGGTTGCGAGCGCCTGAGACTATGGTTCTTCTTACCCTCCAAATGTAAAGGCTCACGAACCTGAGGCCAACGGTCGGTCTTGGAGAATGGAGGCAAGTTGGTTAGGTTGTATGTTGCCTCCAGAAACTAATAGCGCCACTCTCTTTCCTTTCAGTTGGTCTCTGATCTTTGAAGCGGCGGCTGTAGAGGCTGCGCCTGCTAGTTCTGCTACCTGACCGGTGGCGTAGAAAATGCTCCTAACGGCCTGCTTCATCTCTTCATCGTTGACTAGGATGATGTCGTCAAGTCTCTCACGAAGGATTTTCAGGGGCAGCTCATATGCTCGTGCAGTGGCCAGGCCTTCTGCGGCTGTGGTCACGCCCTCTGTGGACACCATCACGCCATTTTTCCAAGATCGGTAGAAAGCTGGGGCGCCCTCTGCTTGAACGCCTATCAGTTTGATTTCTGGGTCCAGCGTCTTGTAGACTATGCATGCGGCGGAGGCGCCTGATCCTCCCCCTATGGGGTTGATCACAACGTCTATGTCCGGTTGTTCTTCGATGATCTCGAGATGCATGGTTGCGACGCCCTCGTACAGAAGGGGCTCGTTCACTGCGTGGACGTAAAGGTATCCCTTCTCGGTCGCCAGGTGCTCCGCAAACTCTCTTGCTTCTTCATAGAAGTTCCCGTGCGTGATGACATCAGCTCCAAGATCTATGATGGCTTCCGTCTTTAGCTGGGGAACTCCATGAGGCATGACGATTCTGACATCGGCGCCGAATAAGGAGCCTGCGTAGGCTATTGACTGAGCATGGTTGCCCGTTGAGGCAGTTATGACTCCACGCTTAACAGCCTCTCCCTTCATCCTCTCCATATATCGAACGCCTCCTCGGACTTTGAAGGCTCGCGTTGGCTGAAGGTTCTCCAGCTTCAGGTGGGCTTCGCATCCAAGAAGCTTCGATAGTTGCCTCGAATAAATGAGAGGCGTGCGCTTCAGATAGCGATAGACTACATTCCTCGCAACGTACACGTCTTTCAGTTGTGGAATCCTTTGCTGATCCGGTCTGATCATCGCGCATAACACGTCCATCTTAGCCCGTCTTAGCACGCCTATCCTCTTGATTCTTTCGACGGGTCCGTCGCCATTTCTCCGAGTTCTCTTCAAATCAGGGAACGATCAATTGAAGGGTGATTGCGGTCGTTAACGCGGCAACAAACAGGCTTCCCGTCGTCTCAACGTATGAAAAGAAGCTCAGAACGTGCGAAGGCTGATCCAGGACATCCCTACGTGAAGTGGGTCATTGCGCCTGTTCCAAGTTCACACATCTGCATTCGACGAGTCGACCCTGAATCAGATAGAGACTGCGCCGCTCATCCTTCGTTGAAAATCCGAGAAATATGACTTGTTGCTGGGGCAGGAGTCGTTCCATGTAGTTTGCTTCGTCTGCCCGAGTCTCAAATATCAGAGTTATTGATGGTTCATTGTCACGGTGTACTAGTCTGAATTGGGTTTTCGTCTTCCCCCTAACAACGTAGAGTTCAGTTTCAGTCAAGTCATTCTACTGACTCCTTGTAGCGTGTCTGCAATCTTTGCCTAAACGAGAATCACCAACAATGCTGCGATATTTCCCGTTTCCCTGACAGGCTGATCTCTGAGGCTGGGCTAATATCACCAGCGATAGTTCATTTCTCGGATATGTCAGCTACGGCAGCATTATTCAGCTTTTGCACATCTTGAGTCCTCAACTCCAGGAGCTTGTCCCTTGAGCCACCTCCGCAGAAGATTGTGTCGTACGATAGGAGATCCTTGTCAAGGACGACGTTCATGGGTGTGCTATGGTAGAGTGATGGAGTTCCTCCGGGTGGGTAGCCACTAACCTCCTCAGCCTCGTTGAAACCCAGTAGCTGAACATTTCGTGCGTTCAACACCTGGGCGGCTTTCTGAAGGCTTAGCCTCCTGTTTCCAGGGATGACAAGCAATGCGTAGCGTCCGTCTGAAGTCTTGCAAACGAGATTCTTTGTGATTCTACTGAGTTCGATTCCGGTGGCAAGAGAGGCGTCCGACGTATGAATCGTCTCCCGTTTCGCAAGGAATCGGTGCCAAACACCTTCCGCCTTCAAGCGCGCTTCCAAATCCATCAATTCTGCCTCCCGCTCACTGAGGACATCACTTATCACCTTGGACAGGCCCGGCAAGGCTTTAATACGGTTCCGTCTTTTCGCTACGTCACCTTTGGTGTAACACGGGCATGTCGAAAGAGTTTAGGCATATACTTCGAGTCTCCGGCACTGACATAGACGGCACCAAGAAGTTGGTGTACGGTCTCACTAGGATCAGGGGTGTGGGCCCGAGCTACGCAGCTGCAATAGTGAGGGCTTCCGAGCTGCGGCCTGAGATGAGGATGGGCGAGCTGGCTGAGAGTGATGTCCAAAAACTCGAAGATGTGATGCGCGACCCCGTGAAATATGGCCTACAATCCCGTCTTTTCAACAGGCGAAAGGGGCTAGAGAGCGGACAGGACTCGCACTTCATCGGCCCAGATTTGGCGTTGAGCCAGAAGGGGGACATCGATTTCATGAAAGACATCAGGTCTTGGAAAGGAATCAGGCACTCACTCGGATTGAAGGTTCGCGGACAATGCACCCGCACCACAGGCCGCAAGGGAAGAGCGGTCGGCGTGAAGAAGAAAGTCGTCTTGGAAGCTGCAAGGGCGGCGGCCGCCGAAAGAGAGAGGGAAGAAAGGAAGTAAGGTGCCTGGAGAATGGGCGATCCGAAGAGGCAGAGAAAGAGCTACGAAACCCCTAGGCATCCTTGGCATAAGGATCAGTTGGAAGTTGAGCTGCATCTGATCGGAGAATACGGGCTGCGCAACAAACATGAGCTCTGGCGCTACAAGACGATGCTCTCCGAGATCAGAGGAATCGCGAGGTCATTGCTGGGCACATCAGAGGAGGAACGGAAACGTATAGAGCACGAGTACCTCTCGAAACTGGGTCGGACTGGTGTTCTTTCGGAATCGGCTACGATCGACGAAGTTCTCGACCTTGAGATTCGGGACCTTCTTGAGAGAAGACTGCAGACAGTAGTGTTCAGACGCGGGCTTGCAAAGACGCTTCACCAGGCAAGACAACTGGTTTCTCACGGACACATTTCCGTGGCAGGAAAGGTCATCTCTGTTCCTGGATATCTTGTCAAGCGGGATGAGGAGCAGAAGCTGAGGTACTATCCACATAGCCCACTGACGAGGAGCGATCACCCTCTAAGAAAGGTGATTGCTGCAGCTGCAGCCGGCCAGTCTCTATCAGAACCCAAGGCATCCTAGGCTGGTCTGGCGTCCCAGCGTTACCTCAGTCTTTTGCGTAGGACTAGGTAGAAAACCAGAGCTGCAACCATTAGGACCACTGCCAAGGCAACCATCGTGAACGAGTAGGGCCCAGTTCCAAGTATGATAGGAATCGGCCCAATAAGTATGATAGCGCCCCCGGTCATATCACCTACTTTCGAAAGCGAACCATAAGTCATGAGCAACATGCCGATGAATATGATGGCAAAGGCAATGAAGAATAGCCAGGTTGCCAATGAAAAGCCAGAGGCAACAGGGTATTCGGCGACCGCACTTGGCCTGAGCTTTGCTTGGCAGTCCGTACATGACCAGTGGGCAGGATCAAAGCAGTTGCTGCACACGGTCTTTCCACAGTCTTGGCAAACGTACGTTGCTGCCCTCTTTCCGCATGTTTGGCACAAGGGCGCAGCCATATAGTTCACCGAGTGAGGAGTAGTGAAGGAAGCAGCATAAAAACGAGCACTACCGCGATCAACACTATCGCAAGGATCATGAGGATTTTGGCTGACTCTCGGTCTGTTCCAAATATGATTGGTATTGGCCCGATGAAGAGAACGCCGCCCCCACGGGTTTTTCCCGGTCCAGATGCTGCCTTGGCCATTAGGAGAATGATGGCGACGAATGCCAAGATGAAACCGATTATGACAAGAGCGAGTCCAATTCCAGAAACCGATACTTCGCTCATTCGAGCATCGCCGAAGAATAATCCGAATCTTTCATGAACTTTAACCCTTCGAGAAATATTCTCACCAAAATCCAAAATTCTCCTGTAAGAGTTTATAAGCCCCGCAGAAGCTACCACGGAAAGTCTTTGCTCGGAAGTGCAAATATCGTGGACCACGGCCCCAAACTGTTGAGTCTAGGTCAGCCTAGCTTGTCACATGGCCCACGAAAGACTCGTTTCGCGACAAGGGGTCCGTAGGTCTTGGAAGTCGAGGTTCTTGAAGAGAAGGACAATGAGATTCGATTCCTGCTGAAAGGAATCAGCCCCGCTTACGCAAACGCCCTCAGGCGAGCCATGATAGGTGAGGTCCCAGCTATGGCTATTGAAGATGTTATCGTAATAGAAAACACCTCCGTTCTCTACGATGAGATCATCGCTCACAGAATGGGGCTGATCCCGCTGAAGACTGACCTTGATGCGTATGTCCTGCCGGAGGAGTGTGACTGCAAGAGTGAACTGGGCTGCAACAAGTGCAGAGCCTCCTTTACAGTAGAGGCGGAAGCGGTCGATGAGCCCGTAATGGTATATTCTTCCGACCTGAAACCTGAAAGTGATATTACGCCTGTTAGCGGGAACATTCCCATCGTCAAGCTAGGCCCCTCACAGAAGTTGCGTCTCGAGCTCTATGCAAGACTTGGGCGCGGCATAGAGCATGCGAAGTGGCAGCCGGTCTCTGCGTGCGCATACAAGTATCTTCCAAAGGTGACTGTCAAGCCGGAAAACTTGGCTAACCCGGAAGAAGTAATCCGAGTGTGCCCTACCAATGTGTACGCCCACGATCCGGAAACCAAGATAGTTATCCGGGACGAGATGGCATGTACCTTGTGCATGGATTGTGTAGGGAAGGCTGTGGCGCTTGATTCCAAGAAGTCATTCCCGGTGAAGATTGAGGGAGACGAGTCTGCTTTCCTTTTCTATGTCGAGTCTACCGGAGCGCTTCCCCCTCAGAGAATAGTTGCTGAGGCTGCGAAGGTCCTCGAGAAGAAAGCCTCTTCCCTCAACGATCTGGTGAAGGAGGGTCTCAAGTAAGAGAGGCGTTTTCTGATGCGCAGAGTCATCACCAACCCCGAACTGCAAGAGACTATCAGGTTCCTGAAAGTCAAGGCAAGAGAGAACAAATCCAGGATCTGGGAAGTCGCAGCTGAGAACCTGTCACGGCCTAAGAGGAGAAGAACGGCCGTCAACCTAAGCCACATCGCACGACAGGCTGCAAAAGATTCACCGATCCTAGTACCCGGGAAGGTCCTCGGCGCCGGCATGATTGCTCACCCCGTAATCGTGGGCGCATTTCAGTTCACACAGGAAGCAAAGGCGAAGATCGAACGAGCCGGTGGCAAATGTGTCAGAATCACGGACTTTGTGGGCTTGTATCCAAAGGGATCGAACGTCAAGATTCTGAGGTAGAACTGATGTCGAAAGAGCCCTTGGTAATTGATGCGAGTAATCAAATTCTAGGCCGACTCGCGAGCTTCGCTGCGAAACGCGCTATCAAGGGAGACAGTGTCATTGTTCTGAACGCGGAGAAAGCAGTCGTTTCCGGAAAACGGCGCAGTATCGTCGTGGAAGCTAAACGCAAGTTGCAGACCCGGACACTCGGGACGCAGGCTCATGCACCAGTGCACCAGCGGCGTGCCGACCTCTATGTCAGGCGAGTTGTGCGAGGCATGCTCCCTTGGAAGAAAGCAAAGGGAAAAGCCGCATTTCATAGGGTACAAGTTTTCGTCGGGATCCCAGAAGAATTCTCTGGCAAGGCCTCAATGAAGGTTCCCGGAGCGGACGCGTCGAAGTTGCGTTCGGCATACATAACCGTAGGGGACTTGTCGCAAGAGATCGGAGGCTTACGGGTATGAGCGAGAAACCCGAGAGAAAGCGGATCCTGCTTGTTACGGGCAAAAGGAAGACTGCCATAGCACGAGCACTGGTCAAAACCGGCTCTGGCAACATCACCATTAACGGCATCCCACTGGAAACCTACACACCTGAGATAGCGAGGATGAAGATCACAGAACCTTTAGTCCTATCAGGAGAACGCTGGAAGGCTGTTGATTTCAACGTGAAAGTCAGCGGGGGCGGTTTCATGGGCCAGGCAGAAGCCGCAAGAATGGCGGTAGCGAAAGCATTAGTCAATTGGACGCGCAGTTCTGAACTCAGAAAGACTATGACAAATTACGACAGAACAATGCTCGCAGGGGACCCACGTAGAAAGGAGCCCAAGAAGTTCGGGGGACCTGGCGCAAGAAGACGTCAGCAGAAATCCTACAGATAGCCGGGATAGTGTCGGTATGATAGTTCCAGTTCGATGTTTCACATGTGGAAAGCTCGTTGCAGATCATTGGGAAGAGTTCGCTCGCCGCGTCAAAGCAGGTGAGAGACCAAAGAAGGTTCTAGATGACCTGGGGATGAGAAGGTATTGCTGCCGACGCATGTTCATATCCCATGTCGATGTCGTAGATGACTTGTTGAAATATTCACAGGTGACTGCGAAAAGGCGCGCGCAATTCGAATGAATGGAGTGTTTACGCATGTCTGAGATCGAAGAAAAGGAGGGTATGCCGAAATCAGAAGACCTACTGCTCCCACTTGAGGAACTGCTCGCGGCGGGCTTGCACATCGGTACGAGGATCAAGACCGGTGACATGGAAGCGCATATTTACCGTGTAAGACCTGACGGATTGTTCATACTGAATATCGGTAAGACTGACGAGAAGATACGCCTGGCGGCCCGCTTCATCGCCCGCTTTGAACCAGACCGAGCCTTGATAGTCTCATCGAGGCTCTACGGGAAGACGCCTGTCGAGAAGTTCTGTGAGATATCGAAGACCGTGCCCATCGTTGGTCGTTTCATGCCGGGGCTGATATCGAATCCCCTTCAGCCCAACCACGCCGACCCACAGATCGTCATGGTGACTGATCCCAGGGCTGACTGGCAGTCCATCAAGGAAGCCTCGAGCGCTGGTGTCCCCGTGATTGCGTTGTGCGATACGGACAACGTCTTCAGCGGGGTAGACCTCGCGATTCCTGTCAACAACAAGGGACGTCGAGCATTGGCCATGGTATACTGGCTGTTGGCGCGTCAAGTTCTCAGGGAGAGAGGAGAACT
>CAZYOZ010000013.1:0-34839 GCA_964649235.1 uncultured Candidatus Bathyarchaeia archaeon
GTATCTGCTTCCAGGCAGCTGAACCTGCAGTGCTTCGGTTGAGGTTGAGAGGCTTGTTAAAACACGAAAGATGTGAGGCGCGAAGGTCTGCATATTCGGCACCTGGGGCGACACCTCTATCTCCGCGAGCTCTTTCAGGACTGTAGTCCATGGTCCATAGGGCAGAGCGCCAACGTCTCGGTAGCAACGAGCTTCGATGAAACAGACATCGGCTCCTGCATGTCGACGAGCGAACTCGCGGACTAAACGAGACTTCCCAATCCCCGCTTCGCCTGAAATTGCTACGGCCAGGCCTCTTCCTTGCTTTGCCTCGCGGAATAGACTATTGAGTACGTCTAACTCGCGCTCACGTTCAACTAGAGGGACCTCTTCGAGCAAGGCCTAGCCAGCTAATTCGATTTGTGGCTGACCCACAACTGTATATGGAATCTCACCAATATGAACTGTACTTGACCAGATCATTGGCCTCCAAGGACACGAGCAGGCACAAGGCTTTGCCAATTGAATCGTCAGCGCAAGTGAGGGCAAATACTTAGACCAAATCGCGACTTAGAGGAGCCGTCATACATCGCGGCCCTCCAGAGCCGCGAATCAGTTCCGATTCCTCGATTTCGATGAAGTCAGCTCCGTTTTTCTCAAGTTCTCGTCTGACTCTGGTGTTTCCTGCACAGCCTATGACCTTTCGAGGGCCGATTGCTACTACGTTGGTGGCTCGCCTCTCCCTTTCGTAGTCTGTGACCTCAACCAGCTCGATATCGGTCAGCCGAATGTAACCGTAGATCGGGTCCTTGACGAACCCCCAGTATTGCGAACCAGGCGCCAATTCGCTCCAGCCGAACTCAATGATGGCGATACTGAACACGATAACTTTGCTTCACAAGTTGTCATGAATGACGAAACTTGACGCCGGTCTGCTCTGTACATTGGCGGGGGCGCACGCACATTGACTACGACCACCTCATTCCCCCTCCCACACGATTAAGGCACTCATGCACGAAACAACGCTTCCACTGGCATACGCCACTGAACCCTTATTCTTGAGGCCAACGATAGGGTGACTTGAACTCCGGTTTTCGTTGAGTCCGATGGCGCGAGGAATCAAAATCCATGCTGGTAGGCCAATGTATGAGCGTTCATATCCTTTCGAGAAATCAGCCGAGTACTACGACCTGATTTACGATGCTCTAGGGAAAGATTACAAGAAAGAAGCAACTCGAATTCATCAGATCATCTGGGCCAACAAGACATCCCGAGGCAGAGCATTACTAGACGTCGCCTGTGGAACAGGGCGCCATATCCAATCCCTCCGCAAGCACTATTCATGTGAAGGTTTGGACCTACAACCTAAGCTGCTTGCACTCGCCAGAAAGCGAAACCCAAGTACCACATTCCATCACGGGAACATGCTGAACTTCAACCTGCATAAGCAGTTCGATGCAATCACCTGCCTTTTCAGCGCAATCGGCCACATGAGAAGCTCACAAAACCTGGATCAGGCGATCAAGAATATGGCGAGTCACTTGAAGCCCGGTGGAGTACTCATCGTTGAACCATGGTTAACCCCCATGGACATCATTCCAGGCCACATCGGGGCCGCGTTCGTGAATCAACCAAAACTCAAGCTTGGCAGAATGAACATCGTGCAGGTTAAGGGAAAACTCTCCATACTCAAATTCCACTACCTCCTCGGCAGGCCGGAGGGAGTTGAACATTTCACAGAGCTGGAAGAACTCGGCTTGTTTACTCACAATGAATACTTGGCGGCTTTTCGGAGTGCAGGTTTGAAGGCCAAATATGACCGCAGAGGCCTGATTGGAAGAGGCCTCTACATTGGCATAAAACCAACGAGCATATCAAACACCTAATGCCAGAATGCTTTTCGTTGTGTGCCCTCAACAGCGCGCACACACTTTTCATCCTCCAACTCCGTTTCAGATTTGTAAAGATCCTATCCGATTGGGCGGTTAGAAATCCCTGATACTAGAGAAGAGTCTTTGATGAATCCCCAGAACAGCTGAGGCTGTCCGGACTCATTACCTCCTTTTCGTTCTTTCCTATCCAAATCAAGCTGCACTTCCGAGACTTCTGAAGCAACTCGACTCCCTAACACTTAGGGCTTTTCAGAACTGCTCAAACTCAACTCTTCAAGATCCGACCATCGTGATCAAACGATGAAGAACCAGACCAGAAGCAGCCTCTGCCTGTCTGTGATCATTGGTAGTCAATATTAGTCGCGGCCGTTTTTTTCAGGACCACCTGGAGTTCAGTCAGATGAAATTTGGTTTGCAGCATCCAAATTTCTCTTACGACGGCGAGGGCGCTCGGATTGTAGAGTCACTAAAGGAAATTTCGACACAAGCTGAACGTCTAGGCTTCGATTCGTTTTGGGTTATGGATCACTTCCATCAGATCCGAGGTGTAGGTGACCCGCAGGAGCCGATGCTTGAGGGGTGGACTACAATTGCCAACGTAGCAGGGTTCACTTCCAAGATTAGGCTTGGGACGTTGGTTACCGGCATTGTCTACAGGCACCCATCGGTGCTCGCGAAGATTGGTGCAACCCTGGACGTCCTAAGTAAGGGTAGGCTCTTCATGGGAATTGGGGCCGCTTGGAACGTTGACGAAGCGACAGCGTATGGCATCCCTTTTCCGCCAACGAAGGAAAGAATGGAGCGGCTTGAGGAAGCTATTCAAATCATCCACAGGATGTGGACTGAGGAGAAGGCAAGCTTCGACGGCAAGCATTACCGGATTCGTAATTCCTACTGCAACCCTAAACCTGTGCAAAAGCCACATCCGCCCATTATGGTGGGCGGAGGTGGGAAACGGGAAACTCTCCGGATCGCTGCCAAATATGCTGACGCCTGCAACGTATTCGGCTCTCCGGAAACTGTGAAGAGGAAATTCAGCGTTCTAATGGACCACTGCAAAGCAGTAGGCAGAGGCTATGGTTCGATTCTCAAGACGAAACTGGGTCATGTAATCATCGCCAAAGACAAGAACGATCTCGAGAAGCGCGTGGCAGAAGCCTTTGAAGGCGCACCTCAGGAAAGAGTCAAGGAGTTCGCCATCTACGGAACCCCTGAGGAGATTCATCGTCAGGTGGAAGCCTTCAGAGATGCCGGAGTTGAATATCTGATCGTGAACCTTGAAGCCGACAAAGAGCCAGAGGCCCTGGAGCTCTTCGCCAGCGAAGTAGTGAGACGATTATGACGCTTGGGACGTGTAGATGACCTTCGACAACCCCCATTTCAATTCCCTGAAGGAATGGATCAGCCACCTACCCGGGGTGACCTCGGGGCCACACAGGTTCGGCGGGACTGAATACAAGGTCTTGGGCTTGGAGTTCATGCATTTCCATGGTCAGAAGCATCTCGACATCCGTCTCTCCATGCAGGACCAGAAGAGGGTGCTAACAGAAGGCATGGCCGAACAACACCTGTACGCCCCACAAGCAAGGTTGGTAATACTCAGAATTCGCTGCGAAGATAACATTCAAACAGCTAAGCAGCAGGTCAGGCTGGCCTATGATAATGCTCGACGAGCGCGAACACCGGAAACCAATTGAAGCCTGTACGCTAACTGATCCTCATGGATAACATTGCGCTGCTAGGAATTCCACTTTACACACTCGCCAAATATCGTGGCATGGGCGCCGCTGTTAGAACCCTCCGCGAACTCGGCCTCCCAGAGGCTCTCAGGAAGAACGCAACTCGTTTCAGGGACCTCGGTGACGTGAATCTACCGAGCTTAGAGGTGGATGAAGGCCCAGGAAATACGAGAAACTTTCAGCATTTTGTACGCTGTTCAGAGGCTATCTATGATGCGGCCAGCAGGGTTTCCGAGGACGATTTAGTTTTTTGCCTTGGAGGAGAATGTGGCGTAATAGTGGGAAGCCTCGCTAGCTTCAGGACCAAGTTCAAAGGGGACCCCAGCCTGCTGTGGTTTGACGCCCACGGAGACTTCAACACGCCTGAAACAACACCGTCAGGTTTCATGGGAGGGATGCCCCTAGCCTTCGCTTGCGGCCGAGGCCCGAACCTGACTCCTCGAATAGACAGCCAGAGACCGTTGCTCCTAGAACGACGGGTCGTGCACTTGGGCAGCCGGGAACTCGACCAAGCGGAAGCACAGGCTATGCAGTCATCACCTATGCGGATGTACTCCGCATCCAAGGTGAAGGAACAAGGAATGGCGCGAGTGGCTGATGATGTAGCTAATTTCCTTTCAAATGCCGCGGATTGGATAGTCTGCCATCTGGACATAGACGTCGTTGACCCATCCGTCATGGCTGCCGTGAACTATCCGTCGAAGGGCGGATTGACGCCAGAAGATATCAAGACGATCCTTGAAAGAGTTCGAAGAACGGGCAAGATGAAAGTCTTCAATCTCGCAGCCTACAATCCTCTCTTAGACAAGGAACACAAGTCAGCTGAGATTGTTCTTGACATAGCGAAGGCCGTGTTATCCTAGCTATAAAGCCTAGAAGACGCTGCAGATATCAGAGAAGCTCAGCGGTTACTCGCCATATGTTCGCATGAACGGTGACTCTGTCCCGGTTTGCGTCCAGGATACTCCATTTGTACATCTTTGCTAGCTTGAGATACGCTCTTCTTACCTTGGTCAGGTATTGCAAGTTTTCTTCGTGTATGTCGCGACGGCTCTCCTTCCGTTTGAACGAAGTCTTTGGAGTAATATCCAAGACAAGAACTATGTCAGGCGTGGGCAAGCCTTTCTCCAAGGAGAGAAGCCAGCTCAAGGGAAGCCCATGTGCAACCCCGTAGGCTAGGTTCGAGGGCGTGTAGCGGTTGACTACAACTGCCCGCCCACGCTCCAATTCAGCTGTGAGCTGTCTCGCTCTCTCCCACTTGTTCGCCGCATAAAGCAGATGAACGGCATGAAAGTCAAGTCTTCTGCCTCGTAAGTAATTCTTCAACTGGCGACCCAGGGGAGTTGTGTAGTCGGGGAAGCTCCAAGTTGACGTGGGACGCCCCATCGCTCGAAGTTTTTTCGCTAGGAGCTGCGTTTGGGTTCTTTTGCCGGACTGGTCTATCCCTTCGATGGCAATTAGCTTCCCCTTATATCGCGGCAATCTTCTCCGCATCCGCTCACCGATAGTCTTGTTTTCAAATTAAAGGTACGTGCGCAATATTGCGAGCTTACGGCTACTACTCCTCACGAAGGATAATGAGCAGGGCCAGGGAGATCGTCACCGCAACCAGATAGAGTGATATGTCAGTGAAAACTGGAACCGCCGTAGCGACCAAACCTCCCATGTAGATTGCCGCAACGGCAATCAAATAGCAGCTCGCGAATACCAACCCGGTACGCCGAAGCGTTGTCGTGGCCTGCATCATTGCCTTCTCCAGAACCAGTACGGAAGACGATGTCAATAGGACAACGTGTCTCGTCGAGAATAGCCTGCCGTACCTGCAGATCAGGCTGAGAATCTCAACCGAGAACAAAACAGACACTAGCGAAAGCAGCAAAATCGGAAGTTTCTCCGAAACCGAACCGCTGAGACCGTGCGAGAAAAGCGCCATGAAGAACGACAACCCTAGGGCCAGAAACGTTCCTCTCGCCCAAAGCCAATCGCTTCGCAGAATCGCCATCGAACCCAGAAAAGCTGCTAATGCGGTCGCTATTTCGATCACGAGCGATTCTGAAGCGACCGTGTTTAGCGCTAACGTAAGCAGAAGGTAAACAAATGAAGAAGCCCGCAGAACATTCCAACGGGCGACGAGGGTTCTTATACTGTTCTCCATGTCTTTCTCCTCAACAGGGGCCTAATTGGTATCGCGGGGGAAAGCTCAATCAGCTTCGCGACCTTGGCGACCTGCGTCATCTTGTTTCTCCTTTCTGCGGCGAGTATTTTCTTGGCTAGTCGCATCGAGTCTGAGTCCACTGCAGCAGTGGAGTTTACTGTGGGTGTAATGCAAAGGAGGCTGTAACCTCTGGCAGCGATATTCGTAATGATGTCGACGATTGCATTGCCTAGAAGAGGAGAAATGAATACGATTACCGACTTGGCTGGAACAACCGTGACGATAACTGACTCGACCGCGTAATCCATCGGGAGGGTTGCTCTGCCTGCCTTAACGACAGCCAAGCTGTCGAGAATTTTGAGTAGGTGGCGTTTGCCGAAAGCTGGATCCACCCACGTCCTGACTGAACCATAGACAGACAAACCCACCCGGTTACCTTGAAGGATGAGCTGAGAACAAAGCGATGCGGCCAAGCTAATCTCAAATTCAGCGGCATCAAAATCGAATAGCTTCGACGTGATTCCTTCGGAGCAATCCAACACTATCACGACGTCTGTGACCTGTTCGCCTTCGAACTCGTTTGCGATCAGCTTCGCCTGCTTGGCGGAGGCTTTCCAGTTGATTCTCTTGAGCTCGTCACCTGGCCCGTAGGGCCTGAGTTCGAAGAAATCTGTTCCAATACCTATCCTCCTAGAAGGAACCATTCCAGGCCAAGGGCCAACTCTTCTGGCCCGGAGTTCGACTGGTCCGAGTTCCTCTACTCGAGGCAAGATTGTGAGAATATCCTGACCCGAAATCTCTCCTTTGTAGTCTCGAAAGCCAAGGAGATCACTTGTTCGAAAGCCCATTGGGCCAAGCGGGTACGTACCCCTCTGTGGTGCAAAGATTCGATAAGTGAATTCAACCTGCTCACCAGCGCCCATGGATAAGTGTAGGACGTTGGTTCCTGCCTCTAGGGTCAGTGAGTGCGAGATTCTGTCTTCCAGTTGTAGGTTGTCGATTCGTCGTTCGGAAGCATTGGTGACCTGCACGGTGACATCAATGCTCTCACCGCCGAAGGACCTTCGCGGATTAAGTTCTCGAAGAATACTCAGGCGAGGGATTTGGGCTCGTGAGGAGACTGCCGAGTAGAAAAGAAGAAGCGCTATGGTAATCACGAAAGCAGTGATCGACGGTTCCCTGAGCAGCAGCGCCAAGCCGATGAACCCGTAGGATAATGCTAGGTAGGCAAGGGCTTTTTCGGTTAGCGCCATCAGTCTACCCTTGGAACTGGAACTCGGCGAAGAATTTCGTCGACTATCAGTTTCGGATCAAATCCCCGCACCCATGACGCTGCCTTGGGGATTATGCGATGGGACAGCGCTTCGACTGCGATCGTCTTCACGTCATCTGGAATTATGTAGTCTCGGTTCTCGAAACCTGCGTTTGCACGAGCTATCTTCAGTAGGGCAAGTGAGCCTCGTGGGCTGGCGCCCACTTCAACCTGGCCGTGCTGGCGTGTTTCTCGAACGATGTCGGCGATGTATGAGAGTATGTCGTCGTCAGAGTGCACTTCCTCTATTGCTGCTTGCATCTCCGTTATGATTTTTGAATCAACAAAGGCCGTAACGTTGACTTCGTCGGTCTTGCGGGCAATTCTTCTTTTTAGGACTTCGACCTCACCTGATTTGTCTGGGTAGCCGACTCTGAGCTTCATTAGGAATCGGTCGAGCTGTGCTTCCGGTAGCTGGTAGACGCCTTCGAATTCAATTGGGTTCTGGGTTGCGAGAACTATGAAGGGGCTTTCAAGACCGTGAGTCTTCCCGTCTAAGGTGGTTTGCCGCTCCTGCATTGCTTCTAGGAGAGCAGCCTGTGTTTTTGGTGGGCTACGGTTTATCTCGTCTGCAAGCAGAATATTGGTGAATATAGGGCCCTTACGAAGCTCGAAATTTCCTTCCTTCTGGTTGTAGATGTAAGTGCCCGTTATGTCGGCCGGCAAGAGGTCTGGAGTGAACTGAACACGCGCGAACTTACAGCCAGTAGCCGCGGCAAGGCTTTTCGCGATCATGGTCTTCGCAAGACCTGGGAAGTCCTCGATCAGCATATGCCCGTTAGCTAGAACTCCAAGCAGAATCTTGCGAAGAAGCTCATCTTTCCCTACCACAACTTGAGTCAGCTCGCCATGAATTTTCCGGCAGTGTCCGGCTACGTCTTCGACCTTCAGTACGATCAACTCTCGAGCTTGCTCAGGACTTTCTCGATCGTCTGCGGATCGTCAACGCGTACCGACGCGGGGCAGGCTATTAGGTCACTGATCAGCTTGTCCTCCGTGATTTCTTGAAGGGCAGCGGCATCATGTTCGGCGAGTTGAACGATTTGTGTTTCAGCCAGACTAGCTCGTTCGGCAATTGTCGTCAATGTAACAGATCTTAGGCGACCCTGAAGAACGCTGAGCGATTCGGGATCATGCTTCACCAGGGCGTTGCCGACCAATCTCGCAAGCCTCTGCAACTCGTCCTCATGCCACTCTGAGGGCGGAGGAACGGCTGGCCTGCTACGCGGAACCAATTTCACCACCAAGTCTAGAACGAATATTGCGAGGAAGGCAAAAGACACGGTCAGGGCTGCCCAATTCAGAACAGGAATTCTTGCGAGAAAGAAATCCACGACTGCAACGACTATTGAGAAGAACAGGCCGATCCAGAGGATACCTCGAAGCTGTTCTTTCAAGATGCTATCGCCGGACTTTGGGCAAGCGCTTGTTCCAAGGAATTCAACTTGCTCAATGCTAACGCCCGCTTCTCATCATTGATTTCATGTTTGCTGTACCTAGCCTCTTCGAATAGGAAAGTCAACCCGTTCACAGCATCACTTCCAAGGCAGAGCTTGTTCGAAATACCCGCGGCAAACTCGCGCGCCGTTTCAGATTTCCCTATCACGAAGCCGCTATCAGAAAGTATCCTACACATTTGCTTGTAGCATCTCACTATTGTTTCTTGGTACCTGTCAGCCATCCTGAGATTAGCCACAGCGTCCTTCACCACTTGTCTAGCCTCCTCTCTCAACCATGTCTGTGTTTGGAAAGTGGCAATGTCGCGTACATACTTGAAGGCCTTCTGAAAAGAAAGTATTAGGAGGGAGAACGAAACGAAGATAATCGCACCGAAGATCAAAATTGCGTAGTAAGAGAGAAGGACGTGGGTTGGGGAAAGGACCGCGGCTTCTGAAGGAGGAATCAATAGCGACCGATTGCCAGTAATTGAAAAGAAGCTGCCAGTTTGACGAAGTGCATTGATTATGTTTTGAGGTACGCCGGACCTAAGAAAGAGCACCAGTAAGCCAGTTACTATCACGTAGGAAAGAATTGTTGCCAGCAGGCTAAGACGACGTCCTCCCTCCTTTGGGCGGCTTACCATGAAAGCAGCGAGAACATCAACAATTAGTCTACTGTTCGCAACTAGCATGATGAGATACCACGTTAAGAATACGGGGAGAATAATCGGAGCAAACGCTCCCAGTATCGGGGAGCTCGGTGCCGTCCCGGCTGTAACAGCCGTGAGGAGCAGTATAACTACCATGGCTGAGATTAGCGCGAGCGTCTGTTTTTCCGGCAACCGTGACCCCGATCGCACGTTTAGCTTGTCTGACTTTCAGATTAAAGGTAAACTACGGGTGACGGAATCTGGATCGAGCTGGCTGGCCAGCGAAGGCAGTGAGAGTTCAGAAGGACCTCGAGACTAGGAATTCGGCGATTGCGGCGAGATTGCTTCTCGCGTCTGATTCTGGGAGTCGATTCAAGGCGTCCGACGCATTTTGAAGATAGATTTCGGCCTGTCTTTTGCCGTATTCGATTGAGCCATACTTCGCGTAAAGGCCAATTGCTCTACGGACCTCCGCTCTAGTGATCCTGTCCTTTCCAAGAAGACGCAGAAACATCTTTCTATCGGCCGCTTTGGCAGTCCGTAGCAGGTGAGCAGCCATCAGTGTCCTCTTTCCTTCGCGTATGTCGCCCCCGATCTCCTTTCCATACTCTTTCTCATCGCCGGTCAAGTTTAGGATATCATCAATTACTTGGAAAGCGATGCCAACGGTCTCGCCAAACTCGCCAAGAGCTTCCAGCTGTTCCTGGGTTGCACCACCCGCAATCGCGCCACTTTCTGTTGAGAGTGCTGTCAAAGCCCCAGTCTTATGCCTAAGGAGTCGAATGACATCCTCCTCAGTGAAATTCCTCCTGTTCCACATGCTGAACTCGAATGCTTGGCCCCAAGTGATTTGGAAGGAACGATTCGCTACCTGTTCGACCAAGCGCAAGCAACGCTCTGGCGGAAGCTTACTGGAGTTCGCGATCTCGAAGACTTTGATGAGCATCGCGTCGCCCGCGTTGATGGCTGTCGGTACACCGTAGATTCTGTGGATGCAGGGCTTTCCACGCCTCAGTTCGCTTTTGTCTTCTATGTCGTCGTGGACCAGAGTCATGTTGTGAAGAAGCTCAACCGCCGTCGCGGCTTGTAGCGCGTCTTCGCGTTTTCCGCCCACGCATTCGCAGGCAAGGAAAGTCATGGCCGGTCTGAAGCGCTTTCCGCCCCTGTCTAGCAGATCCCAGATGGATGCGTAGAAGTCATGGGGTTCTCCTTTACGGGGAATGTGCCGCTCGAGTTCGGCTTCGACCACACCTTTGTACCGTTCTAGGATCTCAAGCGCTGATTTCATGGGTAAGGAGATTGTCCTTGGTTGTTCTTCAATTCTGCTAGCCAGACCTCGATGAACAAGTTTGGGACAATCATGATATGATTTCACGAGTACCGATAATTCAGATTTGGAGTCCTCGCAGGATTTGGGAAGTGTTAAATATGACATACGGAATAGGGCGTCTCCGACAATTAGGCGCGCCTAACCGAGATTGAATCGTAGTTGCCCATAGTCAGTTTTGTAATTACGTTTCGGGAAGCGCTCGAGGCGGCCCTCATTGTTGGGATAGTTGCCGCTTACCTCAAGAAAGTTGGCCGCTCGGAAGCCAACCGATACTTGTACTTGGGAACTTCGCTTGCAGTCGCGAGCAGCGTCGCCTTAGCGTGGCTCCTTCAAGCAATCTATGGAGGCCTATCAGGCCCGTACGAGAGTCTCTTTGAAGGCGCAACCGGGTTAGCCGCCGCTGGCTTTCTGACTTACATGATCTTCTGGATGACAAGGAATGCCCGAAAGATCAGGGGAAACCTAGAGCGCAAGCTCGACACATCCCTCACCGGGGGGCAGCTCCTAAGCGTCGCCGCAATAGCCTTCGTCGCTGTCTTCAGAGAAGGAATCGAAACTGTCCTTCTTCTGACAGCCATTTTCTTCATTGACCCTTCCGGGACAGCGTCGGGCATCTTGCTTGGTCTCGCGGCCGTCGGAATCGCTGCGGTTCTCATTATGAGAGGCTCATACAGGATGAATCTTCACAGATTCTTCAAGTACACAAGCGTGGTGCTCCTAGTGTTTGCAGCCGGCCTAGTTGGTTTTGCGGCACACGAATTGAGCGAAACAGCGGAAAACCTCGGCTTCAACCTAGGCGTGATGAGGCAGCAAGCCTTCAATGTGAACTTGGCACCCTCAAGCATCTTCCACGAAGAGGGAGCCCTTGGTTCACTCCTTTCTGCTCTCTTCGGGTACACCCTCAGCCCTGAATGGATCCGCTTGGGAGTCTACTTGGCCTACTGGCTCGTAATCGGCGGGTACCTCATCTTAGCCTATCGGAACATTTCGACCCGAGTTGTGCGGCCCCTTAGACTTCGGAGCGCGGCCTATACTTCGACGTCAGAACACGCCTGATTTCCTCGGAGATCTTGTCTCCGATCCCTGAGACTGACGTTAACTCCTCTTTTGAAGCCATGAAAACTCGTTCTACGGTCTGAAATGCCCTAAGCATGTTCTTCGCGCGAACATTGTCCACGTTCGGTAGGCTGGACACAATGAATTCCTGTTGCTCCTCGGCCGATGAAGGCTTCTGGCTTGTCATTATACGAGGTGCACGCTTTCCCTCCAACTGCTCGCGGCGCGCTATAGCGAACATTAGTTGCGCAGTTTCCGAAGGTTTCTGGGTCCATACAATTGGAATTCCATAATCGACCAATAAGCTGGCGTATGCACCCATCATCGCCTCAGGCCTCACTCGGCCTGAGCCGGTCAAGGACTCTCCCTCTACAAGAATGATGGGCTTCGAGTAGGCTTCTTTCAACTTGGCCGCCTGCTCGAACAGGCGCCCATCGATTATTGATGCCGCGAAGTCATCCACCTCCTTTCGTTCTACTACTACTTTGTCTGAGAGAACAAAGTCGCCCACGGAAAGCGTCTCAGACTTGACCAAAGCGCCAAGTTTTGCCATCTCTCGCGTTACGAGGGCGCCAAGCTCTCTCGAATCGGCTATTACGGTTATTTGTGCAACCATCTTTTCCTTCACATCTGATGAAATGAATTTCTCAAGCCTATACTGGTCGGGAGGATGCTCCCTCTGGGCGCGCATGAATTGCCTAATCGCGCTCTCCATTTCGCGTTCTTTTCTTTGGGATATCCAGTAGTAGGCTTCGTCCCGTGTACCCTTGGCGACTAGAATTATCGCTTGCCCAGGGCCCTTCCTGCCAGTCCTGCCGCGGCGTTGGATGTAGCGGATGGCACTCGGGACAGTATCGTAAAATATGACCTCGTCACACTCCACAATGTCAAGTCCCTCTTCCCCGATCTGCGTGGCAACCAGCACATTGTATGTACCGGACTTGAAATCGTCGAGTATCATGGTCTGCTTCTTCTGGCTGAGCCCTTTATCCTGCTCACGGGAAGCCTGCCCGACCAACCTAACCGCTGAAACACCCTCCGCCTTGTTTAGCACTTCGGCAAGTCTGGCGGCGGTGGTTCTATAGTTCGTGAAGACCATGATGCGCCTTGCGCCAGCCTTGAGTGCTACCCGTACGGACCTGATTAGCTCAGTCACCTTGGGGTGGTCCGCTTCCTTTGCCACAATGTCGTTGACGGTTGTGACGACGCTCTTCATCCTAGGGTCTTCAAGTATCATCTTGAGACCGGGCGAGGCCCGTTTCCGTCCCCTTTCTTCGAGACTGTCTAAGTGCGCTTTCAGGGCGGGGAATCCTTGGGTTTCAAGAAACTCGATTGCCCGAATTGCATGAACCGAAGCGTAAACATAGGCTAGGTAGGTTTTGACTTCGCGTTTGCCCCGGGTCGCTTCCTCCAAGATTCGTTGTCTGGCCGCCAGTACATCTCTCAGCCGAATGCGGTCCATGGCGGCGCTTTCAAGGTATCCATGGTCGCGGATGACCCGCAGCTTTTCGCGTAGGAAATCTTCCAGCTTATGTTTGACTTCGTGGAAGACTGGTGGAAGATCCACAGCAACCCATCTGACTTCAATACCGCCTACGTAGGGTCGGACGTCGTCGCTCTGGGTTGTTCGAGCCTCGACCCACTCAAGATGGAGGTTCTGGCAGATCTCCCGAACATCCTCTTCGCTCGATCCTGGGGAAGCAGTCAATCCGAGCATCAAGTGATTGTCGACGGTTGCGTATCGGTCAGCAATGAACACGTACGCGTAATCTCCAACGCCCCTGTGTGCCTCATCAAAGATCATCAGAGAAAAGGCATCAAGCTCAATCTTCCCGGTCAGGAGATCGTTCATGAAGACCTGAGGTGTCGAGAATATCACCCGCTTCTTCCAGAGCTCGGCTCGCTCGTCAGGTCCGACCTCGCCTGTGAGCCAGACAAAAGCGTCTTGGTCCACGTTTAGAAGTTTCTTGAATGTGCGGAAATGCTGCAGAACAAGAGGTTTGGTTGGGGCAAGCATCACGATACTTTTCTCGGCTAGCTGCCTTAGCCTCTCAGCGGCTACGTAAGCGGCAATTACAGATTTGCCTAAGCCTGTGGGCAGACAGACCAGCGTGTCCCTGTGCACAGCGTTACAGGCTATCGCTTCTTGATAGGAGCGATACTCAATCGACTCAGTTTTGAGGAGAGGATTCGCCCTAAGGTCTAGATGCATCCAGAGAACGCTCTGCACGGTGAAGCATGCTGTCAGAATGAAGTGACTGACTGGGGTATAAGTTCACGAGGTGCCTGCTCAGGCTCCCCTCTTGTCGCTTAGGGTGGTCCTGGCAGAATCGTTTCAGGCAATGTGGACATTTACTAGCATCGAGCGAAATTGCCTCGCAGGATTATTCCAAGATTGCCGCGCGACTGGCAGGATCCTGAACCGTTCGTCCTTCTGGTCCAACACGGTCTGGGGATGGTCCAGAGGACCGGACAGCGTGCCATGCTGCGAGGGGAAAGAAAGGGAAAGGAGACTCGATGATGGTTCCTAGGTCTGCTTGGCACCGCAACTGCCACAGAAACTGGCCGTGGCCGGAATCCTAGCTCCGCAGCTAATGCAGAATTTTGTTTCTGCGGCGGTAGGCGGTGGAGGTGGAGCCATTGGAGGCGCTGGAGCCGGGGCTCCGCAGTTCGGGCAGAACTTATGGAATGGCTGGAGCGGAGTTCCACACGAGGGGCAAACTAGTCCGCCCGCGGGTGCCACGACTGGCGCACGAAGTTCAGGTGGCGCACCTTCGTTATACAGCAGACCGAGAGACCTGAAGATGAAGACTGTTAGTAACGGGGAGATGATTGCTGAAATCAGCCATCCAACGAAAGGAACGGCTCCGGCTACTGCACCGATCACGAGTGCGATGACGACGACGAGAACCGCCCAGCCTATGTATTTACCCCAACCTATGCCGCGGATTATACCTAGAATTTCGCTGAAGGCGAAGGCTTTGCCGAATCTGCCTGTCTTGATCATGTGGGCGAGGCCCGCGCCCAGGATGAGGAGAAAGAAGAAAGCTAGGACAATGCCAAGGAGTATCAGCACAATCCCGAGCAGGGTTAACCCGGTGGGGACGCCGCCGAAGAAGACCCCTACGGGCGCTGGTTGTCCAAGCGTGAAGAAGCTTACAAAGAAAGAAGCAGCCCCTGCTGCGATCAGTACTATCGGGACGATCATGTAGATAAGTGAGGCAAAGAAGACCTTCGCTCCGTCAACAAACATCTCACCGTACCTTTCCAGGCGGGGTGGCGCTTCGCTTCCAGGAGATTCCCGGAGAACTTTTGCGGCGTAACCTAGCACAATCCAGTTTACTATCGGTATTATGTCCAGCACAATCAGGATTATGAGCCGGCCAGCGTCGCTGAAGAGTTTCTTTGCATAGTCGAAGCTGTTGCCGAGATTTTCGCTAAGGTTCAAGATTGTACCTTCCGGAGCAGCATGTCAGCCGTCACGGAATATAAAATGGTTGGATTACTTCGTGAATACAGGACGCTGAGAGGACGACATTACTGGAGGTTTCAGGTTTGTCCCTTCAAGCGCCGAATCTTCTCGATCGCATCGAGCCAGCTCGATAGCGCCTTACCATACGTGATGAGTTTCTCAGGGTCCGTTTCGGATTTCATGGCCAAGTTGACTTCCTGGATCTTCCCCAAAAGCGTCTGCTCTGAACTGTCCAAGATGTTGCCAACAAGCAGGCGCGATTCATCTTCCGCAGTTCTGATGATCACTACTGGCCTGTTACATTTGGGGCAGAAGACATCTTTTCCCCTTCTGAAAAGCGGGGTGCCGCATTCAGGACATGTCTCCTGGAGCATGGTTGCCCCAGACTTGAGGAGTTCCGCCATTCTCTTGACTTCGATACTCAACTTCCCGGACCACGGAAGAATCAGCGGAAACGGAATTTACGTTTGTTGCCTTGCCTGAGGGTTGAAGCGTCCTTACCGGGACATTGATGAAAGACTTAAGATATTGCGATTGAATGCAATGATTGAAAGGTTTCCTGTCATGCGGGGTGGTCCGCAATGTCAGCAAAGCTCAAGCGGAAAGAAGAATATGAGAGCCGAGTTAAGCAGGCCCTGGGCGTGCTTAACGAGGTTTCGCAAGACACTACTACACCCCGTAACATTCGCCGTGCAGCCAAAACGGCAATGGACCAGTTGCAGGTACCAGACCTGAGCTTGGGGGTTAGGGCCGCCAACGCCATCTCAACATTAGATGACATTAGCCAAGACCCGAATATGCCCCCATACACCCGCGTCAAGATCTGGAATGCCGTAAGCCTCCTAGAAGCCATCAAAGACTGATGGCCTGCAGAACGCGAACTGCTACACCCTGTTTATTTCTGAGCAGTTCTGAACCCATCCCATCAAGATGACCTCGGCTTGAACCCAGCCGTTCAGACAGTCGACCTGACAAAACGATTCGGTGACCTGACGGCAGTCGACCGAATCAACTTTGAAATTGCTTCCGGTGAAATCTTTGGTTTGCTGGGTCCAAACGGCGCTGGGAAAACGACCCTAGTGCGCATGTTGACCACTGTGCTTCAGCCCTCCAAGGGATCGGCCAGAGTCGCGGGCTACGATATTCGGCGAAACCCGACCCAAGTTCGTGAGAGCATCGGCGTGGTTTCCCAAGCCATGACGCTGGATGTGGAGCTGACGGCTTGGGAGAATATGGAGATCTACGCAAAGTACTATGACATCCCAAACGGAACACGCCATGAAAGAATCAAGGAGCTCCTAGATGTCGTCGGACTTGCCGACCGCGCGGATTTCACTGTGGGAAGTTACTCGGGCGGAATGAAGAGACGCCTCGAACTCATCAGATCACTAATTCATAGGCCCAAGGTCCTGTTCCTTGATGAACCGACAACAGGACTCGACCCACAAGCCCGAAGCGCGGTCTGGGATTACTTGAGGAGAATTCACAACGAGGAAAAGCTAACCATCGCACTGACTACCCACTACCTTGACGAAGCGGAAGCACTCTGCGATAGGGTCGCCATCATTGATTATGGTAAATTAATGGCACTCGGAACTCCGAACGAATTAAAGAGAAAAGTGATGGGGGGAGACGTGGTTGAATTCGAGTTCGCGGCTCTGCCTTCCGAAGCCTTCGACGCTCTGAAGAGAGCTGACTTCACTATCCAAATAAAGAAACGAGAAAGCAGCCTTACGGTTCTGGTGAAGAATGGTGCAGAAGCCGTCCCAAGAATAGTGGAACTCGTCGACGAGAACGGCGGCAAGATTCGTTCCATTACGCTCCGTGAGCCAACACTCGATGATGTGTTCCTACACTTCACAGGACGCAGTATCAGAGAAGACACTGTAATCACACGCAAGAGATTCGTCAGCTCATGGGAGGCGATGCGGCGCTGAAAGGCGCGTTATGGGTGTGCGAGCGTGACCTTCGCAAATTCGTAAGACAACCCTTCGTGATGATATCGGCACTGGTCGGACCATTTCTCATGCTGATCCTCCTCGGCTCGGCTTTTGGCGGTTCAATTACACATGTTCCTCTTGCTGTGGTACGCTACAGTGAAGGCCCCTACTCGTCCAACTACTTGGACATTGTTCGAAACCAACAGAACTGCGCCTACGGCGGCGTGAATTGCGGGGATGCATTCCGCCTAAAAGACGTCCCGGATTTGGATACTGCTCAGAGAATGCTCGCGCAGGGCCAGGTGAAGGCGGTACTCTACATACCGAGTGGTTTCGATAACAGTATTCGTTATTCTAACGATATTGTTTTCACTGTGTATCTGGACAACACTGACCCACTGAGCGCCGCTGCCGTTTCAGGTGTGCTGACTCGAGCTGCTCAACAACTTTCAGCTCAGGTACAACTAATCGGCGGCCATGACCCGGTCCTTACTGTTGACCAGACGAACTTCTATCGGAATGTTCTCTACATCGAGTTCATGGCTCCTGGTTCGTTGGTCCAAGCGATATTCATCGCATCCATCATAGGCGGTGGCATTTCCATCCTGTTCGACAAACAGAGAGGAATTCTCGAGGGCTACCTCGTGACGCCGCTCAAGCAGTATGAGATTGTTGTAGGAGTCCTGTTGGCCGGAGTTGTAAAAGCAATGTTCTCCGCGCTCACTATGCTGTTCCTCGCCGTGGTAGTTGCTGGCGTCCGGCCGATGGCTGATGCCATGAGCTATGTGCTGATGATCTTCACAATTTTCCTTACGGCGCTGGGTTTGATATCGATGATGACCGCTTTTGCAGTTAGGGTCCCAGCACCCGAGGTCTACCAGTTTACTGCTTTCCCCATCAACTTGGTTCTCTATTTCACCAGTGGCGCAATCTACCCGATTGATGGGTTTCCTGACTGGATGCGCAGCATGGCCGTCCTGAATCCTGAAGCCTACTCTGTTCATGCGCTGCGCCTGCTAATGTACAAAGGTGGCGGGTTTGCTGCGGTCGCGGGCGACTTCGCGTTCTTAGCCGGCTTCACCCTGATCATGTGTGGAATAGCGACAATGGCATTCAAACGGGCACTTTGAGAAAGCTGGCAAACAGTGTTGATTTCTCTACTGCCAACTGACTCGCGCTTAGTCGCAGTCTCGAACCCGAAAACGCAAGCTTAAATGCCTTTCACCGGAAACCCAGCAGAATGTCGAATAGGATAGAGAATGTTATGAGGGCTCGAAGCTACCTGATAATCGCTTTGGCTTGCTTGCTGGCACTGTCGACCTCTGCACGTTATATCGTTCCTCAGACCAGTGCGATAGGGATAGCCAATGTTGTTGTGACAAACGTGTTTTGGGGCTCCGACCCAACAAACCCGTCGGCCGCCCATCCCGGCGACATTAACGTACAACTATCCGTAATACTGACGAACGTTGGCGACGATGTCGCACGTGGCGTCAATGCCACCCTTCTAGTCTGGCCACCCATCATGTACACCTATTACCTTGATGGCAAGCTGTATTCGGCAACTTCAATTTCGAAAATTGCAGGCGATATGGCTGCGGGCCAGAGCTACACGGTGAGTTACACCGTCAACGTCGACTCAGAAGCTAAAGAAGGAATCTACCGATACGGCCTGATGTTAAGTTACAAGTCGGCTCGGGAATTGCAGCAATTCAGTACGACAGCAATGATAGATGTCCCCATATGGAAAGGTGAACTTCACATCCAGAATGTGCTCACGCTTCCAACCAAGGTGTACCCGGATAGCAAGCAGGTCGTGGTGAAAGTCGTAATTGTGAACTCTGGGCGTGGGACAGCGAAGGATATTCAACTCCGCTTGGACTTGACATCCCCCTTCAAAGCTTCATCCAGCGGCTCAGACAGGATCTTTGTTGGCAACATCCCTGCGGGAGAGGTTTCCGAGGCTGACTTCATTCTTGACGTAGCCGCTGACGCCACTTTCGGGCAGTACCCAATTACACTAGGCGAACAGGTCGGTGACAAACTAATTCCCATCGGCGAAGTCCCACTATACGTCAACGAGAAAGTCAGATTCCAAATAGTTAGCGTCACTCCGATAACTGTCCATGCCGGAGATTCGGGCGATGTCATCAGAGTAGAATTGAAGAACACAGGCAACGTGAAAGCCGACGGCGTCCGGGTTCAATTACGGGTCGGAAACTTCTTCACAGGAACGTTGACGGATTTCCTGGGAACAATGCTCGCTGGGGAAACCAAGGTCGCCTTTTTCACGGTGGACATCGACAGCAAGGCGCAGGCCAGGGATTACAATCTGGACTTGAGAATCGACTGGACGCAGGAAGACAATTCGCTTGACAACACGCAGACATTGACCTTGACTGTTGAACCTCCGGGCGCCCCCGTAACTCTCATCGCGCTGGGAGTAGTAGTCTTGGTCGTTGTGATCGGATACTTCTTCATTAGAAGGCGTAGAATGAAGTCAGCGCAAGCGTCAGTGAAGTGAATAGACTCCACAGATCGAGCGAACCCGGAGCAGAGATGTTTGGCTCAACGGGGGGCCACCGTCCTACTCCTACTGGCGTTAAGCGCAACGCTCGCTGCTCCGGCCTACGCCCACACAACACTAGGTAACCTGAACAGGTCAGCCCCCTTCTTCAGGTCTAACGACCACGAGCTAAATCCCACGAATGCCTTTGGCGACCACGTTCCAGGTCCGCTTGGATACGTGTGGCCGGGCAGCGGTTTGAATATGTATTCTGGAGTCCGGACAAGACCTCCCGGCTATCAATCGCCCTTCACGACATTCGAAGAACCAACTCAGCTCGCCGGTAGCGACTATTCTCCTGAGGGTGCAATCCTGACCTCAACCGACGGATACGACAATGTGGGCGACCTGATCTTTGCTATCAACTTCTCCCAACCGTCAGCCTTCGTCACCGAGAGCGACTCGAAACCCAATTTCACGTACACAACCCTCGCCATCTACATCCCAGCACCAGTCTTCGATAAGGCCGGCGCCCTAGTCCAAGATGGATTTGAACCGGCGAGGGGGATTGATTGGGATGGAGGCGAAAACACAAACATCGTGACCACCATCACAAACAACTACGGAAACATTTTCGTAACAAGGGCCGACAAGAACGACCCTTTCGAGCCGGGTTCATGGATACTCTTCATCACGGCACCCAAGAACATCACCTTCACCGCTGCGCACAACTGGTCGGAATGGTACTACATTCGCGTCAACCAAATGAAAGCCCCTCACGTTGCTGGCAGGTATTTCTTCAAGATGTTTCTCGACAACCACTACCCCGTTCGGCCTCAGGGGCTTCTGCCGAGCTTAGTCAAATACAAGATTCCTGTCGGCACTCCTGTTCAAGGCCAGGCGGGCCTGCCGCGGCTGATCGATAGCACAATGCCCATGGAGAATTGGCCAGTACTCCTCGTGAAGGGTGAGGTTGACCCAGGAATAATCTGGGGGACAGTACGGTATGGAGACGTCGCAAACAGCACTCTGTACGGTCAACCATTGAGCTTGCCCGGAAGAGTTCGGGCTGTGGGAACAGCAATTGACCCGGGAACCGGCGAATCAACAGGGCGCGCGGTCGAAGCACGTGGTTACTTCAATGCCAGCGCTAGAGGGCATTTTGAGGTCGAAGGCGTAGCCCCAGGCGTCTATGACATATACGCATCAGCCGCCGGCTACCCCGAACAGAAGGTGGCTGAAGGCGTAAAGATTCTCCGAGGTCAATCCTATGCGTATGACCCTTACGTCAAGCTTGGGCCACAAATCCGGGGGATCGTCTTCTCAAAGGAAAAATTTGGTCTGGTACCTTGGCCAGGTCAGCGACCGATAACTGTCGTGATTTATGACAGTAATGCCTACGATTCAGACAGCGTCGTAGCATACTCTCCGATGAACCTGACTCACGCTCCATACTCATCATATGTAGTCGGAAACACCTTTTTCTCGGGCGATGGACTGCTCCCGCCGAGCGTTCCGAGACAAGTTGCTTTTCCCTGGGACGGCCCTCTGGGATACTACACATTCACATCCCCCCCGACTTTCAAGGACCCGTTTGGGCTGTTCAATGGGGTCGGCCCCGCGCAAACCTGGTGGGTTGACCCGCACGCTTCACTGAGCCCTGTTACGTCCTTGGGCTCGTCCAGCACTGAATTCATCTTTCAGTTCGGTTCGAAGGCTGTGTATGGGACACCAACGAAATTCTCCGGGATGGTGCCCCAAGTCTTCGCAACGTGGACTGACAGCTTGAGCCCCGGGGTCTACTACGTTCGTGTCTTCGTGAACGGCTATGTTCAGACCTCAAGCGATGGCACCCAATTCATCGACTACGCCTTCCAAGTTCCTGGAATTGGTGCGTCTGACGTACTTCTCCCCATCGACTTGCAGAAGTCCACTACAATCAATGTGACTGTGCACTTTCATGACATGCCAGGAACAATCCAAAGCGGCCCCGTAGGAGGTCCGGATCCCCTAAGAATCCTGATTGCTGAGGCTTTTGCTCGTGACGGTACGTTCTCCGCCTTGAATTTCACACAGGTTTCCTCAACAAGCACACAGGCCTCGGTACTCCTGAATGGGCTAGGTATGGCCGGGCCCTTGTTTCCGCCTGACCCGCGGGCTTTCATCAAATATTCGCTCTCAAGGTACCGAGGGCTCTATGATTACGGCCTGCCGACAGACACTTACACGATTCGCGTTTTCATGCGGGGATACATCCAAGCATTGCCTCCCGCGACAAGCTTCAACGAACTTGACCAACCTGAGACTGTCACAGTCTCAACTGGAACGGGCATTGCGCGGATTAGTACAAATATGTACCGGGGTGGCGCCATCAACACAACCGTACTCTCCATTGATTGGCAGTTCCCGCCGGTTCAGAGAAGATGGGTGTGGAACAACGCATCAGTGAGCATATTGGTTTATGATATCGCATCGCGGGAGTTCATAGATGTCATCTACTTCTGGAATGCAAATGAGTTCCAGTGGATGATACCTCACCAGGATTCGGAATTTTCCTCGATGCCATGGCCTGGATGGCAGACAGACTTCGGCACGAGAGCGAGTCTCCTCGTAACGAACGGGTCCACCCTAGTCGACAGGTTCGGACCTGATATGCCGAGTTCTACATCCAAAGACCCGTCGCAGGATATGGCGACCGACGTATTCCTTCAGGAGAACTTTCATGTCGGGTTCCTTTACAGTTCCAGCACGTATAGGCTGCCGACTTTTCGGTCTAGCCTGGCAATCTATCCCGGGGTGTACGCGCTCAACGTGTGGACGTACGGCTACGTCCAGAACGATGTGGCCAGCCTCGGAGACTTAGGCGACGTTCATGTAAGTATTCCTTGGCTGGGCTCAGTCGCGGATTCCAGTGTTAAGCTCATGATAAGTGTGAACTTCACGATCCGAATTGTATTCAAGACTGAGGGTATCTATTCCGGAATTCCGTACAACGCCTCAATCCGAATTCGAGTCTTCGATGATGGCGATACCCTAGTCGCTGCTACAACAGCTTTCGCTGATGGCGGAACGCTTGACCCAGAGTCTGGTTCAGGTTTCTTTGTGGATGGGAAGAAGCTGCTAGAGCAGCCTATCCCAGCTGGAACTATGACTCTAGAATATTCTGACCTCGCGGGCCTCTTCGGTTACGTTGAACCTAGCACGGGTGGAGAGGCTGTGCGCACGGCGACTCTCTTTTCGCCGGATCATGGAGTCTGGGGGAGGTCGGGACACCCAGGCTCATACTCTGGGTCTTGGCGAATAATGGTTGACATGGTTAACTGGTACCTCCCGCGCGACTTCTATCCGCCTGCCCCTGCGCTTCTACAAGGCGAATCGCCTTTCTTCTTTCCTTACAACCACCTCGGCCCGTACCAACAAAGCGCGTACACGACAATCCCGAACGGCAGACAAGGTAGCGAAGCTTCTGTTGAGTTTGAGCTAGATCAGAGAGGGTATGTCCAAGGTACCGTGGTTGGTCTGAACTGGAATGATGCAATAAGGACGGTAAGCTGGGCCACTATTCAGTTTGCGGGTGGGTCTGCAACCTATTACTGGCACACTTGGGACGGATGGTTCGACGGCTACTTAGACCCAGGCCAATATGAAGTGACCGCCACAGAGTGGACGAACAGAAACGAAGGCCACATCGCCTTTGGGTTCAAGACAACAGTCAGCGCAGGCCAAAGTAACAAGGCCGTTTCGATCATGCTGGATGAGAGTGGCATACCGATCCCAGAATTCTCAACCGCCCTACCAGTATTGGCTTCGATGCTTGTTTCAGCTTTAGTCGCCACACTGGTGCGCCATAAACGAACCCAAAAGAATTAGTGCGGATTCGCGAAGCAAACTCGCGTACTACATAGTCCGTTTCGACAGGAACGTCGCTATGGGCAGTAAAATCAGAGTGCTGACAAAGAGGACTAGGAGATCGCCCGATATCGCATCCAAGCCGAGACCCAAGTAGATGACCCTTCTGAGCGCCTCGTTGCCGTACGTCCAAGGCAGTGCACGCGCGATTGCTCGGCCGCCAGACGCAAGTATCTCAGGTGATGCCGTCGTGCCGGCTAGTTGGAAAAGTGGAAATGTTGCAGCGATTTCCAGAACAGTGAGCGTTGCTGAGCTCCGAATTCTTGAGGAGAGGGCCAGGCCCATGGCGAGTGTGAACATTGCGATCAGCGAAGTCGTGAGATAAATTAGGATTAGGTTTCCTCTTATCACGAGCCCAGTCAAGACGAAGATGATGAGCATCAGGCTTGTTCGTAATGCTGTGAGGAAGACTGTTGCCAGCATCTTGCCTGAGTATATCGAAATGAGGCTTGTGGGGCTCAGGGTCAGTCTGGGGAAGGTCCCTCGGTCACGTTCTCTAGTTATCGCGTTAACCGCGTCGTCGAATGCCCCTAGGATCGTAATCATTCCAAGGAAACCTGGAAGAATAGTGTCGCCGCTCGGTGGGCGGCCTGAAATTGGGCGAACGATGACATCAACGGTTGCAGCCTTCACGCCGAACTGTGCGCCGGATTCCTCAAGGAGAGTCTGTACGTCACTGTTGACCGAGATCTGGATTATCTGAGGTGCAGTAATTTTCGAGTTGTCAGTCTGAATTACAATGAACGCGCGTCCGTGGGCGAGCGCCTCTCCGAACCCCTGCGGGATTATAACGGCTCCTGTTGCGTCCCCTGTTTCAACGTGGCGTACGGCCTGTTCTTCTGTTTGCAGCAGCTCAGTTACGCGTACCAAGGGAGTGGTGGTTATTTTGTCCAGCAACACCTTCGATGCGGGCGAACCGTCCAGGTCGGCGACGACTACTGGTATGTCGTAGCTCGGCGCGCTGAAAGCCGATGAAATGACTATGAAAATTCCGATCAGGATTATCGGAAACATCACTGTGAGGATCAGGGATACGGGGTCGCGAGCGAGCTGTTTCATTTCCTTTACGGAAATCGCCACGGAATCGCGAACCAGCGCCTTCAAGTGGCGAGCCTCTCCCGTAGCAGATTGAAGAGTATGTACGCGGCCGCGTAGAACAGAAGGAGTCCAGCGACTAGCGCAGACAGATCGGTTCCAAGGCTAAGGAGTGGTTGGCCGATGAGAATCGTACGCTTCAGCGCATCTATGCCATAGGCCCAAGGAAGTAGAGTTGAGATTGTCCTTGAGATTCCTCTCAAGAGCTCCTTGTCGATGATGAAACCGCTGAAGGCGAACAGGAAGAGTATCAGGAAGAATTCGATGATTACAACTGCCCTAGTGCCTAGTTTCAGAGCGGCGACCAAGAAGCCGAAACCCATCGTGAGCAATGCAAGCATGAGGGAGAGAAACAGAAGCGTCCCCAAGTCTGTGTTGGGGCGGGCTCCGAAAGCATAGACCGCCAGCCCTAATACGATGAAAGTTCGGACCGCGCTCAAGATCAAATCATACAGCGTCTTGCCAAGCATTATGGAACCCAAGGCGACGGGGCTCAGAATCATCCGAGCGTAGGTCCCCTCCTCACGTTCCTTGGCTATGCCACCAGCTATCTCATAGAACGCCGCGAATATCTGAACGACTGCGAGAACGATCGTTAAGCCTACAGAAAAACCGGAGAACACTACGCCTTTCTGGATGATCTGTACTCCGGCGATTCCCGCTGTGCGTACAGGTTGAACCTCAACGTTGGGATCGAAGTTCTCAACATCCCCGCTCAGGGTCGAACTGATTTGGTCGCCCAGCCCGGGCTCACCGTCATCAGTGTATAGCAGGATCTTTGCCGTCTGGTTGTTGTGAAGGCTGGCCTCGAAACCCTGCGGCACGACTATAGCGGCGTAGATCTTGCCAGTCCCGAGCAGCGCGATAGCATTCTCCTCTCTGTATCCCTGAACTAAGGCTGAGAAGTCCCCTGAACTCGCAAGCATTTGCCAAAGCCGAGCAGATGCCGTAGAAAGGTCATTGTCGACGAAGGCCATGGGAACGGTAGCCGTCGGGGAAAAATGGGCTCCCGCTCCTCCCTGGGCTCCGCCTAGTGACACTGTGAAGAAGAATGGCAGAACGAAGAGTGAGATTACAATCGCCGTGCGGTTGCGACTGAACTGGCGGAGCTCATTCGCGGTAACTGCGAGAGCGTCGCGAAGGAACTTGGACGCAGGCATTCATCGCACTATCGCTTCAGGGTTCTCAGGCGGGGTTTCTACTGAGGTCACTTCTTTTGGGAACCCAATTCAAGGAATCGGTCTATTTCCTCTTCTCCACCTGTTAGCGAGATGAAAGCTTCCTCCAGCGTAGGTTCTTTCGTGTTGATGGACTTTATCCTCGCCCCAGAGTCAAGCAGCTTACGCGTAACTTCCTCGATGAGTCCTTCCTCCCGAGTGCAAGTAACGCGCAGTACGGGATCCTTGTAGGTGACGTTGCATATGTCTTCCATGCTTCGAATCTTCTCTACCTGTGCCAAGGAGAGACCCGGAGTCTCGACTTCCAGCGCGAAGAGCTCATTGACACTCTGCTTCAATTCGTGCGGCGTCCCAACTTGGATTAGTCGGCCCGCAAAGACAACCCCAACGCGGTCGCAAATCTTCTCGGGTTCAGCCATGTAGTGGGTTGTCCAAATCACAGTTACACCCTCGTTACACAATTTCCTCGTGAAATCCTGAAGCGCACGTGCAGATTGAGGATCGAGACCGGATGTTACTTCGTCCAGGAACAGGACCGTGGGCTCATGAAGCAGGGCTGCGCAAATCAGGGTCTTCTTCTGCCAGCCGGTCGAGAGAGCGCTTACCAAACGCTTGAATTTGTCGCCAAAGCCAAACATGTCGGTTAATTCTTTGAATCTCTCTTCTGCTTTTGAGCGGGGGATGCCGTAGAGTGTGCTGAATAGCTTCATGTTCTCCTCGACGGTCAGGTCTTTATACAATGAAACGCCATCAGAAACAACTCCAATCTGCCGCCTGACCTCTGCAGCTTGCTCCCGGATATCGTAGCCCGCCACCAAGGCAGTTCCAAAGGTGGGCTCGATTAGAGTACAGAGCATGCGAACAGTTGTTGTCTTGCCGGCGCCGTTGGGCCCTAAGAGCCCGAAAAGCTCCCCGCCCCTAACATCCATGTTCAGATTGTCCACCGCGGTGAATTGGCCGAACTTTTTCGTCAGCTTCTTGGTGACAATAGAATTGTCAGGCATAGTCTTCACCTGGCCCGAATGTACTCACCCCGTTCAATGTGAGCGATTAAATAGGTTTGCGAGAAGCCTCTGCAGGAATACCCATGTGTTTTAAGCAATCTCACTGAAAGCGTTCGCAGTTAACCCCTGGTGCACTTGTTCCATGTTGACTCCTGAGGGTATGAGGCGGCTTCTGAACTACATCATACTTGGCACCAGAGGTGGCTACACCCGCGCGAGAATCATTCATACATTGAAGGAAGAGCCGAAGAATGCCCATCAGCTCGCTGAGAGACTCGGGTACGATTACAGTACGATCCGCCACCATCTTGATGTCTTGGCGGATAACAGCCTTCTCGTGGCGAGCGGCGACCGCTATGGTCAAGTGTACTCAATCGGCCCCGAGTTGGACATGAATTATGAATTGTTTCTTCAAATCTGGAACGCTGCCTCCAAGTCGCGTGAAGATGGAAAATGAAACCTTGCATCTCGAAATGTTGATCCATCGCACAAAATCCGTCCTGACCGAATTTGATTCTCAGGTAAGTGAATTCTGGAAAGAGGTTAAATCGGAAGCAGAAGCTGCTTCTTACAGATGGATGTCGTTGAATTGCTTGGCCCATTCTGGATGGCTAACATTGCCCTGCTGATTGTGAATGCAGTGCTTCTGGCCGTACTGCTCACTGTTTACGTCAAGAACTTCGGGCAGATACGCTCCAAGTTTGCCTTGGGGCTGATCGCGTTCGCGTCGTTATTCTTGATCGATAACTTGGCAGCCGCGTACCTGTATTTCGGGCTGGCACAGGCCTACGGGGCGGCAGTGGCAACGCCTCTGCTGGCCATCAACCTGATCGCTGTGCTGGGATTCGTCACACTCTTGTGGACCACGATTCGCTAGTCGCAAAGTCAGTTGGAAGGATGCCATTCAGCTTCGATATTACCTTCCCTTCGGTTTGCGACCCTCGCCATAACGAACAGCAGGTCAGAGAGTCGGTTGATGTAGGGAAGGAGATTCTCGTTGACTTTCTCAACCTTGCTTAGCGTGACCACACTTCTCTCTGCCCTTCTCGCAACAGACCGGGCAAAGTGCAGGACAGCTCCCGCCTGTCCGCCTCCCGGTAGAATGAATACTTTCAAAGGAGACAGCTCTTCTTGATACCGGTCGATGGTCTTCTCCATCTGGACGACATGGTTCTTTGTGATTCGTGGCACGTCTGGGGCATTGCCTAAGGGACCCGCCAAGTCTGCGCCTGCGATGAAAAGATTCCTCTGTAGTCCTTCCAAAAGTGAATCCAGCTCCTTATCCTTCAGGTACAGCCTTGCAATGCCGAGAACTGAGTTCAACTCGTCTACGTCCCCATAGGCCTGCACGCGCGGTGAGTCTTTAGCGGTACGTGAGCCGCCCAGTAAACCCGTTTCGCCCCTGTCACCCGTCCGGGTGTATATTCTTGCCAACTCCATCTGCCCAACTAAACGTACAGAACAGAAATTTAGGACAGATGGTGCTGAATAGGCTCGGCCGTTCGGCTTGAAAATTGGAGTTCTTCTCGACGAACCGAAAATAGTGCCTGGGTTCGACTATGTATTCTACGAAGTGAAGCCATCAAGCGGGAGGGTCCACGATCCTCTTCCCAAGGCGTGGAATGTCGTTAACTGCTTCGCTGACAACACTATCTCTCAGGAAAAACCAAATCTTGTCGCAACATGCAAGGGCGATAGAGCAGTCCGAGGAACCCCCAAACACTTTCTCTGGGATTGGATCTGCCCAAGCAGAACGGAATACCGGAATTACTGCAAGAAAGTAATCAGCGAAGTCGCTGCCCATTATGTGGCTGGCATCAGGCTGGACAGCGTATGCTTTCCCCGTGAAGGTTACTGCGATTGCACCGTATGCTCGGACTCGATTCGGGAAAGCAACGACCCGCTAGAGTGGAGAGTCGCCCAGATAGAATCATTCGTTAGGGAAGTTCGGGAAATCGTCCCGCAGAATTTGGGACTGACGATAGAGCCCGACCCGTGCTTTGGGAAAGAACGATTCGGGTTGGACTTGGAGAGAATTTCTGACTATGTTGACTTCATCTCTACGCCGCTTTACATGGATTACTCGATTGTCTATTGGCTTGACATTCTTGCCAACTGCTTCAGGCGAAGAGTACCCAAACCATACTTCATCGAGCTTTACGCTGGGCATCCGAGGGCTCCGACTAAGACTCTCGTGTCGGCTTTAGCTGTCGCTTCCGCGTATGCCGACTGCGTCGTCCTCTCAACCTACGAAGCGAGAATTGCTGAGGGCCTTCAGGTAGAACTGGCTCAGGATAGGCAGAACTGGGAGTTCTTCGAGGAGCGGGGCTGCAGGCCAATGCTTGAGATTATTGAGCGTTGGCGGACAAACCTATGAGTGCGTTAGCGCGGGCGATGACAAAAGTAGCCCGCGCGGCCGGTGCTTAGGGACCCGCCTAGTGTTGTGCGAGCTCTCGCCCGCACGCTCCGCAGAATTTTGCGTAGTGCGGGTTGGTTGTGCTGCAGAAGGAGCATGAAACCGAGAACAATGAACCTCCGCAGCCATGACAGTGTTTGTTGGAGATTGGATTGCCCATTCCGCATTTGCTGCAGTAAACAACATTCGGATTCGGATGTGACCGCCCCATGTTAAGCCACAGTACACACAAAGTGTGCTTTGATTTATAGAGCGTTCGAAGCTTTATTTTCCAGGAATTGGCGTATGCTGCTGAACACATCGCCGAGCATCTTCACGGTCAGTTTTCCAGTCTGGGTGTTCTGCCGGCTTGGGTGGTAGGAAGCACACAGGGCTGGATATGGGTCAGGAAGCAAGTAGAAAGCCCCATGACGGAACGCCAAGTTCTCGGTCTCAACGCCCATCTCCTTCAGGAACCTAACGTAAGTATCGAAAGCCACTCGTCCCAACGCCAACACAAGCCGCACCTTCCGCAGTAGCCGAAATTCCTCTGTCCAGTACCGCTTGCACGTATTCACCTCGCCTTGCGTCGGCTTGTTCTTCGGCGGAGCGCAACGAACAATCGCCGTCATGTACGCGTCGTGCAGGTCAAGCCCGTCATCAATACTGTCTGAGCTTGGCCTATTAGCGAAACCGGCCCTGTGCAGCGCAGCCATCAGGAATTGCGCAGAACCATCGCCTGTAAACATCCGTCCAGTTCGATTTCCGCCGTGGGCGGCAGGGGCCAAACCAAGTATCATCAAGCGTGCTTCTGGGTCTCCAAAACCGGGAAGTGGCTTACCCCAGTACTCCCAGTTGATGAATTGGCGACGCTTCTTTCGTGAGACTTGGCGGCAGTAACGCCTAAGCCGAGGGCAAAGCTCACAGGAAATCACGGCCTTGCCAAGTTCGGCCAGAGAACTGAACTTGACCATCTTAGTTGGCAAGTTGGCACACCACTTTTGCCCGGTCCTTTGTTGGGCTTGCCGAAGGCCTAGAGATTCTCGCCTGAGACACTGAAGACTTGTCGTATGCCCTGATGTTGACCGTTACCGAAATAGGTCAACGTCACTGGGAGCCAGCCAGTCCAATTCATTGGAAACCTAGCCTCGAAGAACCCGTCCTGTTTGGTGCTGGCCGCCTGTGTTCGGTATGCTCCCTGCAGGTAGTAAGTTACGTAGACGGTTACCCCCGCTACGGGTGCTCCTGAGGCCGTCTGCAGGTACCCTCTGACGCCGACTGCTACGCGTGCTTCTTGGAGGGCCGAAACCGAAACGAACATTGTCTTTTCTCCTTGAGTCGAGAGTATGGTTGTGGGTAGGGTAACAAAATCTGAACTCGGAATGTGGCCCGCCGTACTGATTGTTACGAGAACCCAACCGGCGAGAACAACAGAGACCACAAGGACTACCGCAATAAGCATTGTCTGCAGGCCAGGCTTTGTGGCACCTTCCGGTTCATCCTTCTGCGGCAATGCTTTCACCTTGGCGTGCTCGAAAACGCCTTGCTCAGCCCCTGAATCTGAGTTAAAGTTTTTCCGAACTAAAGAAGAACTCCAGTAAGTGAGCACCTTCAGCTCGTAGCTCCGCTCTGCGCTTTCCTTATGGCCGAAGCCCAGTGTACATACTTATCTATGACGCATCCTATGCTGGCGGAGGAGTTTGCAATTGTCAGAAGCAGGCGTTCCCGTTCTGATACTGAAGGAAGGCTCTCAGAGAACACGCGGCCGAGACGCGCAGCGCAACAATATCCTCGCCGCCAAGGTCATCACTGAAACCATCCGCACTACCCTGGGCCCTCAGGGTATGGACAAGATGCTGGTCAGCGGCATTGGGGATGTGGTCATAACCAATGACGGCGCCACGATCATGAAGGAACTAGATGTTCAGCACCCAGCTGCGAAGATGCTCGTTGAAGTGGCCAAGAGTCAAGATAATGAGGTTGGCGACGGAACCACCACGGCCGTTGTTCTAGCGGGAGAGTTGTTGGCTAAGGCAGAGAAGCTCTTGGACCAAGAAGTTCACCCGACAATCATAGTGGATGGTTACAAGAAGGCTTCCGACAAAGCGTTAGAGATACTCCAGGGCATCGCAGTTGACATCCAGCCGCAGGACGAGAAGATGCTCAAGCTTGTCGCAGTGACTTCTATGGGTACTAAGGCCTCCGCGGAATCCGCGGAGTACTTGGCCGACGTAGCCACAAGGGCAGTTACTCAGATCATGGAGGAGAGCGACGGGAAGACTAAGGCAGACATCGACAGGGTCAAAGTTGTGAAGAAGAAGGGTGAGAGTATGGAGCAAACTGAGCTTGTCAGAGGAATCGTGGTCGACAAGGAAGTCTCCCACCCACAGATGCCCAAGCAGGTGAAGAATGCCAAGATTGCGTTGCTTAATGCGAAGCTTGAGGTTGAGAAGACTGAGTTCGATGCGAAGATCAACATCAACTCCCCTGACCAGATGAAGATGTTCCTCGACGAAGAGGAAATGATGCTTCGTGATATGTCGGAGAAGATTGCCAAGAGTGGAGCTGATGTTGTCTTCTGTGAGAAGAGCATCGATGACATCGCGTTGCACTTCCTGGCCAAGAAGAACATACTGGCGGTCAAGAACATCAGTAGTGGCGACATGGAGAAACTTGCCAAGGCCACTGGCGGAACGATACTAGCTAGCACGAAGGACATTGCGCCGGCGGCGCTGGGCGAGGCGAAGTTGGTGGAAGAAGTGAAAATCGGGGAAGACAAGCTGGTCTACGTGCGCGACTGCAAAGACCCACGGGCCGTCACAATCGTCATCCGCGGCGGATCCGACCATGTGGTCGACGAGGCGGAACGCTCCTTCCACGACGCACTTTGCGTGGTCAGAAACTCTGTTGAAGATCGCAAGATAGTTGCCGGCGGAGGAGCGCCTGAGGCAGAGACTGCCAAGCAGCTTCGCGAGTATGCCGTTAAGGTTGGCGGGCGTGAGCAGCTTGCCATCGAAGCCTACGCTGAGGCCCTAGAAGCCATTCCTATCACGATAGCCGAGAACTCGGGGCTAGACCCGATCGACATAATGGTCGAGATCAGGTCGAAGCACTCGGACCCTGAGAACAAGTGGTTTGGCGTTCAAGTGAAGACTGGCAAGATAGCGGATATGTGGAAGGACAACATAATCGAGCCACTGAGAGTGAAGCAGCAGGTTGTCAAGTCAGCCACAGAAGCCGCGAGCATGCTTCTCAGAATCGATGACATCGTTTCCTCGAAGGGAGCTAAGGAAGCTGGCCCACCGGGTGGAATGCCGCCCGGCGGCATGCCCGGAGGAATGCCTGGTGGAATGCCCCCTGGCATGATGTAGCCCCTAAACGAGTTCGCCGTAACCAGCAAACCTCAGACGCGAAGGCCATTTCGGGCGAGAAGCTCGGCTGGACAGAACAATTCAGCGGTAGATTTTTGTTTAGGCGCTGCTTCGCGGGGCTGATTAGATTGGGCATTAAGCTTACTGATCACGCGAAGCGGTTAATCGACGGGAAGAACTTCGCTTTTTTGGCGACCCTGTTACCGGATGGTTCGCCTCATGTAACACCCATGTGGGTCGACCGTGAAGGCGATGTTGTCCGCTTCAACACAGCAGTGGGCAGGGTTAAGCAGAAGAACATCTCCAGAGACCAGCGCGTCTCCGTTTCCGTCGCAGACCACGAGAATCCCTACGACAGGGTCGTTATCCACGGGCGCGTCATTACGCAGGTTGCAGAGGGAGCTGACGAGCACATCGATAGACTCGCGAAGAAGTACACTGGCGCGGACAAATACCAGCGGGACCGGCCGGACGAAAAACGGATCACGATCAGAGTTGAACCATTCAAAATCGCCTAAAAGGCAAGCATGCTAGCAACAGTTCTTGTCGGTCGACTCGCCAGACGATGCTCCCGCCTGGGCTCCTGAAGAATAGAGCATTGGATTTCCCTTCACGCACAAGAAGACTAGAGGCTCCTCGTTGACATTGGAGAACTGGTGCACTGCATTCGATGGAACGAAGATGGCGTCGCCTGGACGAACTGTTCTCATGAATGGGCGGTCATCCTCTTCTTGTCTGATAAGGCCCTGTCCGCTCAGGATGTAGACTTGATGCTCGTACGCATGACGGTCTAGGGGTGTGTGCCCGCCTCGTGGAACAGTGTAGAGGCGCAGGGCAAACCGGTCTGAGCCATGGCGGTCATCGATCAGGTTTCTCACCTTCACATTCTTGGCGCCTTCCCTATCCAACTCCTCCAGAGGAACAGCTTGAGAGTTTGTGAGGAAGACTTGGTTCTTCCGAATAGCTTCTTGGCCCAATTCCAAAGCCTCAAATTGTGCGCTACTTGTTTGGAGCTATTGCGGCATAAGGCTACTAAAAAAGTGCCCTTGAACGGCTTGCCGGGCTTGCTTTGTTTTACTTACGGCTAGATTTTACTATCCAGCGGGACTGCTCGCGCATGAACTGTTGGACGTAGTATGGACCTAGGCCGCTTTTGCCTGTGCTGCCGCTTGCCTTCCAGCCGCCGAATGAGTTTATTCCAGGCCAGGCACCGGTGGTTGCTCCTGCGCGTCGGTTTGCGTAGGTCACGCCTGCCTCGATATGGTCGAAGAAGTTTTGCAGCTCCTTCTGGTCTTTGCTGTATACTCCGGCGCACAGACCGTACTCTGAACTATTCGCCAATCTTAGTGCGTCGTCTAACGAGTCGATTCCGGCAACGACTAGGAATGGCACGAACAGCTCGTCTTTGAATAGGCGGTGCATAGTGGGCAAGCCATCCACGATGGTGGGTTCAACGAAGTATCCGTGCTCAAACTCGCCGTTTTTCAGAACATTTCCGCCGTTAAGAAATTTGCCGCCGTCGCGTCTGGCTTCTTCTGCAGCTCGAGAGTAAGTTTCAACCGCAGTTGCATTGATGACTGGGCCCATGAAAGTCTCTTTGCGGGCTGGCTCTCCGACCTTCACGATCTTCTGCGTGTAATCCTTCAGCAGCGACAGAAACTTGTCCTTCACATTTTTGTCCACATAGACCCGCGAGCAGGCACTGCACTTCTGACCTCCGAAACCGAAGGCTGCCCGCGTTACGCCTTCAGCAGCTTCGTCCAAATCTGCCTTCTCGGTCACTATGGTCGGGTTCTTGCCCCCCATCTCCGTTATGACAGGTTTCGGAAAGTCTTTGGCAAAGTTGTGGTAGAGGCCCAAACCCACATCCTTCGACCCGGTGAACACGAGGCCATCTACGTTCCGATTCTCAAGTAACTCATTCCCAACGGTTCCTCCTGGCCCAGTAACGAAGTTGAAGACGCCGCGATAGATCCCAGCGTCGGCCAGAGCGCGGCACATCTCATGCCCTAACACGGGGGACTCACTTGATGGCTTGAAGACAACGGTGTTGCCTGCAACCAAGGTTCCCGCTGACATACCGGCGGCGAGGGCCAAGGGGAAGTTCCAGGGGGCGATGACGGCCCAAACCCCGTAGGGCCGCAGGACGCTCATGGTCTCCTGACCGGGCCCAGGAGATTCAAGTGGCCTAACGAATCCTTTGTTGAGTTCCATCTGGTTGCAGTAATACCGAATGAGCTCAGCGGATTCGTTCACTTCCGCGAGAGCTTCGGCGCGATTCTTTCCGACCTCGAAGGCCATCCACGCCGCCAGTTCATAGCGGCGCTCGATTATGAGATCAGCAGCCCTGCGGAGTATGGTTGTGCGCCTGTCTCTTATACACATCTGACGCTGCCGACGAATAGAGAGGTGTAGAT
>CAZYOZ010000014.1:0-7673 GCA_964649235.1 uncultured Candidatus Bathyarchaeia archaeon
CGTATGGGATTGGCTTCTCGCTGGCTGGCTACTCAACTTACACCATGACAATCGAAGTTCCCGCTGGCTCCGATCTTCGCGTAGATGTCTGGTTGCCAGATTACCAAGAACTCTCAGAGCTCGTGATCATATCCCCAATCTTCGCGACGACTCTACTACTGACTGCGTGTGGCGCCACGAAATTGAAGTCCTTCTTCGCGGATTCACCTACAGTCCGCAAGGAGAACTTAGCGTTGTCGGGTCGGACACGTGAGATCAATCAAGAGTGAAGCCAAAGCTTGAAGCAAGGACAAATGGCGCTGACTATTCTCCCTTACTTGACGCCTTGCAGTAGATTTGTCGAACGAATTCGAAGTTCTCGATGATTTTGAGAATTCTATCTCGAATCCCGCCCCCATATGGTGGCAGAACGTTCTCTCGGCGCCTACGTGAGCATTTCATACAAGATCTGCCGAGGACGACAGATCACACTATTCTGCGATGAATCTGAATCGAGTTGTCGATAACGACAGGGGCGGTATTGAAGAATTCCCTGTCATCAGACTTGATGAGACGATCGCTGAAGCTGCCCATCATTGAAAAGTGTGAAATACGAGTGGAACTGTGAGGCACATGTGCTTCTCCTCAAATGAAAGGTTCGAAAGCCTTGGATGAAAGAGTTCTATTTGAAAGGCTGTCAAATGCCGTAATGGAAGGCGATGCTGAGGCTTCCGTTAAGGCTACGAAGGAGATTCTTGAAGCTGGCATCGACCCGATCACGGTCATCGAGAGCTGCCTGTCACCCGCAATAAAGCTGGTGGGGGAGAAGTTTGCCGCCTGCGAATATTTCCTAACCAACCTCATGCTGTCTGCTGAGGCGATGAAGGCGTCGAGCGAACTCCTCTCCTCAGAGATTGCAAGAAGAGGCGGCGGAAAACCCGAGAGCGGGGCAATAGTCGTCATAGGTACAGTTGCTGGAGACATCCACGACATCGGCAAGAACATAATTTCCGTACTTCTGAGCATGGGCGGCTTCGAAGTTCACGATCTCGGAAGGGAGGTACCGTCTATGACGTTTGTAGAGACAGCCGAGAGGCTCGGGGCCAAGGTCATTGCTCTCTCATCACTGATGACCACGACAGTGCCCTCACAGAGAGAAGTCATCGAATTCCTGAAGGGCATGAAACTGAGAGGCAAGTACCTCGTCATCATAGGAGGCGGTTCCACAACGCAAGCTTGGGCGAACGAGATTGGAGCGGATGGATGGGCGGAGACGGCTGTCCAGGGTGTCGCGTTAACCAAACGGCTAGTCCGGGAGAAGTTCGGAATAGCTTAGCAGTAGAGACGTGGCATGAACAGTTCCAGCTCATGGAATTAACGAGGCTTCAAGCCGATGACCCCACCATGGAGACTCCAAGTACTTCTCGACAAGACTGAAAACGGGCCAATCTGCCTTGAGAAGGACTTTGACCTGAAGGTTCTGACCCCTAAACTTCAACAGGTAACAAAAGAACATGACATCAAATTCGATCCTGAGAACCCGGTCCCGTCGGACAATTCTTTGGCAGACGATATCTGGAAGGCGGCGTTGGAACTGTACCTCGATGTGGGAACTCTGTGCACGAGTACGAGCAGGAGGATTCTCTTTACTGAGGACGAAATCACAGAGGCCATCAAGAACCATCGCTCCCAGATAACCGTGGGCTTTGGAAGGGATGCCAGAACCATGGCCCACCGGGGCGTCGAGGACCAAAGTAGACCGTTCTGTCTGATGAGCCCTGATATCACCTGCGACGAGAATCTCTTCGTGCCTATGTCCATGGCTTATCTGCAAGAGCCGCTTGCTGATGGGGTCTGTGCACCCATACTTGAGCATGTGGATGGCAGGAGCATCAAAGCAGGCGCGCCATCCGAAATGCTCGGTTCTGTCGCCCATGCCATGATGTTTCGAGAAGCGGCGAGGAGAGTCGGGAGGCCAGGGATCTTCCTGCAAAGTGTGGGAACTGCCCAGTCGGATGCTGCCCAGATTGCAGCCAGCAACTCAACCTGGGGAGAGAGGCTGACAGACGGAAGGTTTGTCGGCGCAATTTCCGAGCTGAAAATGGACTACTCACTCCTGAACAAAATGACACACTTTCACCAGTACGGTTGCTTCGTGGGCGCCCTAGCTGGCCCCATCTATGGGGGATATGCAGGAGGCGCTGAGGGAACCTCTGTCATCGGAACCGCATATCATATTCAAGGCCTAATGGTTAACCAGTCGCACTACATGAACTACTTCCCATTCCACATAAGGCACGGCTGCAACACTACTCGAGAGTTGCTCTGGGTGGTGAGTACGACCTATCAAGCAATCGCCAGAAACACGCCCTTCATCTCACTTTCGAATGGCTTTGCGGCCGCGGGGCCGTGCACAGACATGGTACTTTACGAGGCAGCGTTGCATGCGCTTGTGAGCGTGGCCTCGGGAGGCAATCTTTGGGAGATAGCAGTGGCGAGGAACAAACACAAGAACCGTGCAACCCCGGTCGAGGCGAGGCTTGCTTGCGAGGCTGGCTGCGGCACCGCGGAGGCAGGAATTAGCAGGTCGGATTCAAATGCACTCGCAAAGACTATTCTCGCAAAGTACGAGAAGCTGATCGAGAACGCCCCGTTAGGCAAAACGTTCCAGGAATGCTATGATGCCAACAGGATCAAGCCAACAGAAGAGTATGCCCAGCTTTACGTCAAGGTAAAGAGGGAACTCCAAGACATCGGAGTCCCCTTCCTATACTAGGATATGATCGTTTATAGGCCAGGGTCGAGTCCTTCCGGTCGACCTGTCTGTGACCGAAACAAAATCGCATTGATTTTCTTGCTGTACCTAAACGGCCAGAAGTGATTTCTCAAGAGTTACAACTCTTTTCTTGAGGAAAAGCTACTCGGCGATGTTGTGAGCGCCGCAAAGTGTTTTATACATTCAGGGCCGCTCGAACAGTCTGAGGATAAGGATTGAGCGGAACTTCTAGCACCATGGAAGAACTCCGTCCATTCGCACGAAAAGCCTCGGGACTCACACGCACTGTATCCGCGCTAGATGCGCTGATGTACAACATCAACGCCATGGGAATTCTATTCGTCTTCCCCTACGCGACATGGGGTGCGGGTCTCTACCTCGGTGTCGATCTACCTAGCACTATGCTAATCGCTTTGCCAATGTCTATCCCAATAGCAGTTCTGTACGCCTATTTCTCCGCAGCCATGCCCCGAACGGGCGGAGACTACGTATGGGTCAGCAGATGCCTACATCCCGCCATCGGGTTCATGTCTAACTTCTTGCTAACAGCCGTCCTCCTTGCTTGGATCGCAGTCGAACCCGCTTGGACACTCCAGTGGGGGATAGCTCCTATCTTGCAGGGGATTGGAATACTGAACAACGACCCAGGTCTGGCAAATCTGGCAACGCAGGTCTCGTCTCCGGTCGCGGTGCAAGCGTTAGGCCTGATCTACTTCATTGCAATTGCTCTCACATTGGTCAGGGGAACCAAGTGGACATTCAGAGTTCAATGGGGAATGTTCTTCCTCATAGTTCTAGGTACAATCGCCTTCATCGTAGCTGTCTTGCCAGGCGGATTTGCTGGATTTCAACAGCGATTCGACAGCATGAGCGGAGCAACCGTTGCAAAGGTCATGAGCGACGCTCTTGCAGAGGGCTATACAAAACAAGTGACGGTTACTGCCACGTTTCTCGGCACGATCTTCAGCTTCTTGAACCTGACAGGATATTTCTTCTCCGCGTACTTCTCAGGGGAGATCAAGAATGTGCAAAAGTCCCAGCTGATCGCGGTAGTCGGCGGAGCCATCATCTTCTCAGCAATCATGTACATCGCCTACGTCGCCATCTACTACGGAATGGGAAGAGACTTCTTCGGAGCAATCTCATACCTGTACATGACAGGAAGCAAGGGCTACACACTACCTTTCGTTGCTCCTTTCCCGCAGTTCCTGATGCCCTACATTACGTCAAACGCCATGCTAGTCTTCTTGGTTGGCCTAGGGTTTGCGATGGCGCCTCTCGCTGCAGGCCTCGCGTACATCTTTCTGATAACGCGCAACATCTTCGCCTGGTCATTTGACAGAATCGTCCCAACTAAGTTATCAGCTCTGGATCGAAGATACAACTCTCCCTACGTCGCTTTGATACTAGTGGTAATTCTGTCAATGGTTGCCCAAGCTTTCTGGCTCTACACTAACTTCCTCAGCTACATGGCCTATGGAATCACAGCGCTCTTCCTCGGATCTGCCATAACCAGCATCGCGGGTGTCGTGTTCCCATATCGCCGCAAGGACATGTTCGAGGCAGCCCCTGCTATGGTCAAGAGAAAGATAGGGTCCATACCAGTAATGACGATCCTTGGCGTTCTGAGCTTCCTAGTCTCAGCATTCGTCGCAATCGCGACACTACTACCAGCGTACATTGGAACGATCAACTACAACTATGTCGGCGTGATCATCCTAACCTACGCCGTCGCTCTGGTAATCTACTTCGTATCGTCAACATACCGAAAGAAGAAGATACCACTGGACTTGACTTTCAAGGAGATACCGCCAGAATAGCGCGAAACAAATATCTCCATTGCCACTTTGGCTGCAACCATCCCCTCTCTTTTTCTGGAGTGCTACAATGAGTAGACTAAGAGTTCTCTTCGTAACGGATGTTCACGGATCGGAGAGGTGCTTCCTAAAGTTCGTCAACGCCGGGAAATTCTACAAGGCAAATTCCGTGATTCTGGGAGGCGACATTACCGGCAAACTCGTTATACCCATAATCGAACGCGAAGGAACCTATGTTTGCGAGTTGATGAACTCTCCGCATACTGCGAGATCTAAGCAAGAGCTTTCCAAACTAGAGAAGACGATCAGGGACATCGGGTACTATCCCTACCATACGACATCAACCGAACTAGAAGACCTGAGAAAGAACCCAGAAAGGTTAGATCGGCTTTTCACCCAGTTGATGTGCGAATCTGTGCAGAAGTGGATAGCTATCGCAGAAGAAAGGCTTCGTGGCACTGGAATTCAATGCTGCATTTCGCCTGGAAATGACGACCGCTTTGATATCGACCCCATACTTTCAAAGTCAAGCTATGTAGTAAACCCGGAAGGGCAGGTTGTACAACTAGATCAATCTCATGAGATGATCACGCTTGGTTTCACGAACATGACCCCGTGGAATTGCCCCAGGGACATCCCTGAGAGCGAACTCGCAGCTAAGGTCGAAGCGCTGACTTCCAAGGTTAAGAATTTTGAAACCTGCATCTTCAACCTTCATTGTCCACCGTACAACTCAGGGCTCGACATGGCCCCCAAATTGGATGAGAACCTGACACCAGTATTAGGGCCTGGCGCGGCACCGACAATGGTCCCGGTTGGCAGCCCGTCGGTCCGAACCTCCATCGAACAACACCAACCCCTTGTGGGCTTTCACGGCCACATCCACGAATCACGCGGGACCATCAGACTTGGGCGAACACTATGCATCAACCCTGGCAGCGAATATACTGAAGGCATACTTCGGGGCGCCCTCGTAGACATTGACGGGAACAGAATTGACGACTTTCTCTTAACAGCAGGTTGACGAAACCGCCGCCTGCAAGGAAGAACCGATAAGTTCGACCATGTTCTACAGTTATGAAGGCTGAGGAAAGTTGCCAGGCCTACTGATTGAGAAGTTAGATATCTACCCGGTCAGAATCCCGTTGGTTCAACCGTTCCGAATCGCTCTAGAAACAATCACTGAATGCGAGAATGTTCTCGTTCGTTTGCAGCTTTCGAATGGTGTGCAGGGCTGGGGTGAGGCGGCTCCTGACTTGGCGATTACTGGAGAAACCTGGCGTACTGCACTCACGATCCTTGAGCACAAAATCAAACCGCGGGTAATGGGCCGAGATATCTTGGCTTACGACGATATCTGGAAGGAAATAGATAGAGCCATTCTCGGTCATCCGAGTGCAAAAGCCGCCTTGGACATAGCGGTTCATGATGCCCTAGCCAAGCATGCCAAGCTCCCCCTCAATGCAATGCTCGGCAGAGCCATGAACCAGCTTGAAACCACTCAAACTGTGGGGCTGGAGAGCGCCGAGGAGACTGTACGCCAAGCAAGGGCTCTACGCGAGCAAGAGGCAACTCGGATCAAGATCAAGATAGGGAGTAAACCGCGAAACGATATTGACAGGATTCGTGCCGTAAGAGAGGCTCTGGGCAATGATTTTCACATCACAATTGATGCGAACCAAGGCTATTCGGTCAGGCAGGCTATCTTTACGCTAAAGGAGCTGGATCGGTACGAAGTTGACTTTTGCGAGCAACCTGTCCATTACCAGGACCTTGACGGCCTTGCTGAGGTTCGAAGAAACTCCTCTATCCCCGTCATGGCGGATGAAAGCGTCCACTCAGCACGAGACGCCTTGGAAGTCATTAGGCGCAAAGCGGCTGACATGATAAACATCAAACTTATGAAATCGGGTGGAATTCACGCCGCGAAAAAGATTGCTGCAATAGCTGAGGCAGCCAATGTACCTTGCATGGTCGGGTGCATGGTCGAAACGAAGGTCGCGATTGCAGCCGGATGCCACTTCGCCACTTCACACGATATCGTCAAGTACGCCGATCTTGACGGCCACACGAGCCTCAAGGTAGACCCCACAAAAGGAGGAGTGGACCTGAAAGGATCAGCGGAGACAATACTCGAAGGGCCTGGGCTTGCCTTGGAAGTCGATGAATCAATACTTCATGCAATTTTGGTGCGTGCTTGATCGTTAGGTGAGCCGTGGTGTGGAAGATCACTCAAGGAGAAAAGACTGTCCGAGTTGCAGCAATTCAGCTTGAGTCACAACTGGGGAAGGTAGAGCGAAACAGGTCTCGGATTGTGGAGATGCTGAATGAGGCAGCGGGACAGGGAACAAAGCTGGCCGTATTGCCGGAGTTATCAACCACGGGATTTTGTTTAGGAGAAGACTTTGCGAAGATTGCCGAGTCCATCCCCGGTGAAACCACAGATCTTCTTGCCCAGATAGCTAAGAGCCATCAGATGCACGTTGTTTGTGGGCTGCCTGAGAGAGGAGAAATTCCTGGTGTAATCTACAATGCTGTTGCCTTGATCGACGCAAACGGCAGGGTTGCCGGCAAATTCAGGAAGCTGCATGTCACGCTGTACCTGCACACGACGGACTTCGCCGACGAGGAGAGGGAGATTTTCAGACCTGGAAACGAACTCCCCGTGTTCAAGACCGAACTAGGCAATCTGGGGATGCTGATCTGCCAAGACGGTGATTACCCGGAACCATACCGGGTTCTAGTACTCAAGGGGGCCGAGATAGTGACGGTTTCGGTCAATACGCCTCGAGGTTTCGAGGAGATGTGGTGGAAGATGTATTGCGCACATGCGTACATGAACGGCTGCTTCGTCATCGTCTGCAACAAAGTGGGAGATGAGCACTACACCTTCGAGGGCAAAGAGAATGTTGCAAGTTTCTTCGGAGGCAGTTATGTGGCTGGACCGCTCGGTGAGATCATATCGAAGGGGGGCGACAAGGAGGAGATTGTTTATGCTGATATCGACCCTGGTGAAGTGGCTCGGGCTCGCTGGAGCACCAAGCTGCTACGTGACTACCGCCCTGAGTTGTACGGGCTGATTTCAGAGGCCGGAAGATAGG
>CAZYOZ010000014.1:7773-26788 GCA_964649235.1 uncultured Candidatus Bathyarchaeia archaeon
TTTCCAACACAATCAATTGCTTCACCGATTGTCCTGTCATGACCAACAAAATCCAGCACAACATCCGCAGACCTTCCGTCCGTCACTCTCCTGACATCCTCGGCTGGATTCCTCTCGGCAGCGTTCACAACGTGGCTAGCCCCCAGTTTCTTGGCCACCCGCAGTTTCTCGTTGTACAAGTCGACGGCGATAACTTTTCTAGCCTTGAAGACCTTGGCCGCCAGTTGAACGGCGTGAGCTCCAAGCCCCCCGACCCCAAAGATCACGACAGTGTCTCCCACCTGTACTCTGCCCCTTCTGAGGGCGTGAAAGGCGGTTGAAACCGCGCATCCCAGGATGGCACCGTGCTCGAACGGTACGGCATCAGGCAACTTGACAATGTTTCTCGAAGGGGCCTTCACGTACTGGGCGAAACCACCGTCAACATCTTTTCCCATCATCCGATATTCTACGCAGTAGTTCTCTCTACCACTCCGACAGAAGACGCAGCTCCCACAGCTCAGTATGTAATGCACGCAGACTCTGTCCCCTTCTTTTACTACCTTGGCCTTGTCTCCCACCTTGGCCACAACGCCCGCGATCTCATGTCCGAGAGTTATCGGCAATTTTCTGACAGGAGCGATGCCATCGCGATAGTTAATGTCCGAACGACATATCCCTGCAGCCCTGACATCGACAAGGACGTCGTCAGCTCCGACTGTAGGGATTCTGACATCATCTATGCTCAGTTTCTCGCCAATTCTATGCAGCCTCGCCGCAATCATCAACAATGTCATTCATCATCCTCGGCCGCTCAACGCGCAGAACAACATTGTAACTATGTCTTGATATGTGATTTTCTGAGATGTTGAGAGTTTTCAGGATCTGCTAACAACGAACAGGTCATGGTCGCGCATTTTGACCATAGAGAGCGCCATTTTTCGTAGATCATCTTCGGGCGTATGTCGCGTGACAGTCGCTAGTAGTTGCCTAGCATTTTCTGTCGGCCTAATGACTACGGATCTGTCGCCTCTGCAAAATCTCGCTCGAATTGAAGGTGCATTTCTCACTTTGATGTTTCCCTTGCCGAGGGTACAGCCACTGGAAACCTGAAGACCATCAAGCAAGCACGAGTGAGGCGGTGTTTGCCTGAGCCAAACTGTCGCTGACATTTCGTGAATTCCTCTGGGGTGCAAGATTCGAGCTGCAAGAGAACCAATTCGAAGCCCTAGTACAAGAAACGGACCTAAATGGCCGTGAAATCTCACCCCTGATCTCAGAACCTGCTGGCTTAGATGCGTCCGCTTTCTCATGGTCCTGCAATCCTCGACTCTGGAAACGCTACTCCGCGCAGGTGGAAGTGATTGATGAGAATGTCAACCACCGAGGCACAGATCATGCCCTCGGCCGTGAGAACGGCAAGGGCCAATTGCATGACTGCCGTCGGGACTAGGAAAATGTAAGTTCCCGTGAGATAGATCCAAGGGGCTTGCACTAAGCCCCAAGCCGAGACACCTGCCAAAGCAGGTCGCGTCTTGCGGACGAAGATCCCCGTGAACAATCCCAGCAACCCGTTTCCTATGACAATGGTTGGGTCACCTCTTATCGTGGCCATGTAGACTGCCCCTATACCGCCTGTCACGAGGCCTGGTAATGGGCCTCCAATAGCGCCTGCCAGCATGATCCCGACTTGGAAAAAGTGAATCCTCACACCAAGTGCAAATGGCACGCTGAGGCCGCTCAGGACGACCGTGAGCGCGGTTGTGACCGCCGTGAATGCTACGAGCTTTGCCGAGGATTTCATGTTAATACCATTCTCACAAATCGTAATACCAATTTCTATTAAAGGTGTTGAAGAATTATCGGCGATGTGGTTCAACGTATGGGAGCTGTGGAGAGGGTCAGCTTCTCAGTGGCACCGTCATTGCTAGAGCAGTTTGACGAGACGGTCAGGAGGATCGGTTACGAGGATAGGTCAAAGGCGTTGCAGGTTGCGATGAGGAATTTCGTTGCTGAGTATAGTTGGAAGGATCAGAAAGGAAGATTCGGGGTCGGTGCTATTCTGTTGACTTACAACCATCGATCGCATGGCCTGCAAGAGACTCTGACGGAGATTCAACATCAATACCGGGACATTGTGAATTCCACAGCCCACGTGCACCTCGATGAGTCAAGGTGCCTTGAGATGATTTCCGTTAGGGGGCGAACAGAGAGAGTTCAAGAACTGGCACGGAACCTTATGAAGAGACGCGGTGTAACCCAACTCAAGCTTTCCTTGGTCGGGCTCTAGGATCCGTGAGCCTAGTACGGGCCTTTTGTTCCTTATGCTTTCTTTATCGCCTTGTACCTCTCGTATATCCATTCTATTTTGTCGTCTTTCATATTGAACTCAGTCGTCATTTTCACTCCTTCGGAGAACGTGTAGAATATCGCCTTGTCGTCTTCCAGCCTTTCCGGTATGAGGGGAACCCTTTGTTCGGTATATCTGTCTTTGAATTCCGCAAAAAGGAAGTCGCCAGTCTTCTTGACGCTGATCTTCATTGTACCCTTGTATGTTTCGTACTCTCCCTGAAGTTTGCTTAGTATTCTGTCGCTCTTCACGAAGGGGAGCGTCTTTGGGTCTGCTCCTAGGAGCTGGGCGAGGGCGTACATTCCGATATGGGAGAGAGGATAATTGCTTGGGTTTGCTAATACTGTCACTCCGATCTTCTTTTCAGATATGTAGCCCACGTAAGCCGTGTACACTCCCACGCTGCCGCCGTGGCCGACAAGCTTGTGGCTGAAGAAGTTGGGAGTAACTCCCCACCCATAACCGTATGACTCTTTTCCGAAAAGTTCGTAGGGCAAGCGAATGTGAGGCTCTTCCATCTTCTCAAACATGTCCTTGCTGACTATCGCTTTTCCCTGGAATTCGCCCTGACCAACGCACATTCTTAGGTAGTTTGAAAGGTCGAGGACACTGCTGATTAGGCCGCCGTCTGAAGTTACGCCGTACGGGAAACTGCTCGGGATATGTTTTCCTTCCTTATCTATGATGTAAGGTGTCGCCCGGTCGATCTCTTTCTCCACATCAGACTTCGAGAAGAAAGTTCTATCCATCTTGAGAGGCTGCAAGATCCTCTTCTGAACATACTCTTCGTAGTTAATCCCCGATACTTTCGAGATTATATCGCCTAGTAGCACGAAACCTTCGTTGAGGTAGAAGAATCGCTCTCCAGGCTTGGAAACAGTCCATTCGGTGGCGTCTCTCATGAAGGTGATGACATCATCGGCGCTAGAAACTGGCAGCCATGACTGGTCCAGGCCAAGCACTCCACTGATGAAGGCCTCAGCATACCCCAATGCAGGCAAGCCCGAGGAATGCGTTAGCAAATTGTGAATTGTGGCGGATTCTCCAAAGGGCTTAGGGATACCGGGCACATACTTCTCCACAGGGTCGGCTAGACTGAGTTTGCCTTCGGAGGCAAGTTGCATGATTGCAAGCGCTGTGAAGGACTTGGTCACTGAGCCAATGCCATATAAGGTCCGGGAAGTTGCCGCGAGGCCCGAAGACGTGTCCCTGAAGCCAAATCCTCTGGCGTACAGAGGCTCGTTCTCCACAACAACTGCAACACTCAACCCAGGGATTCTCGACTCGCGCATCCTCTCCAGAACAAAGCCCTCGAAAACCGCGAAATCTCTCAACATAAACACGCTCCGTCAATGCTCTCCATCCAGCTTTTATGGATTTTCGGACAACCGACTTTGAGAAATGCGCTCTTCTACGTGGGACAAGCGGTGAAAATCATCGCAATGCTCCAAGAGGAGCATGTTGGAAACTTCGGAGTAATATCGTATGACAACTACGCCTATGATTGTCGTGTTCGGAGTCCTTCCAGACTACCGGCGTCGCGGGTACGTTGGCCAATTGGTAGCCTGGGCTCTCAGTCCTCTCGTTTCTGAAGACAAAAGGAGATTTGCATTGAAGTGGCGACCAAGAACCGGAACGCGCTGTCGTTGTACCGCTCATTCGGATTCAAGGAAATAACCACATACGGTTACCATCACATGGATCTCTGAGTTAGGTAGTCTCAGACAGCGTCACGCTGTCTCAAGAGGATCCGAAGTCCGTCGGCATACTTCCAATACCCAAATATCCTTGGGAAACGCGTCTAGTCTGAGTGAGCAATTGTGAGTCTTCAACAGTATTTTCAGTCGATCATGGAACGCCTGCAAGGAAGTGCCAGCGTCAAGACGGTGTACGGAGAGCCCGTTGTTGCTGAGGGAAAGACAATCATTCCTGTAGCTAAGGTTGCGTATTGCTTTGGCGTGGGCTCTGGTCCAGCGAGGAAGAATGAAGGGCAGACTGAGGGTGAGAAAGCGGGCGGGATGGGAGGCGGCGTTCGTGCGAAGCCTATCGGTGTGGTAGAGATTACCAAAGAGGGCACCAAGTTCATCCCCATAGACGAGAGAGGCAAACTTGCGGGAGTCCTACTGCTGGGTTTCATTCTGGGAATCTTGATCGTAAGTGGACGATCGAACAAATGACCGTCTAGCGCGGGAGTCTGTGCAGGTCCTAACGAACAATGAAAGGCCCGAACTGTTGTTTCTGAGCGACGGTTGTATCGAGCTGAGGGATGACCAGAGCCCAAACCCAGATTTGACAATAAATTGTGATGTTCAAACGCTTCAGAGAATCTTCTCAGGCGGCGGCATCTCGGAATTCAAACGGTTGGAAAACCTGGGAAGAATCAGGATAACTGCTGATACGCAGAAAGGGAGAGAGGCTGAATCTTACATTCGTAGTGTTCTGGATCTCTAGCTAACGGTAGTTACACGATTGCAGTCCTAACTGGCTTAACACAGTTAGGGCGTTCAGCGTGATCCATCTGCTTGGCCGTCCTTCTCTTTCCAATTGCAGATAGCAATCTGAGGGGCCCCCGCTGCCCCAGTGCCGGGGGACTACGTCGAGGTTCCAACGCCCGTCCTTCCGCCGTTTCTGGCACAAAACATCATGCGCGTCGGAAAGCCGCTCATCCCTCCTCACCCCGAGTCGCAGCAGGACTAAGAGCGCGTGAAGGATGTCGTAACCAACATTTCCCGGGAATTTCAGCTCCAGCCAATCCTTTCGGATTATCTTGCCAGTATGATGCGACTTGAAGAGCCTATGCCTGAGCATGAACTCGGTTCCACGTTTGATTACATTCCGATACTCCCCTCGCAGATTCGGATCTAGGGCGCTGTAACCCCAGAGTGCCATCTGGGTTGAATAGATCGAACTATGGGAGGTAGTGGGGCTGTGTCTGCAATTCCAGCCACCATCATCGAGTTGATGGTTGGCTAGCCACTCTATTGCATCTCGAACACGTGGGTCGTTCTGGTAACCAAAAGAGCACAGTGTGGCAACCATGCGTCCGGTTATGCACTCTTCGGAATACCGTGTCCGATGCTTACGTGAACCGCAACTAAACCCACCGTCTCGGTGAACATGTTGTTCAAGGAAACGCTCGCACGCGTTCTTTATCCGCCGGTCTTCAGCTGGCATCCCGAGTTGTGCGAGCAGTTGAAGCCGCCAAACCGTCACCGAATACTTCGGGTTGTAACAGGTAATCGGGCTCTCCCAAAAGGAAGCGTCCTGCATTCCGGAGAAGACGAGCTTTGCCCAGCGCGATTTTGGAATCTGCGCACGCGCACTCTGCACTTCTGGGTCGTTCAGCCTCCTGTGCAAGAGTTGGGTCATCGTGAGATACCGAATGCTGGCGTTGCGGGTGTCAAGGAGCCAGCTCAACAATGATTGATTAACATTAATCAATTATTGCATATGCACCTCTTGGTTCGATTCGATCCGCGCTCGGCTTCGACTTGATCTGGCCGTGCTAGTTCACCACTCTTTCTCGCGGAGTTCTCGATTCGGTCGCGCTTTGGTTCGCTAAAATGTGTTCCATATGGTCCACGGAGCAAGCAAAGCTCGCCTTCATATGATTCTTGTGGAGCCTCGTGGCTTCTGCTGAATGTCGTGCGTGGCAATCTGTAAGAGCCGTTAAGTAGGATAAATTCGAAGCTCGGAGACAGATGTGCTCCCGCATGAAAACGTGCCGCGACCCCTTTCCAGTTCCATCCATCAATCGTGTAAGGGATCACATCGCGCCCTTTCTTGTAAGAATGTTCCTTCCCGTGGCAGATTCACCAGAGGACCCGACTGAGCTCCTGTCCGAATTTCCGACGCGCCGGGTTTTGGATTGGCTTGCACGCCTCTATGGGTTTGAAGCGAACCTAGTGCGGGACTTGCTTCATGAAGATGGGGGACAGCGTGCGCTCTGGAATCTTCTGAAGAGCCTTTCTGATTATGGCGTTAGGACTCCTCAAACACTCAAAGCGCCGGTGAGCGTTGTCTGGAGCCTCTCGCGCAGGTGTAACCTGCGATGTTTGCACTGTTACCAGAACGCGAGTCTGCCTTCATCGGACGAACTGACGCTCGAACAGCAACTGAATACTGTCAATCAATTGGCGGAGGTCGGAGTGTCGATGATCGTCCTCTCTGGAGGTGAGCCTTTGACCAATCCCAACCTCTGTAGGCTCATTGAGCGAATTCGGGACCATAGGATTGCGATCTCGATTGACTCGAACGGGGTCCTGATTGATAGAAATGTGGCAGAATCATTGAAACGATTGGGCGTAACGTCAGTGGAGTTGAGCCTCGACTCTGTGAACTCTGAATACCATGATCGGTTTCGAGGTGCTGATGGAGCATTCAAGAAGACTCTTGATGCTATAGAGGCATGCTCAGATGCAGGAATCTTCACGACTGTCGCCACCACTGCCACCACGCTGAATTACGCGGATAGCGGTGAGCTAATCTCGCTCGCGAGGGAGCATGGCGCACACAGGGTGGTCTTCTTTGACCTCATTCCTGCTGGAAGGGGACGGGACGTCGAGAACCTTAGGCTTTCACGTCGCCAACTCCTTGACCTGATGGCCCTCGTGGGACAGAAGTCGTTTACGAAAGGCGGGGAGGTCTTCACCGAGCTCCCACAGTTTGTTGTGTATTCATCATTCAGGGACGGATTCCCTCCTCCGAATCATGCTAAGAAGGCTCTATCGATAGAGAAGTTCACTGTGAGTTCCTTCTTTGACTGTGCTGGGCGAGGCAATATTTACAGAAGCTTCGCACCTTACCTTGGCGGCTGCCCTGCCGGAAGGTTGTACTGCAATATCCAACCTAACGGCGACGTAACACCTTGCATGTTCATGCCCGATTACCCGGTTGCGGGCAACCTGAGGAAACAATCATTCAAAGAGATCTGGGACAGCCCAACGTTCCAGGCGCTAAGGAACAGATCGAATCTCAAAGGAAAATGCCACGAATGCAAGTTCGCGATCGTCTGCGGTGGCTGCAGGGCAAAGGCAGCTGCCTACCAAGGTGACTACCTAGCTTCAGACCCGACCTGCCCATATCAAAGTGAAAACGCATAAGCTCAACCGCAAGCCTTCGTCGAAAGCCACAGATGTTGTAGCGCAGAGGTTTTCTTGGTCAATCCAATTCTTGAGTTTCCGTGTACCCCTTACTTTAGGCGTCCAAATGACCATGTGCCAACGCCAATCATCACGGTCGCAAATGCTGAGAGTATCAAGAGGTTGAGGATGATCGGGAGCTGTGATGAACCTAGAAGGAGTCCTCGGAGTCCGTCCACCGCATACGTAACTGGGTCCAGAACCGTGAACATTAGCAGGTAGGGAGGCAGGTCCCTGATTGGGAAGAGGGCGCCGCTGAAGAAGAACATTGGGAACACGAGAAAGCTGATGATGAGCTGGAAACCCTCCACGCTTTCCATATTGGAGCCGATGATTAGGCCTAGGCTTACGAGCGCTGATGCCAGAACGAACATGAAGATGAATGCTAGAATGAGAACTGTGGGACTGTAGCTTATGCCTAGTATGACGCCGAATGCAAGCATCGCGCACCCCTGAATGAGCGCGTCTACACTGCCCCCGACCATTTTGCCCGCAAAGATTGTTGTTCGCGATAACGGGGCAACTAGCACTTCCTTGAAGAAGTCGATCTTCTTGTCCCAGACGATGTACAACCCAAAGAAGACTGATGAGAACAGAATGGTCATCGTCAGGATGCCTGGAAAGATGAAGACTTGGTAGTTGACTCCTCCCAGGGAGACGGCGGATCCCAAACCTCCCCCAAAGACGACTATCCAGAGTAGGGGTGTGAAGAGGGATGAGACAATGCGTGATTTCTCACGCGTGAATACTTTCATCTCACGGTACCATAGAGCGTAGAAACCTTCGAGTTCGCCCATTATCGTCCTCTCCTCACTCTAGCTATCCGTTCAGAGATCCCGCCTTCGCCCGATTCCTCTCTTATCTCCCTGCCAGTGTAATTGAGGAAGACATCGTTCAATGTAGGAGTGCGTACCTCAACAGAATCCACTTGGCCGATCATGCTCAGGATTTCCTGTAGATGCGCGCTTGCGTTCTTGACTGTCAAAAGCAGGGTGTTTCCAGATTGATCCATGGACACCACATAATCCAGATCTTTCAGATTCTCAAGGTTGGGAGATCGGACACGTAGTTTGACGATTTCTCCTCCAATCTTTGTTTTGAGGGCAGAAGGAGTATCGAGCGCGACGATTCGCCCATGGTCGATTATGGCGACGCGATTACAGAGTCTGTCTGCCTCGTCCATGTAGTGTGTAGTTATGATGATTGTGACCTTCTCTGCTTTCGCGAGGTTCTCTATGTACTCCCAAATGTGCTCGCGTGTCTGCGGGTCCAGTCCTAGGGTAGGCTCGTCGAGAAAGAGGATTCGTGGATTGTGGAGAAGCCCCCGAGCCAATTCCAGTCTCCTCCGCATTCCACCGGAGTATTTCTTCACGATGTCGTCGGCCCTATCCTGAAGATCGACGAGGCTAAGGACTCGCTGAATCCTCTGCCGGCGTTCGTGTTTGGGGACTCCAAACATTAATGCATGCAGGTAGAGGTTCTCCCACCCTGTCAAAACATCGTCGCTACTGGGGTCCTGGAAGACTATGCCGATTGATCGTCGCACATCCGCCGGGTGTGCTCTTATGTCATATCCATTAACTAGCGCGGTTCCGGACGTTGGTTTGAGAAGAGTGGCGAGCATGGAAAGTGTAGTGGTCTTGCCCGCGCCATTCGGCCCAAGCAGTCCGAAGATTTCACCTTCCTTGATGTTTATTTTCAAGCTGTCTACGGCGAGTAGGTCGCCGTAGTTTTTCGTGAGTCTGTCTGTCTCAATTGCAGACATCAATCTGACATGTCACGGCCCAAGTGCGACAGGCCTCTTACTTATTACTCAATCCCATGATAGTCGAACAATCAGGCTCCCCGATTGTCCGCTGCTTGTTTTGACTTCCCGTAGCCTTCGGCTTCTTTCTATAGAAGAACGCCAAGGCGACGGAAATCGCTGCGTAAACCGGGCTGAGCAGCCATGGCAGGTACGGGTCACCTGTGGCTTGCCAAATGCTTCCACCAAGTAGTGGTGAAACATCGATTCCCACGCTGAGAAAGAGGCTGAATGCCCCGACGTACATTCCTCGCTCCGTCTCAGGGGCTATCTCCGTTACAAGCGCCGAGGCGATTGGAAAGAACATGTTCTCTCCAACGGTCATGAGGACAACAGAGCCCAGAAGCCAGTAGAAGCTCGGTGCCAAAGCTAACCCTGTGATACCGAGAGCCATTATGATCACGCCTAGAATGTATCCAGTCTGCTTTGGCATCCTATCCAACCAGCTGGAGGTCGGCAATTGGAGTGCCACTACGGTGGCGCCAGAGATCGAGAACAGCATGCCAAGGTTCAGTTCGTTCAGGCCTTTGACTTGCGTGGCGAAGATCGGAAGGAGCGAGTAGAACTGTGAGTAGAACAGCATACTGAATAATGATGCTACGCAGAGGACGCGCAAGTCTCGGTCTTTCAGGACGGTGATTTTCGGAAACGCCGGTTTCTCCAAACCCCTCTTTCTTGATTCGGGGACGAGCAAGATGAAGAGAAGGACGCCAACTAGTCCTAGGATTGCGGAGACGACGAAGAGTTGCTGATATCTCCCCTGCTCTGTTAGCAAGAGGCCGCCAAAGATTGGGGCGACTATCCATGCTGCATTACCAACTATCCTGCTGATTCCGTAAGCGGTGTTGCGCTTCTTCTCTTCCACTTGGTCAGCAACGATAGTGGTCTGCGAAGTTCGCGCGGCCGAATCCATGATCCCAGAAGCAGAGATCACTGGTAGGAGCTGTGCGTAACTGCTAATTCGCGTTAGCGCGGCTGGGATGATGAAGGCACTCGAGTTTCCAATGATGTAGATCTTCTTCCTTCCAACTCTGTCCACGAGCCAGCCCATGAGAAATACGGAGACGGTTCCGAGTATCCCGCTGACGAAATAGAGGAATGAGACGGCACCAACCGATATGCCAAGTTCCTTGTAAGCATACACTGGCAAGAAAGGGCCGAGCATCGTTCCAGCGAAACCGGTGACAGCGACATTCAGCATCAGAAACCAAAAATGTCTAGCCCTGGGTATGCTGGACAGAAAGCGGTTCATTGTTTTTCTTTTCCGATTCTTGGCTGCTATTCAACCAGCGTAGATATTGCGCAATGGTTCTTAAACAGGAATGCAGCTCTAACGAGCAGGTTGCAAAGGTTGGCGTATGAGATAGGTGGAAGGGAGTCCGGGGTTCTCCTATTCAAAGAAAACGACCAAGTGAGAGTTAACGACGACGCTGTGGTTGCTCCGGATGCTGTCCGTGGTGAGATTGGAACCATACTGAGGATAAACCGCTTTCTCAGCGAACCCGCGCAAATATCAACCGATCGCATAGCCGTGGATCGTTACCAGCAACTGGTCAAGCAACCGCGGGAAACCGAGATACTAGGATTTGCCCTTCAGGTTTTCTTTCCCAAGATTGGAGACTCGATGCTGGTTGCCTCGAACGAGGTTACGCTCCTATCCAAATTTCAGGAAAGAATAGGCAAACTTGAGGAAAGGCTGCTCGCCCACCTAGGGAACCCGCAGGAGTTCTGTGTTCTTGGAGATGGTGGCTTAGACGTTCCATTCATCAACCAGAGTTTTGACGCACCATTCTTCGGGGACTTGGTTCGTTACGTGCTCAGACCTAAGCTGGGCAGGATTGCAACGAAGGTATTGTCCCCAGAAGCATCGGGACCACCACTTGCGTCAGTCTACGCAAGCATGGCCGGCTTGAACTTCGTTCGCGCTGTGAAGATCTATGACAGGGCCAACCCACAGGTTCCAGGAACTTGGCGGGGCACTGTCGTGGGAGATACGAAGGTTCCTTCCGCAACAAAGGGAACCGAACACTACTTTGCTATCCCAGAAGGGGCAATAGCACAAGACGATCGTGTCCTGATATTTGATGACGTCGGCTTCACGGGTAGAACCCGTAAAGCAGTAGTACAATTAGTCGAGAAAGCAGGGGCCAGAGTTTCCGCAATAGTCAACGTCGTGGAGAAAGCTTACGGCGAGCCACGCAGTGTGGCCGTCAACGCGAGAGCGATCCTCGGAATCAGCGGCTTTGAACCCGCAAGTCAAAAGACCTGTAATCTCACGATCAACGAGCTCTTGATGGAGCGACTTGAATCTCCGAGAATAGTTCACGGTGTAGCATACGAACCTAGAAGAGCCCTATCGAGCATTCGTGGTCAGGCATAGGATTCGGTAACGTAGTCAAGGCATATCTGCTTGCAGATAGAATATTGTGAGTTCGCGGACGACGTGCTTTACGATCTTGAGAACAATGTATGGGTGAAGGTGGAAGACGAGAGCCTCGTAAAGTTGGGCATTACCAGCGTCCACGGCGCCTTGGCAGGGAAGCTCAATCAGGTAAAACTGAAATCAAGAGGGGCGGTACTCAAGAAAGGGCAGAGTATCGCAACCATAGAGAGCGTCCGATACTTCGGTGCTGTACGAACGCCCATTTCAGGGACATTAATAGAAACCAATACTGACTTAGAGACACGCCCGAAGCTCGCAAACGATTCACCTTACCAGGATGGCTGGTTCGGGAAAATTGAACCGAGCAAACTTTCCGAGGAACTGAGACTTCTCAACGATTTGAAGACGGTCGAAGAGAAGATACGGTCGCAGGTTCGCGAACTCCGAATTAGATGCTTCAAGGCTTATCCCGATCATGAGATGTGGGAGATTGGGGTAGAGTGCGCTGCAGTATTGGTCAGATTGAATGAACTTATGGGTCGAATATCGCCGAATGAAGTTGTGCACATCGTCACGGATGACCCCACCGCGGACGTGGAGATGGCGAGATGGTCTGATCAGACAGGCCAAGTCGTACTGGAATCAAGAACAGAAGGAAAGCTTACACACGTAATTGTCAGAAAAGTAAAGTGAGGCACCCTTTTCGAAGCGAGCGAATTTCGTTAACCCTGAATCTTCCCGGATCTCAGATTGTTTTATGGCTTTTCTATAGGATTTCGGATCATGTTGCCCCATTCGGTCCATGAGCCGTCATAGTTCCTGACGTTCGGGTACCCGAGAAGATGCTTCAGCACGAACCATGTGAAGGATGATCTTTCTCCGATTCTGCAGTAGGTTATCACCTCTTTGTCGTGTGTGACGCCCTTACTCTGATACAACTTGCTGAGTTCTCCTGCTGATTTGAAGGTTCCATCTTCCTTGACGGCCTGTGACCAGGGTATATTGACGGCACCTGGAATGTGTCCTCCGCGCTGAGCATGCTCGTTAGGGTACTCAGGAGGGGCTGTTATCTCGCCGGTGAACTCAGCAGGGCCTCTTACATCGACGAGAACTTTGTCCGCGCGGTTCAATGACCTCTTGACGTAGTCCAAGTATGTTCGAATTTCCTCGTCAGGCTGTTTGGCTTTGTATGATGTTCGTGGATACGTGGGCACATCTTTGGTTACTTCTCTATCTTCAGCGATCCATTTCTTGCGTCCACCGTTCATCAGGACGACTTTTTCGACTCCGTAGTATTTCATAATCCAGTACGCGAAGGCCGCAAACCAATTGTTGAAGTCGCCGTACAGGACAAGCGTTGTGACGTTCGCAATCCCAAACTTTCCGAGCAGGTCTTCCAATCGGTCTTTGCCTAGTATGTCGCGGGTGACCGGGTCGTTCATGTCTTTCTTCCAGTCAAACAGCACTGCGCCGGGGATGTGGCCGAGGTTGTAGTTTGCGATGGGGTCATAGTCCACTTCGGCTATTCGGATTGAGCGGTCTTTCAGATGCTCATTGACCCAATTAGTTTCGACAAGGACCTCGGGGTGCTTGTAGGACATTTCTGGGCACGTGGGGAATATGACGTACGTTATATTTAACCCCACCTTAAGTTCCAGAGTCGAATTATCCCTGCAATTCAAAGCGTTCTAACGCAAACACTGCCAACGATAATGCGTCCAACCTTGTTTCGATGCAAAGCAAGCATATTCGGAGCGAACACGATTCCATTCGGTCAAAGTTTAAATTCACACCCGAAGCTGTGGCGCAGTAACGGGCATGTTGTTGGCGCCCGGTGAATCAGAGATTTCCTCAAAAACAAGCAGTGCCACTGTGAGGCGCTCAGCCGGTCTAAGAAACTAACCGAATAGGTTGGATTGCAGGCTTTGTCATCAGATAGGATTATTGACGGTTTGACCTTCGACGATGTTTTGCTTGTGCCAAAGAAATCGGATGTCCGGTCTCGAAAAGACGTGAATTGCACAACACAACTTTCCCGGCACGTAGGATTAAAGGTTCCCATCGTCAGCGCGCCGATGGACACTGTGACTGAACATTCGATGGCTATGACTATGGCCCGTGCTGGTGGGATCGGTATCATCCACCGTTTCATGACCATTGGACAGCAAGTCGACGAGGTCCTAAAAGTCAAACGCTCTGAGAGTATTTTGATCGAACAGCCATACACGCTAGGAGTAGAGCAGAAACTCAAGGATGCTAAGCGCCTAATGTCTCAGCATGGTGCGACTGGCCTCCTCGTCGTTGATGCCAAAGGCAAGCTTCAAGGAATCCTGACCGCGCGTGACACGCTGTTTGAACGTGACCCCGAGAAGAAAGTCACAGAAATCATGACAGGGCTCAAAGACCTTGTCACCGCTCGACCAGACGTTGACCTTCGAGAAGCCGAACGAATCTTGCACAAGCACAAGATCGAGAAACTCCCACTCGTGGACAGAGCGGGTAGGCTTCGCGGTCTCATAACGAGCAGGGACATACGGAGCCTTGAGCAATATCCGCAGGCCTCGAAGGACGAGAAGGGGAGGTTGATGGTTGGCGCGGCAGTCGGTGTAAGGTCAGGCTATCTGGAGAGGGCCAAGGCGCTGCATGAAGCCGGAGCAGACGTGCTTGTTATCGATGTCGCCCACGCCCACTCTGAGATAACGCTTAATGCAATTCGCTCGATCAAAAAGTCGATCCCGAAGGCCGAGTTGATTGCCGGCAATGTGGCGACAAGAGAAGGAACTGAAGACCTAATTGCAGCCGGGGCAGACGCGGTTAGGGTCGGAATCGGCTCAGGGTCGATCTGCATCACTAGGATTGTCACTGGTGCCGGCGTGCCACAGTTGACGGCGATAATGGAATGTGCAAAAGCCGCTGACAAGAGAAGTGTTCCCGTAATTGCGGATGGGGGAATACGAAATTCTGGCGATATTACAAAGGCCATAGCCGCAGGTGCTTCAACCGTGATGGTTGGAAGTCTCTTAGCTGGGACAGAAGAGAGTCCCGGCATCACTGTGATGAGGGAAGGCCGAAAGTACAAGCTAGTCCGAGGGATGGCCTCAGTCGCGGCCTCCTACGATAGATTAACGCGAGAACCTGAGCAGAACGAAGAGGACAGCGCAGCCGAACTGATCGATTACGTACCTGAAGGCGTCGAGGCTTTCGTCCCCTACAAAGGTAACGCTTCAGAACTCATCGGCCAACTGGTTGGCGGATTGAAGTCGGGGATGAGCTACTGCGGAGCAACCGAGATAATCCAATTTCGCGGGAAGGCCAATTTCGTGAGGATATCTGAGGCCGGACTGAAGGAGAGCTACCCGCACGACGTAGACGTCATCTAGCCTACAGGCTTTGAGTCAATCCCGGTCGACCGCGTTGAAGGTCGGCGGCTTGGAGATTTGAGGGTCTTTACTGTCGGCCACTCAACTAGGACATTCGAGGAACTGGTGGCCGTTTTGACAACTTATGGAGTATACATTCTGGCTGATGTTAGAAACTTCACAAGTCTTTCAGTAACCCGCAATTCAACGCCGATGTCATCGGGAGGCAGCTGCTGAAACATCAGATCTGACACGTGTGGCTACAAAAGCTGGGGGGCAGAAGAAGGCGACTCGGAAAGAAATCAACACATGCTGGACGAACAAGTCATTCAGGAACCACGCAGGTTGCATGGAAACGTGCACTTTTCGCGAAAGCATCGAGAAGCCAGTTCAGGTCTTGCCGTGCCTCCCGAAATGCGATAGATAGAATGCCTTGCCACGAATGCGCTCTGAATTTGCGTTATGCACGTCTGCCCAACCATATGCTCAGAGTCAGCACGAGAACGGCTATCCCTAGCAGATGCGCCGAGGTACACTCGAGACAGATCGATCTGATCACGAAGATTTCGACATATTCCAGACCGACAATGCCCAGCAGCCCCAAGACCGACCACGCGAGCAGATACTTGAGCCACTTTCCATCTCTTACCACAAGCATGCTTGTCGAGGCAACTACCAGAAACCAGACAAATCCCAAGAGAGCTACCGGAACTCCGCCAATCCTCGAATATGCGCTTGTAAGAACTGCGGAACAGCCGAAGTAGCCGGTGAGCGTACATACGCCAGTTCGAGTAATGAAACTATACCACGTAAGATATCCGGAAATCCCGAGTCCTAGAACAGCAAGGGCGAAGGCTATCCAAGCTGTCTTCGTCCGCTCCAATTGCCGGCCTCAACTGTTGATCCGAGTCAGGTCTGCGGCCAAGGTTTCGATGGGGACTTCACCTTGATACGTCCCTGCGACCGACCCATTCTTTCCAATAATGAAGAAAGTGGGAGTTTGGTTAACACCGTACAGGTTGAAGACCGAGTTCGACGAATCGTACGCGTAGATCCAACTGGAGCGGTAGTCTCGAATGAACTTTGCCGCGTCGCTCGCGCTGGCGCCCTGCCATGACCCCGAGACTGTAAGGAAGACAACATTCTGAGGCCCGAACTGCTGATAGAGGCTCTCAAGGACAGGCGCCATATTCTGGCAGTGTCCGCACCAGGGAACCATGAATTCCAATAACACGACTTTTCCGCGGAAGGATGACATGGACACCGTCTGGCCCGTTAGGCCATTCGGCCCAACGATTGGCAAGGCGAAATCCGGAACTCCAGAGGTTGATGTTGTGACGGTCGAGGCCTGAGTCGTGGTGGTCGTGGGTTGAGAAGGTTGGGAGAATGAATATGCGGCCCAGATCACAACAAGCACTATGATCACGGCAATGATTTTCTCGCCACGGCCGAAACCCTTCTTCTTCTGGACCTTCGATCTGGCTTTTGAGCGGGCAGACACGATCAGTCTCACCTAGTGTGCGTTTTCTTATCGCTTTGACCTGTACTACATAAGGTTTTGATGTTGTTGTGAGACCGCTGGCTTGTCAGGATGAAGAGAAGCTGTCTAGGTGATCATGGACTTAGCGACGTCGACGAGCCAGCGATACTACTGAGACAATCAAGGAGAGAATTGCGAATCCAAAACTGCCCAACGCTAGATACTGGTAGAAACGTTGCTCGCGCCATTGTTGTATCGCATAGTCAGCTTCATCCCGGGTGGACCTTACGTCGAAAGAATAGCTCCCAATTGTAGCTCCCCCGGCTGTTGCCTTTATCGTCCATATTCCAGTGCTGTTGAGGATTTGCGAGATGAATTGTGTCTTCGATTCGCCAGCGCTCAAGAAGATGGTGACATTTCCTACTACTGATCTTCCCGCAATCACGTAAACAACCACTCTTTGGGTTGAAGAAAGGCTACTTGAAACGGCAACGGTGAAGTTGGCTTTATCGTTCAGGACCGCGATGTTGGCGTCACGAGAATAAATGGAAGGAAGAATGGTCACCTGCAGGCCAGTCACTCCGGTCGTTTGGAACCCTCCGCCCAACATACCCACCGAGAAGACATACACCACAATTGTGAGAGCCACAACTGTGACAATCAGCAGAAGGGCTGCAATGACTTCGCTGATACCTCTGTTATTGAAGCGTCTTGCTGGAGTATGCATCGAAAGACACAATCCCTGGAATCCAACCTGGCAAATACTTCTTGGATGACAGAATAAAAGAAAGCATGTAATTCACGTACCTACCGACGGGTTACTGATTCTCCGCGCAAGTAACCTACCATAGTCTATGCACATATTTGCACATAGCTTTTGGTTAGGTTAAGGCGGTTGTGAATACCATGTTCTCTGGATTGCTCAGGTTTTCATGTCTGCAAAAAGGGCATCTTGTTTCGAGTTCCTTGAGGCTGCCTAGTTTTCTTTGAACAAGTTCTAGGTCCGTGATTATCCCCGATTGATACAGTGACCCGCACTTCTGGCACTTGATGAGGAGTTGGCCCAACCCAACCAAGTCGAGAAATGGTCGTCCTCTGATGACAAAAGGGTTAGGAACAGCAATATGTCTACAAGAGATTTGTTGGTGCCCAGCTTGCGCGACATGCGATACAATGTATTCAGGGGGTCCTTCACAACAAGGCCATTGCCACGAAAACTGAAGACGGGCAAGCATAGTTGAAGCCATTTAGCGAAGGCAGAGAGGATTACCGCGCATATCGCGGCCAGGCGATCATCTTCCCGCATCCCGCTGTAACTTCGCTTGCGCTGTTTGGGTTACAAAATCGAAGTAAGCGCTGGCGGGCGCCTTCTCTCAGGGTACGCATCGGTGAGGCTGCCAAAATCGGTCATATGGTTGCTTGACCGACTTTCCAAAAGCATTCGAGACCTCGTATCGGGATTGAGATACGGTTATCCAGTGTGTTGTGTCTTCAACTATTTTCTTGACTCATTTCTCAGCATTCCATCCGGGTTGAGCAGAGGGGAAATCACTGACCCAACCTTGGGAACATATGTGCCATGCCATTTCCATAGAAGAGTAAACGGTCCCCTCTCCCGCGGAGAATGCTTGCAGCTGCTCGGTTCTGGCTTTGCTGTGGAACACTTGGCTCCGCAAGACACGGTGGAGACTCTCGTAAACGGCAAGGTAGTGTCAAAAATACGAATACCGCAGGGTGCCGACGGGCTCTTTCTCTCACAGATAGTTCTTAGAGACGGAGCTTAGGCTCTGAATTCTATTTTTTTGCTCAAATTGTGGGTCTTAGAAACGGGATCTAGGGCTAATGCTATGACGCTAGCCGCTCACGGGATTTCACGATGTGCTCACTGCCCAGAGCCGATTAAGGAGTGGAAAAGTAGAATCTTCTCCATTTCCTACTTTTCTTCCAAGCCGAGTTAAATACTTGTACGCGAAACAGGGCGGAGGTGTGTCGTAGACAATGGGCATTTTCTTCGTGAACGAGCTGACGGGAACAATAAAAGAGAACCTACGTTGTTTATTCTGCGAACGTGCGTTTGGGACAAAGCGTATTCTCGATGTGCACTATTTGACTGATCATGAACAGGCATTCACGGAGGAGGAGCTGAAGGCAGCTAGGTCTCGGCACTCTCAGCGTCTGCAGGACATCTGGTGGTCGCCCGCCGAACATTCCCTTTGATGAACTGAGCGATTTCCCGCGCACCTTTGGCATCGGGACCTGCATGATGTTCAGCCCATCTTTTTGCAAGTGTCAGGTCCATACCGTAGGGCTTGGATTTCCTCCAAGTTGATTCTGACGACTGCCTTCGGCTTGAAACCCATATTCTCCAAGGATTAGCGGCCTGCTGGAGGTGCGGCCCGAAAAGTCTCGAGTTTCGCCTTCTCTCTCAACCTGTATCCAATCAGTGCTTTCGGGTCAAAGAACACGATTGTGACATCCGGAGTCTTCTTGAGAACATCGCTCAAAGTCTTTGAGAACAC
>CAZYOZ010000014.1:26888-34814 GCA_964649235.1 uncultured Candidatus Bathyarchaeia archaeon
TGGTACCCGTTGTACTGGGCCTGGCCGCAACCATGGTACTACGGCTACTACGCTTGGTATGGTTATCCGTGTTTTGTTTATCCATGGTACGGATTCTGGACCTACTGCTGCTGAAAGGCCCCGCAAAAAGATCTCCTCTTTTTCTTTGGTCTCGAAAACCAAATAGCACCGGGCTTTACGTAGAGAAGCACAATACGAGGCGTGAAATGTTAGAGTGAAGAACGTAATCTTTGTTTCCTCATTGAAATACTCGACAAGGTTCGATCACAGTGCACTCGTAGCAGGTATAGCTAGGACCTACGCGCAGCGTGGCATTGCCGTAAAGTCGGAACCTATTCTGCCCGGCGGGAAGAGAGCCGACCTGGCTGTTTCAATGGGCAATGGTTGGACGTACATCGAAGTGAAGACGAGGGCTAACGGAACGCCTGGGCAGAAGCGCAGGCAGTCTCTTAGACAGGACTTCTTGAGGGAGGTATTGAGATCAAGGGCGCATTCGTTGAAGCAGCTCCCTGCGAAGGAGTCTTCCCTAGTAGTTTTGGCCGCGTCACCTTCGCCTAGCCGAAGGAAGGCGATTAGCAAGATAGCCATGGCCCGTTCATTTGTAAGCAGGATCTTTGACCACAGCTCTGAAAGACTCTTGGGCTTGATGATCTTCGCGCCTTTTCGGAATTCGAATGAATCCTACGCGGCTTGGAAATATGCATGCACGATAATTCGAAACCCGAACTGGAAAAGCCCGATCGATTGCTTCGACAGGCTTGGCGGCGTCCAGCTCTAGGAATTTGTGGCATTCTCTTACCCTTTAATTACTGCTCGTTTCCATGGTTGGGTCTGATTCCGATGCAAGAGCGCACATTCTTCCGATCAAGACTAGCCAGCGTTACAAGTGACTTTCGAAAGAAGTATCAGTCCTTCGATGAGGCCTTCAGCTCTTACACTGCGCAGTATGGCAATGACTCGATAAAGGTCTATGAACTCTTCACAATCAGCGGAACAATAGACCCGGTAATCATAATCCTAGGGCGGACCACACCACTGTTCTATAGGCATTCGAGACGGCTTTTGACAGGAAGCCTCGGCTCTGTCGCAATAGAGGCTGGGAGCGTCTGCATCCTTGGAAGGCGCGAGCCACCTGACTCCAAACTACTCGCATGGTCTCATTCCGGGGAGAATGAGGTTGAGCAATATGACAGCCGAGTCAGAATAATCCCATCGCGAATCCACGCGGCACTCTTCGCAATGGAGGATAGTGAAGTTCTATTCGCCGACCTTGGAAGCTCATCGGGCTCAATCTTGGCAGGTGAGAGTGCAAAACCAGAACCCTTCATCACACTATACGCCACACCTAGAGTTGGCATTCACAGAGTGACAATAGACGCGAAGTATACGCGCACTAGCAAGCGTTGAGGAACACGCTTCTCAGCTCGACGGATAGACAAAAGCCAGGAATGGTTTTCACTTCTCATCAGCGCGTTTGAGACTGCTGAGTACCTGAAAAAGGCAAGAATATTGCGCACGCAATAGGGTCCAGCCAAATCGAGCAGACGAACGACGGCTTCGACCCCTCAGAAACATTCCTGCAGACCGATGCTCTGAAACCTTTGAGGAACTAATCTCCGAAAAGCCTGAGATCAAAGCTGCACGAGTTGAAGCCGCGTTACCATCAAGTCGAGAACTGGAAGGGAAGGCTCAGCTGATCAGGGAACCTGAAGCCGTCGAGCATACCCACCCCCAGATCACCCGCGCTCTCCGCTATCTCATTCCTGCAATCGTTCACAAAGGACGGTGGAATCAGCCTAAACAGATTCGGCGAAGTGCAAAGTATGAAATATAGCTGTACGCCCCATTGTACATAGGTGACAAGCAGACGACAAGATTGTTGGCGGGCCGCACGTTAGTGCCGGCGTCGGCAATCCTTATTCTGATCTCCACAAGTACAATACTCATTTTGACGGGCCGCGTACCGGTTTTCGCCCAAGAGACGGTTGATCAGGCTTGGGCGCCAACGGGGCCTCCACCTGGTGGTAATGCGATAAAGTATCACGAGCCAATCGGTCAGTCATTCAAACCCACATTGGACAACCTCGTCGGCGCAGATGTCAACATCTTGAATAATCCCAAGACGGATGCAGCTGAGACTACTTACGTTGGCGGAAACTCAATAGACTTTCATTCGCCCATAGGTCAATCCTTCACTCCGACTTACGGGATATTTACCAGGTTCGACGTATACCTGATGAACAGTGCCGGCGCAGACAGAGCGGTTCAGATGAATCTGCGCTCTGGAACTATTGGCGGCCCAATAATTGGCTCCAAGACCTTTTCTGTGCCCGCATCCTCACCGTGGGGCTGGGCCAATATTGACATGCCTTCACCTATTTCGGTCAACCCGGGTTCACTGTACGTTCTTGAACTCATCGAACCTGTGGGAGGAGTGAATTGGGGTGCGAGAACCCCCGGCACTTATCCAGGAGGTAACGCCATCTACAATGGCGCAGACAATGCGGCCTTCGACAACATGTTCAGGACGTACGGGGCGACAGACAGTCTTACAGCGAATATCAGGTCAAGCTCGATCGGAGGCCCAATCGTTGGGACGAGCACAATATCGGTTCCGGTGATTTCCTCCTTCAGTTGGACGCACATCGACTTCACCCAGTTCGGTATTACCCCCGGCGCGACGTACGTACTCGAACTGGTTGATCCTCAGGGAAGCGCTTCTTGGGGTGCATCAATCCCCGGCGGCTATGCCGATGGTGCCGCGATAATAATGGGATCTGCTACTACAGGCGATAACTGGTTCAGGACCTACGGAATAGCTGTCTCTTTCGATTTCAGCTTGACCGTCACAACCTCCTCGTCTGTGACTGTGATTCAAGGGGGTACAGCGAGCTGGGGGGTAGAAGTGAATTTGGTGAGCGGAAGCACACAATCAGTCACTCTGACTCTTGCGGGTGCGCTGCCTGCGGGCGCGACTTCGAACACTCCGATAGCAAACTCACCGAGTTTCACGGCAACCGTGTCTATCGAAACAGCAGCCAGTACGCCAATCGGCACATACCCACTGTCGATTGCTGGATCTGGCGGGTCTGTGAGCCACTCTGTTGCGATCACATTGATTGTTAATCCCATTCCTCCGTCCCCCGACTTCTCCGTCAATTCATCGACGATGACCATTTCTATGGCGCAAGGATCAAGCGGGAGTTCCACGATAACGGTCTCGTCAATCAACGGGTTCAGCGCGGCCGTTGATCTATCAGCTTCATGGGTTGGCTCAGCTCCCTCAAGCGTGACCTACAATCTGCCTACCCCCATTACGCCACCTTCTGGTAGCACGGCGACATCCCCGTTAACGGTAATAGCTACTGGAAGTGCTAGTACCGGGGGCTTCATACTGCGTGTAACTGGTATCAGTGGGTCGCTAACTCACCAAGTAGACATTAATGTCGAAATCACTGCCGCGGCAACTACAGTTACATCGCCATCAACAACCGCACCTACAACAGAGACGGCTACGGTTACTACTACGGCTTCAGGTACTGCGCCACGCTGCCTCATTGCCACAGCCGCTTACGGGTCTGAGCTTGCGCCTGAAGTCCAGTTCCTCAGAAACTTCCGTGACAACTCTATCATGAAGACCAGGGCGGGCTCAGGCTTCATGACAGCTTTCAACGCTTGGTACTATTCCTTCAGTCCCTATGTCGCAAGCTACCTGGCAAATCACTGGGTTGAGAGAACGATAACGAAGGGTGCACTGTACCCGCTCGTCGGAATTCTCTTCGTCACCTCCGGCCTCTACTCGGTCACTGCAGCGTATCCTGAACTTGCAGCTGTTCTCTCGGGACTGCTTGCCAGCAGCTTGATCGGCGCATTCTACCTTGGCTTACCACTCAGCGTGATTAGAGCGAAGGTTCGCCGTTTGGATGGGTCGAGAGCAGAATGGCTATTGGAGAAATACCTTGGCGTCATGCTGCTTGGTGGGCTGGCTACGCTTCTCCTCGGGGAGCTTTATGCAATTCAGGTTCTACTAATCGTATCTTCCGCGACCATTGTCTTATCAATGCTCTTTCTGTCTGCATCGATTATTTCAAGGAGAATTGCGAAGAGACTCTAGTCACAGTAGACTTTGCGCCGACGTCTTCGATGATATGAAGGACTTTGTCGAAGCAGCCAAGCGCGATTAGTCGAAACGTCTCCTCGCGTGGGAGCTAGTAGGTACCCCCCGGGGGGCTAGATCCCTTTGTTAGGCAAACAATTCGAGACCTGCGTGCAGTTATCCAAGAGCTGAGAAAGACTCCGGTTAACACATAGATGGTATCGGAGCATGTTCTCAAGATTCGAGAACAAATGATTCAGAAACTTCTCTGCCCCATCCAACATGTCTTCAAGCGCTGAGCAGGTAGAAAACCAGAAGGTGGATGAGAAAAGTTGTGATCCTAGGCGTGGACACATGGCGAGTATGGAAATGCCAACTGAATTCAATCGAATAGTAATCGATTTCCCGACGGGCGACGATAAGAAGTAAGTATTGTTTGTAGCCAAGGCCTATTTGCTGGTTCCACCGGTATTTGCGGTGAGGGAACCGGGTGGAATTCGCAGCGAGCAAGCGTCAGCAGGATGTGGTAAGAAAGACCCGAAGGTTCGTCGAGGACCATGTGTTGCCGAAGGCGGATCGTTGGGATAAGAGGAGCAAGTTCCCGATGGAAGCGTGGCGGTCGCTGGCCAAGTCTGGCTTGGCGGGCCTGCCGATACCGCGCAAGTACGGCGGTGGGGACCAAGATGTCGTTAGCTATGTTCTGGCGGTTGAAGAAATATCCAAGGCGTCGGCTTCACTCGGAGTCACGCTGGCGGTACATGTCTCACTTGTAAGTCAGCCTTTGCTCTGGTTCGGAACCGAGAAGCAGAAGATGCGCTACCTGAAGCCTCTGGCGCAAGGCAAGCAGTTTGGGTCCTTCTGCCTGACAGAGCCTAGGGCGGGAAGTGATGTTGTGTCAATGGAGTCCAAGGCGACCTTGAGCGGTGACAACTACATAATCAATGGCCGCAAGTATTTCATTGTGAACGCCCCGATCGCCAGCACCTACTTGGTCTTTGCGATGACGGACAAGTCTCTTGCACATCGCGGCATCTCCTGCTTCATCGTTGAGAGGGATATGTCAGGCGTCAAGATTGGGAAGACATTCGACAAGATGGGTATTCGTTCCTCGATGGTTTCGGAGGTGATATTCGACGATGTGCAAGTGCCAGCGGAGAACATGCTCGGGCGACGGGGGGACGGGTTCAAGATCGCGATGGACGCGCTGGATTGCGGGCGGATCAGCATCGCTGCGCAAGCTGTTGGCATAGCTCAAGCATCTCTTGATTCCGCAATTCGATATGCCCGGTCAAGGGTTCAGTTCGGAAGGCCGATTGCAGACCAGGAGGCGATTCGATGGATGATTGCGGACATGGCCACTGACATCGACGCCGCGAGGCTTCTAACCCAAAGGGCAGCCCGTCTCACTGACCTTGGGAGGAAGCACACGAAGGAGGCGAGCATGGCGAAGTTGTTCGCTGCGTCAACGGCTGTGGAAGCAGCGCGTAAAGCTCTCCAGATTCACGGCGGTTACGGGTACATGACCGATCTTCCCCTTGAGAGGTACTATCGGGACGCAAAGATCACCGAGATCTACGAGGGCACCTCGGAGATTCAGAGGTTGGTGATTTCTAGCGAACTTCTGTGAGGTGCTTGCATGCCTCTGAAATCAAAGGAGCAGTACCTAGAAAGCATCAGGAAGCTGAACGCCGAAGCATACATGCGCGGGAAGCACGTCGAAGACGTGACCAAGAACGGTTTCACGCGCATGGCTTTGCAGGGGATAGGCGAGATATACGCTCTCTCGAAAGACGAGAAGTACGCTGACCTGCTGACGAGGAAAAGAGAAGACGGAGCCAAGATTAGCGCTTACTGCTCGATACACAAATCGAGAGAGGACCTGGTGAACCGTGTCCGCGCCGCGCGTCTAATGTGCCAAAAGACAGGTGTCTGCACTGCGAGCCGCTGTTGTGGCTGGGACGCTCTCAATGCCCTCTGGCACACCACACACGAGATAGACGCCCGTTTTGGGACAGAATACCACGAGAGGCTGAGGCAGTATGCTGCAATGGTGCAGGGCAGGGACCTCACTTGCGCTGGCGCGTTGACTGATGCGAAAGGCAGCCGGTCCTTGAAACCCAAACACCAGCCCGACAAGGACGTATATCTCAGGGTGATTGACGAGAACAAGAAGGGAATCGTTGTCAGAGGCGCCAAAAGCATGATTGGGGGCGCGATAGGTTCCCACGAGATCATCGTTCAGCCAGGCGCGGCCTTTTCTGAAGCAGAGAAAGATCACGTCGTTGCCTTTGCTGTACCACTCAACGCGGAAGGAATCCTTCAAGTTGTTGACATGCAAGCTGGCGGCGAGCGAAAGTTAGAAAGCGGTTTCGACAAGGGAAACGTCAGCTTCGGCTCGTCTGAGTCGCTTGTGGTCTTCGACGATGTATTCATCCCTAAGGGGAGAGTGTTCATGAACGGGGAGCACGAATACGCCGCGGAGGTCGTCACGAAGTTCGTGCTGCTACACCGGATGGTGCTTGGCGGATGCCTGGCCGGATGCGGTGATGTGTTGACCGGGGCCGCCGCCCTGTTGGCGGAGTATAACGGCCTCTCCAGACAACTGTCTGACCGACTCGCGGAGATGACCTACCTTTCCGAAGCCCTGTACTCGCAAGCTGTAGGTTCGGCCCACGAAGGGAATGGAACACCCTCGGGCGCATGGTTCCCGGATCCATTGCTTGCCAATGTTACCAAGATAAGTGTTAGCCGCCTACCTTATGAGATCCAGAAGATAGCGGAGGACATCGGTGGCGGCATGATCTCCTGCATGCCGTCACAGTTCGATTTGAGGAACAGAAAGATTGGTCCGCTGATCGAGAAGTATTATCGCGGATCCTATGGGGTTACCGCGGAGAAGAGATTGAGGGCGGCAAAGCTGGTCGCGAGCATGGTGGCTGGCCCAGGGAGACTGGGAGCGCTCTGCATGCATGGTGGAGGCTCACCTGCGGCGGCGCAGATGGCGGTCAGAGAGCTTGCCGACCTTGAGAGCAAGAAGGAGATGGCAAGAAGGCTCGCTCACATTTAAGAGGATGGACTGAGCGCAAGAAATGCCACGCAAGTTGCCGAGTTCGTACCTGCGAAAACTGAATGAAGAGCGAAAGCGGCTCAGCTCAAGAGTGACTGAAGCTCCCCCTAAGCCGACATACCGCGAGGAAGCGAGCCAAGGAAAACTGAAGAGTTTCACGATGATCTGTCAGGCGTGCGGCGCCCATTCTCTATTTACAGTCAATACGCTCGGCTATGCAACATGCGGTAACTGCCACGCGCGGGCTGCCTATAGGATAGGTATCGCCTAGCAACCCAAGACACAGAGGGCCTACCGATGAGTTAACCCTAAATTTCGGGTTCCATCTCACTCGCGAGAGAGGGTACCGGGGGAGCTGGGGTGACCCGGCTGAGAGGACGACTGTGGTTGTCGTCGACCCCGTGAACCTGATCCGGGTAATGCCGGCGTAGGGAGTGTGCTAAACGCTGAGAACTCGTCGCGCAGACTTCTTCCGTATGCCTTTCCGAGCATTGTTCGTCACCATCCTCGGTAACCTTCAGTCAAGTTTTGGAGGTGATAGCGGATGGTGAAAACCCAGACCAAGATACTAACAGAGGTCGTTGCTGCTGTCGCTCTGTCAGGCGTGCTCCACATGATCACGCTGTATCAGTTGCCTGAAGGCGGGCGAATTACCGCCGCGGCCATGGTTCCGGTTCTCTTCGTTGCCGTCAGAAGAGGCCCACGCATTGGAATCATCGCGGGGATCGCCTACGGACTGGTTGTGTTAGTCGAGGAGCCCTAC
>CAZYOZ010000015.1:0-33675 GCA_964649235.1 uncultured Candidatus Bathyarchaeia archaeon
TCTCGGAAGCAGTTAGGACTACGCCTGAGCACAAGCTCATCACGAGCGGACCCTATCACCTTGTTCGGCACCCCATCTATCTAGGCGGGATTCTCTACGGGCTTTCAATCCCGATGATTGCTAATAGCCCATACGGCTTTGTCATCATGCTGGTCCCAATACCGATGCTGTTTTGCAGGATTAGGTTTGAAGAGAAAATTCTGGTCTCTAGGTTAGGGCAGGAATACCTTGAATATGCCCGGAAGACCAAGAAACTAATTGCTTACGTCTACTAGATTCAAGGGATTTCATACAGCAGCCCCGGGACACTTCCCGTAAGCTACAAGCACAGGAACAGTCGCAGACCGTTTTCGTGTGTGTGCGCACCACCGATATCACACACGGAGAAATGCCTGTTCATATTTCTCCGTCTTGGAAGTCAGACCAGCACCAACAGCACGTGTAGAACAATATCGGCAGAGAAGTGCCCCATCATGGCGCTCTCCAAGCCGCGTCTCCAATAGAGCCAGCCGAACGCAACTCCTCCGATACCGTTCAAGACGATGGCACGGCTGACAACGAGCGTATCAATCGGCAGGCCGATCGCTGCTGTCGCCGGTAGATGCGCCAATCCAAAAGCCCCAGCGACCACAACGATAGCGATCCAAAGGACCAAAGGCTTCGGTCTGCCTTCGCTGTCACGGCTCACTAGGCTCCCTAACCACGCCAGCGACGACACTCCAAACAGCCGAAACATCACCTCCTCGTTGACTCCTCCGGTGAACGACGCCAAGAATCCCTGCCACGCAGGCGGCTGAACTGTTGCGGGAATCACAATACCCAAACGGTCAAGCTCTGCCGCCAAAGGCGGTCCAAAGACAAAGGTATCCAGTACAATGATTACAAGACCAGCAACAACACCAACAAGAACCGACAAGCCGAAAACTCTTCGAAACCGGATCTGAGTAGGCTCTCTCTTCACCCAACCTTCCACGAAAGGAAGCCCAAGACCGATTCGCGAAGCAAGGAACAGCCCCACCCCTGCGAGCGCCCCAAGGATCAACGCATTGACCAGAGTCATGACGATTACGCCCGGCAACTCGTCGGGTTTATACGTCGTCGACGTCAAAGTCGAACTGTATGGAATAATCGCATACGACGACGGAATAACCAGCACCAGAACGGACAGCCAGATCTTCCAGTTGAAGGGCCGTCTCGCGGGTAAGGAAACCGCCATAACACATACTCTATCTCTACATTGTTAAGACTTGCAGATGAGTCGTCTTCGGTTTTGTGTGTGTGGATATGATGGTGCGGGCAGGCTAATTTGAACCGCCCAGTTTTCGAGTCGGGATGTCCAGATTAAATGGTGCTCAACCATCAGGTAACGCGATAATTAGAACAAGAGCGTGGACCCTAGACCGAACAGCTTTCAGGCCTGATGGGTGATTGGCAAACTTGAGTACGGTCAGATTGGACAAGCCACGGGACCTTGGGCTCTTAATGATCGGTATGGGTCTGACTTCCCTTCCCTTGGGCTATACTCTCGTGGTGTTGCCAATCTACCTGAACGAAATAGGGTTCTCGGAAGAAATCATCGGCGCGATAACATCCGCCTCGGCGCTGGCAAACACAATCGCGCTCATCCCGTTTGCAATTGCAGCCGACAGGTACGGCAGGAAACCTTTCGTTGTGGGGGGGTTCATCTCAGCAACTCTCGCTTACGCCCTATTCGCTTTCACGCAGGACCTGAACTCGCTACTCGTGGCCAGTGCGATTGGCGGCGTTGGGTTGGCAGGAGGGTTCAGCGCAGCAGTTTGGGGGCCAGCTTGGATCGCCCTGCTAGCCGAGAAGGCTCCGCATGAGAGAAGACCTGGAGCATTCGCGTTCTCCCAGGGTGTGTGGACGATTGCGCTAACCGCAGGTTCTGCGATGGGGGTTCTGCCAGCTCTGCTGCGGACAACCTTCCGAGTATCGTTTGTTGACTCCTTCCAGTATGTGTTTGTAACCTATGCCGCGCTAGCCATACTCTCTGGCTTGGTCATCCTTCCTGTGGCGGAATCTAAAGCCGAGCTAGTTCGTCTAGACGGCCCGTGGTCGAAGCGGTTTTTCCCTCGAAAATCACTGCCCCAAATTTCGAAGTTCTCGGTCACGTTCGGCTTGGTTGGTTTCGGCTCCGGAATATCGGTTCAGCTGCTTTCACTCTGGTTCAAGAAAATGTACGTGATAAACGAGGCCGTTCTTGCCCCTTGGTTTGCTGCAGCCGAAATCACATCGCTTATTGTCGTGCCATTGATTCCGCGGCTTACTAGGGCTTGGGGAAGCTCGAAGAGCGTATTCGCAACCCAAGGGCTTTCCGCGGCTTTACTCGGTTTGATGATCTTTGCACCGACTTACGAACTCGCTGGCCTGCTCTTCATCGTGCGTAACTTCTTCATGAACATGTCATGGCCGATTCAGCAGTCCTACCTGATGGGAACTGTCGCCACAGAGGAACGAGCCTCAGCGTCGGCGATAACGTCAACCATCTGGGGTATCGGAAGCTCAATCAGCCCCATACTGGCAGGAATCCTCCTAGCAGGCAGTACCTACATTTCGGTATCCGCGCCGTTGCTGATTGGGGCCACAGTTTACTTGGTTTCTGCCGTGGCCTTCTACTACTTCTTTAGAGGAATTCTTCCGCCTGAGGAAATGCCGACCTAGCCTTCTGGGTTCGTCTGCACCAATCGTTTTCCATTCCAGCTGAAGCCCAATTCCTTGAGCTCCTCAAAATACCAAGATAGGTTTTCCATGGGTTCGTGGAACCTGTCAAGAATTTCCTTCGTGACGTGGGCAAGGAAGGATGCGAAAAGCTCCTTGTCTTCTTGGTAAAGCCTGTTGAGGAATAGGGAAAGCCTGTCAAGCTCAAAGTCGCCTGTGATGACCTCCGAGTACACCTTATCCCAGATCCCTTCCAATTTGAACTGCCGTACTGCCTCCCGCATGTACGGGAACAGGTCGGTGAAGTACTCACGTAGCATCCCTTGCGAACGGAAAATAGCTTGAACGAGCTTTCGAATTCTCAGGTCGACTTCCGGGATGCCACTCATAGGGGTTCCCTCGGGGTTGGACATCGGTAGAGGTGGCTAGGCATAAAATTCCCTCAGCATCCTCCTGACGTGATGCTTAACTTCTTTGGGGTCTACAGGGCCTACTTCTGTAATAATCTTAGAAACGTAATCACTCGAGGTCACGTCAAAGATCTCAGAAACCTCTAGGGGCTCACCTAGAAAATCCGCCGTGCTGAATTTTGCTGTCTCACATGCGGCGTAGAACGAAACTTGATTTTCCTTGGCCAGCGTGGCAATTTGCTTGGTTCCGACCTTATTGATTACGCAGCCATCGGCTAGCACACTGTCCGCGCCGACCAAGACGGCGTCAACATTAGGCATAACTGAGGCTACCGCGGAATCAGCTATCAACTTCACAGAGACTCCGAGAGAAAGTAGGTCCTTCGCAAGCGCTCTTCCTTCTAAACCCGGATACGACTCAGTCACGTAGGCCCGGAATTTTCTTCCGGCTTTGATGCCCAGCCCTACTGCCCGCCTTAGGACGCTGCTGTAACTGTGAGTGAGCAGCCATCCCTCACTAGGTAAGACCGCAACTGAATTTCTAGCCGCATCCTCAGCGGCTGCCTCGGCCTCTGCAAGTGCATCCTCGGCCAACGCGACCAGCCTTCCTCTGAATTCTTCAACTTGGGCCAAGCTGATTCTTTGCTGGTCGATACGATGCAGTAACTTTCCACTCACATTTCGGATGGTCGCCATACCTGGCTGCGCCGTCCTCAACTTCATGGTCACGAGGAAGATGTCGCGGAATAGTTCGTCAGGAGAACTAGCATCTGAAACGACGGCCACTTCTCTTATCAGCTCGATCGAGCTGCGACCCAGAATGCTTGCACCATGCACTCTGTTTTGGGCGATATCTTCTATTCGCTCCAGCGCACTGGACAAGCTGGGCGAGGGATCGCGTAAGTCCCACCGAACGCGGTCGTAGGTTTCCCTGAGCTTTGGTACGGTTTCATACCGAGCCAGCTCTCTCGGTTCGACCCATTTGATTTCGGAGTGTTCCCAATCTAGGCGATCCTTCCGTTCGTTCACTTCGAATAGAAACGGGTGTACAATCCAGACAACGTTTGTCTGTTCATCGAAGGCGCGTAACACTTCCCCGGAGCGAACGAAATCAAGCTGCTCCGAGGTTAGCCCGACCTCTTCGTGGATCTCGATTCTAGCTCGTTGCAGCGGCTCTTCGTTTTCCCCCAAGTAGCCACTTACAGCAGCCCATCGGCTTCGGTACGTCCCAACTTTGCCACTCCGTCGAAGAAGCAGAACCTTTCCTCGAAATTGCAGAAATGAAGTGACCACGTGCCTGTATTCCAATTCCTGCACTTCTCTGGTCCGCTTGTCTAATGACCGTTGATTCAACATAGTGAAGCCATGCCCGTATGCCTCTCGAGAATCAAATGGCATGAGCACTATTTCTTGAAGGAATCCACCTGCGGCTTAGCCGTTTCTAATCGCTTCCAGAGCTCTCCGGCGGCGTCCTGTGCGATAAGCTGTGCTTTCCCCTCATCAAACGTGGTCAGCTTCCTGCCCTTCATGACCCGTTTTCCTTCCACAAGCACGTGTTCCACATCATCGCCGTCCACGGTGTGGATAATGTGGCCTGCGGCGCTTTGGGCGTTGAGTGGTGTGGGAAGCACGTCCGGCTTGACGATTATGAGGTCAGCTTTCTTACCCGGCTCAATCGACCCGATTTCCCTTTCTAAACCGTAGAGCCTGGCGCCGTTTATTGTAGCCATCTCCAGTATCGTGTACGCGTCTATTGCGTTCGGGTCTTTGTGGTGGACGCGGTGGAGCAGGAAAGCTGCCCGCATATTCTCGAACATATCGAAGATGTAGCCATCATTTCCCAAACCTACCTTCACATTTCTCTCGAGCATCCGTAGAACAGGGGCGACGCCGACCGCGTTTAGCATGTTACTCATCGGGTTATGCGCAACGCCCGTTCGGGTTTTGGCGAGATGGCCAACTTCGTGATCATTCAGGTTGACACAATGCGCCAAAACAACATCTGGTCCTAGGAAGCCAAGGTCGTTCAAACGTTCCACAGTTCTCTTGCCATAATTCTCCAGGTTGTGTTGGACGTCACCCGTACCCTCAGAAGTGTGGATTGTTATCGGCGCATGGTACTTTCCGGCGAGCGCCTTCGCTTCCCTAATCAAGTCGTCGGAAACCGTGAAAGAAGCATGTAGACTGAAGAGTGGTTTCGCTTTGCTTTCCGGGTTGCTTTTCGCTCTCTCGGCGAACCGCACGTTCTCCTGCAGGCCCTTGAAACCTTCATCCCGAGAATGGCGTTCGGTCGCCTCGAAGGCCACGAACCCCTTTATTCCAACATCGTCAACTGCTCGGGCAACATGGTCTAGGACTCCGCTGATCGAATTAGGACCCGAATAGGTATCGGCGAACGTGGTTACCCCGGATTTTGCGAACTCTACGCAGGCGACTAGTGCGCTCGCGTAGGCATCTTCAAGCGTTAGAGCCTCGTCTACCGGCCACCAGACACGCTGGAGAATCTGCGTGAAATCTGAGGGTGGCGTTATCTTCAACGAAGCTCCCCGGAGGAGCATCCCGTACATGTGAGTGTGGCCACAAACAATTCCTGGCATGATAATGCGCCCTGAAGCATCCAACACCTCAGCCCGCGAATGCCTCTTTTCCAGCTCAGCAGTACTACCGATCTCGGCTATTCTGCCATCTTCGATGGCAACAGATTGGCCCTCAAGAATCCGACGCTGGCTGTCCATTGTCACCAGCACGCCGTTCCTGATCAGAAGCACGACCAACGAGCAAAACCAGCCTGACGTAAGTCGGCCATTGATAAAATGGGTTCCGTTGCGAAAATCCACTAGTGCTATTACGAGTCACTCAGGGCCTTCGCAATAGGCGAAGTGCGATTCTCGATGTGAGTAGACCCGAGAGTGTCAGAACTCCTAGGACCAGCAGAGACGCGATGACACTCATCAGCACCGCTGGCAGTGTTAAGATTTCGGCCATAGTGATAGCTGCTAGCGCAGCAAGGATGAGCACGGCGAAAGGTTTCTCCAGTCGTCTTGCGGTTCGGCGAGCTCCCGACATGCAGCTCAGGGCAGCCGTCATAGGAAAGGCCAAGTAGGATACGCCAATGAGCGAGCTGATGACAAGCCCTGACATTACGACCCCTGTTTCCGGATTGGTTGGGACCAGGCGATTCGCGTTGGCTCCAATTCTGAGAATCCAGATCAGCGGATAGAGCGCGATTTTTGCAACGGTTCTCAGAGTCTTGTGCTGAACTATGAACTGAGCAACCGCCGGACTGAAGGAATAGTACCAATTATTGAAGGCGCCCATGAAGGCAGAACCGGCGCGGGTTTTGAGAATCGTGTTGTCGCGAAAGTTTCTAAGGAACTGGACTTCAGGAGAGAGCTCTGAGCCATAGGTTGCAGTCGCTATGAAGCACTGTGGAGTTTTGACTGTCACAAGTATGTCCATGAAGTGACTAAGGCTTCCGCTCGTTCCAGCTATTCTAAGCGTGTAATTACCAAGGACTGCGCCGGTTGAAGCTGAGATGCTAAGGGGTGAAGTTGCTGTTGCGTTTGGCAACGGCGTAACTGGAGGAATCACAAAAGTGACGCCTGAAGGGGCTGAGCTAAGCCATGAGCCTGAAAGCGTGACCGAGGAACTGAAGCCGTTAATTGAGACAACTGCGATTGTGGCCGTCGCTGTGGATCCTTGGCTGACCCCAACTGAGGGAACCGCAGTAATCGCGAAATCACCCCCAACCGTTGACGGAATAATGACAGTCAAGATTGTGTCGTGTGAGAGAGAGCCGCTCGTGCCTCGTATTGTCATCATGTAAGTTCCAACAACTACCCTCGGGCCGACCGTCACAATCACGGTCGACGACGCGGTTCCGCCTGCCGGTGGGGTCACTGGGTTCATACCGAAAGCTACGGTGATTCCGTTTGGCGTACCCAGGCTCGACAGGTAGGCAGCCGAAGAGAATGAACCTAGGGACTGCACGGCTACGACGAGAGTGGAGTATGTGCCCGGCTGAAGAGAAACGGAAGCGGGGGTAACTACGAGAGAGAAATCTCCTCTCGCTGCGGCAATTTGCACTCTTACATCTAGGCTGTGCCTAAGCGCCCCGCTTGTCCCAGTAACTCGAAGAGGAAACGTGCCGGTCGATGACTTAGAGTTGGCGGCAACAGTCAACGCTAGCGTGGCTGTTCCGCCGGGCAGCGGTGTAACTGAAGTAGGCAGAGAAACTGTGACCCCGCTTGGCGCGGTTTCGATCCAAGCAAGAGAGAGACCAACGACTGCGCTGAACCCATTAATCGACGTCACGCTGAGCGTGGTTGAGCCGCTCGATCCTTGAGTAATGGAGATTGTTGAGGATGATGATGTGATCGAGAAATCCGGAGTTAAGGCCTGCTTAACTACGACTGTGAAGGTGGTGCTGCGCGTCAACGTCCCGCTTGTTCCCGCCACCGTAAGGACGTACGTTCCCTTAGTGGCCCAAGAGGCTGCGTTAATAGATAGCGTCGAACTTGTCGATTTTCCCGCGGCTGGAGTGACAGGGTTCGCGGAGAAACTCACACCCACCCCTGCAGGTATACCGCTGACAATCAACGCGACGGGCGAAGAGAAGGTTCCTATAGAGGTCACTGTGACTGTGACAGACGCCGACCCACTCTGCGCAACGGAGACAGTCGCGGGCGACACTGTGACCATGAAGTCCGAGGTCGGACCGGATGGTGTCACAGTCAACGTGAGAGCAGCAGAATGTGACACGGTGCCGCTCGTCCCGGCAACTGTGAGCGTGTAGCTGGCTGCAACCACGCTTACCCCAACCGAGACTATTAGGCTAGATGAAGCTGTCCCTCCGGCTGGCGGGGTCACAGGGTTTGTTCCGAAACCGGCGAGCACACCAGCCGGCAGCCCGAACACAGCCAAGCTGACCGGGGAACTGAAGCCGCTAAGCGAGCTGACAATCACTGTCGTCGTCCCGGAGGAGCCTTGCGCCACACTCAGGCTTGAAGGTGACACAGAGACTGAGAAATCGGCAGCAGCGTGAACAGAGGGAAGAGTGGTCGCGACAAAGGATGTGAGCAGCAATACGAGAGCGAGCAGGTATGCCCGAGCTGGTCTGAGCCTTTGAATCAACCCAATGCGCTGTGCTTGTCACTTGGGCCCGAAGTATTTTTTCCTTGCCTCCCCGAGATTGCTCTCAAACACTTGTGTACCTCATGAGGCATCGGACATGGCTTCACAACAACGGACTTACACTATCAACAAAGGAAGGCTAGACGACCTCGTGCAAGCATGGCGAAGGGGCGTCTATCCCCCTGTTGGTATGGTGCATCGAGAATCATGCTCATCAAACTCGTCGGCAGCAATCGCTTCAACTGTGAGCTAGCTTGACTAGCATCGCCATCGAAAATTGTAGGATTGTTCGAGACGGGCAGCTAGCACAAGTCAACATTTTGGTCGAGGATGGAAAGATAGTTGCTCTGGGCCGTCGGTCCTTCGCGGAATGTGACAGGCGGATTGACGCAGAGGGGAGACTTGTTCTTCCGGGCCTCGTTGATGGACATGCTCACCTCTATGACCCAGCATACATCAGCCGAGAAGACTTCACCAGCGGGACCACAGCTGCCGCGGCTGGAGGCGCCACCACCGTCATCGAGATGGCCCTTTCAACCCCCGTCGACACCATCGACCGAGTCAGCAAGAAGATTGCTGAGGGGGAGCGCAGTTCGCTCATCGACTTCTCGCTTCACGCGGGAATGATGGACTTAGGCAACCTCCCCCAAATCCGGGAGATCGCGAAGATCGGAGTGCGATCCTTCAAGGCCTTCACCTGCAAACCATACTATGCCGATGACCACACGCTGATGATGCTAATGCGCGAAACCTCAATGGAAAATACAATACTGAACGTCCACGCGGAGGATGAGGAAACTGCCAACCAAAACTACGAGAAGCTGATGACTAGTGGGCGAAGGGACCCGATGGCCCATGCCGAATGGAAACCCAACCTCGCAGAAGAAAGGGCCGTCAGGAAGGTTGTGGGTTTCGCCAGCCACTTAGGCGCGCGGCTGCACATATCACACATGTCCACAGCTGAAGGGGTCAGCATAGTGAAAGCTGCAAAGAAAAAACATGTCGATGTAACCGCTGAAACATGCCCTCACTATCTAACCTTCACACGAAAGGACATGAAGAAGCAGGGCCCGTACCTGAAGATGAACCCGCCACTTAAAGGCCCAGCTGATGTTCAAGCTTTGTGGAAAGGACTTCGGGACGGAACCCTCGACATTGTTACTTCGGAGCACGCACCTAGCACACATGCAGAGAAGGAGATTGGCTGGAGGGATATCTGGAAAGCTTGGGGCGGCGTCCCAGCCATCGAGACTATGCTGCCTGTTCTTCTGAGCGAGGGCTTCAACAAGGGACACCTGAGTTTGGCAGCGCTGCAGAAGGTCTGCTGCGAGAATCCAGCAAGAATCTTCGGCATCTACCCTACTAAAGGCACGCTTAGGAAAGGAGCAGACGCAGATTTGGTAATCGTTGACTTGAAGAAGAAACGGAAAGTCGAAGCTGAGAAGCTCCACTACAAAGTCGGCTGGACGCCATACGAAGGGTGGATAATCCAGGGCTGGCCCATCATGACCATGCTGAGGGGGCAGGTCATTTTCGAAGACGAACAGGTTACCGGCAAGCCAGGCCACGCCCAGTTCCTACCCATGCATTTCTAGACTGGTAGGGCTCATGATTTCTCTCATCGTGCTGGCCGCGGGCAAATCGACACGCATGCGCGGCAGAAACAAACTCCTAGTGGAGATGGGCGGAAAACCCATGATTCGCCTAGTTGTCGAGTCAGCGCTGAAGTCAAAGGCTGACGAAGTCGTCGTGGTGCTGGGCTGGCAGGCCGACAAGATCCGCAAGGTGCTCGCTGACCTGCCCTGCCGTCTGGTGCTGAATGTGAATTACGAGAAGGGGCAGAGTAGCTCTGTCAAAGCAGGCCTGAGAGAGGTGGGAAATTCCGCGCAGGCGATTCTCGTTTTGCCTGGCGATGTGGCCAAAATTGACTCGCGCTCAATCAACCTCGTCATCGAAGAACACTATCGTAGCAGCTCTCCAATAATTATCTCCGCTCACAACGGCAGGCTTGGTCACCCGATTCTCCTATCAAGAGGCCTGTTCACCGAAATTGAGCAAATCGATGAAGAAACACACGGATTGAAAGCTGTGGTAAAAAGGCATGGAAGTGAAATCCGACTAGTTGAATGTGGTTCGGAAAGCGTTCTAAGGGACGTTGATGTTCCTGAAGACCTGGAACAGCTCTGATATGACCATACGCGGATAAGCGACTTTCAAGAAAACAGTAAAGCGCTTGCGCCCGCAGCCGGTGCCGTCAACTCGTTTCCTGTTCTCTTCTTTCGAATTTCTTGAGAGCCTCTATGCTAGCGAAGGCCGCAACCGCTCCAGCAACCATCCAGAGCAGGTCACTCGAAGTCGGAGGGACCATGCTCAGAGCGTTTCTTGCAGGTGGCACTACGAGTAGTATTGTTATCAGCAGTGCTTGCGACACTACAGCGATGACCAGCCACTTGTGAGGTTTGGCTTCCCACAGGGTGTGGGTTAGCGAGCGGCAGTTCAGGGCAATGACCAATTCGAATGCAATGAACATCAAGAAGAGCCGTGAACGTGCGGCAACCAGTCCTTCTGGTAAACCTGTAAGGAAGCCCAGCGTGAGAATGGGTGTTTGGACCACTAAGGCTACGACGATTAGTCTAATGACTTCCCTAGTGAACACCGATTCGGTTCTTGGCCGAGGAGGTTTTCTCATCACATCCGGGTCAGGTGGGCTGAAGCCTAACGCGATTGCGGGCAAGCCGTCTGTGGCAAGGTTGATGTATAGTATCTGGACCGCCAGCAGCGGTAGCACATCGTCCCCGTGAATTCCAATAACGGGAAGTACTAGAAGTGTGACTAAAGTGAGCACGGCGATTTCGACGAAATTGCATTGTAGAAGGTAAGCCAAGTACTTCTTTATGTTGGCGTAGATCCACCTGCCCAGTTCGACGGCTGTGACAATCGTCGCGAAATTGTCGTCGGCCAACACCAGGTCTGAAGCTTCTTTCGTAACATCTGTGCCCGTGATCCCCATCGCGATGCCAATGTCTGCTTTCTTCAGTGCAGGTGCGTCGTTGACGCCATCACCTGTCATGGCCACGACCATTCCTTTCTTCTTCCAGGCGTCTACGATTCTGAGTTTGTGGCTTGGGGAAACCCGTGCGTAGACGCTCACCTTCTCGACTTTGTCCTCGAACTCTTGTTCACCAAGCCTGTCCAGCTCTTCACCTGTAAGCACATAGTCGGCTTCTTGGTAGATCTCGGTTTCCTTCGCGATGGCCATTGCAGTCAGTTTGTGATCGCCCGTAATCATAATCGACTTTATGCCCACGTCCTTGGCAACCCGCACTGCTTCAATTGCTTCCTCGCGTGGTGGGTCTATCATACCAGCCAGACCAAGAAAAGTGAAGTCGGATTCTACTGTTTCTTCTGTGAACTTTTCGGGAACTGATGGCAGTTGCCTCTCTGCGACAGCCATCACGCGGAGAGCCCTGAGAGCCATCTCTTCGTTGAGTCTGTGAATCTGTGCTCTGTCATTTGTGGTTAGCTCCCTAGTTCTTCCATCTTCGTAGATTGAAGTGCAAAGCGAGAGCACGATTTCTGGGGCGCCCTTCATGTAGGCGACTGTGCGCTTGTCGGGCCCGATGTGAATCGTGGTGAGCCGCTTTCTCTCCGACGTGAAGGAAATCTCGCTAATTCTCGGATTAGAACCTCGTACTTCGCTCTGTCCAAGACCTATCTTGCCAGCTAATGTTAGGAGGGCGCCCTCCGTTGTATCGCCCTTTACGACCCAGCGCTTATCCTCTTGGGTTAAGACCGCGTCACTGCAAAGGACGATTGCTTTCGCAAATACCTTCAAGGAATCAAAATCAGGCTTCAAATCAGCGTGTTTCAGAACAACTTCGCCTTTCGGCTCATAGCCTCTGCCGGTCACCTCGTAAGACCGGCCAGAAACAAAGAGCTCCCGAACAGTCATTTCGCCCTTGGTCAGTGTCCCAGTCTTATCCGAGCAAATTATCTGGGTTGAGCCGAGAGTTTCCACGGCGGGCATTCTTCTAACCAAAGCACTATGTTTCGCCATGATGCGCATGCCAATCGCCAAGCTACCCGTCACGATCGCGGGCAGGGCTTCGGGCACCGCGGCCACGGCCAAGGCAACGGCGAAAAGAAAGATTCTCACAACAAAGCTGAGTCCAATCGTGCTTGTCCTAGAGTATTCCTCCGCCAGTCCGACGATCGCGATGATAGCGACTATGATAAGAGCGATTCTTCCGAGTCTGTTGCCGATCTCGTCCATGCGTTTCTCGAGAGGTGTCTGTTCGGTTTCGATGGTTGTGACTTCGGCTGCGATCTTGCCGAACTCCGTGCGCATCCCTGTGCTGACGACTAAGGCTCTGCCGCGGCCTTGCATGAGCGTTGTCCCAGTGAATACCATGTTGACTTGGTCCGCGACACCCACAGTCCTCTCAAGCTTCTCGGTTGACTTTGTGACCGGGGTTGATTCCCCCGTTAAAGGGGCTTCATCCACCTGGAGGTTGAATGCCTCAATCAGCCGCGCGTCCACATCAACCCTATCTCCCGATTCCAGCAGCAAAACATCTCCTGGAACAAGTTCAGACGCTGGAATCTCTTTGCGAACGCCGCTCCTCATGACAGCACAAGTTGGGCTGAGCATTTTCTTGAGCGATTCAAGCGCCTTCTCCGCCTTGAACTCTTGAAAGAAACCTAGGGCAGTAGCGAACAGAACGATTACAAGAATCACAAGGGCGTCGACAAGCTCGCTCAGTATGGCTGAGATAAGGGTTGCAATCACCAAGATTCCAATGAGAAGATTCTGGAATTGTTTGAGGAAGATCCGGATCGCGGAAACTCTTTTCTGGGCTGTTATGACATTGGGCCCGTAAGTGCTCAGTCGGTTTTTGGCTTCGTCATCAGAGAGGCCTGTCTCTTTGCCGGACCCTAGGACAGCCAAGGCGTCCGCTACATCCAACGAATGCCAGAAGACCTTTTTCCCGGCCGCCATGGCCACCACACCCGTATTTGCCTTCTTCGTTGACTCCAGTAGCTCTTTACCTTAGTTCAAGTTTTGGAGAACGCTCAATTTACTCATCCAGACCGTGGATATCATCTTCTACCTTCATATCACCCGAGGGCCGCGATGACTATGCTGTACTTTTGAGAGTCAGCGTCTTACCCATCGCCGGGTAGACTTACGATTGTTGTTCTAGGTGCCCAGCTCTCCGCATTGGGGCTACTTCCTAGCTACTTCTCCCTTCAGCTTCTGTTGAAGACGTCGGTGAAGCTTCCTGTGGTTGAGTTTCACCCATAGAAGCTTAACTTCATATCGGAATTGATTTTGTGAAATGAGAAATTGTTGCTAACAGCGGAAAGTCTATTTTAGGAGGGGAAACCCATAGGGACGGCTCAATTGATTTGAGCTGTGTCCCAAGAACAGGAGGAGTGAGGGAACTGGCTGAGCCGATCGCCCGGAAAATTTCAGTCATAGCGATTGAGAGCAAGTGGGCAACTCGGTTTGTCTGGGCTGCGATTATTCAGGGAGGTTTGACCGTTCTGCTCAGCATCTTCCTTCTCTTGGGGGAGATGAGGGTTCTGCCTATGCGAGTTTCGCTCCTAATCTCCGCGACAGTTCCCGGCATTTGGATCGTGCTTGGATACTTTGCCTACGTAATTGTCGGTGTCGTCGGCATGGCGGTGACCGCACTCTTCTACCAATACTTGGAGGTAAATTTGAAGCGCCCATACGGAGGGAGTAACCAATCGCTAGCGTGGTTGCACTTGATCCTCAGCAATGTGGGCATACTAGCCACTTCTTGGCTGGTAATCTATGCCGGTTACCTAACAGCAGTAGCCACCCTCCCGAGCCGTCTAGGCGGCATGGGGCTTACATTGGAGCAAGCACAAGAGTCAATCCTGGGGAACCTTTTGATTCCTATCACATTCTTCGCAGTTGTCACGATTCTGGGCATATCCCTAGGAGGAGTCGGGTACGTCCTAGTGTACCGGGCGAGGTCAGGAGAAGCCTCCTAGCCAGACCACTGGTCTTATGTCACGGTGCTCAGAGAAAACATAGCAAAGCCCAACTGACTCGCGATGGAAACCGAGCCTTCCAGAGGTTTGGGCAAGGCTTCTCAATGAGGCATGAAAATCTTCCACACATCATCAGGTTGCACATAGTTTAGACGGCAAGAGATCCCTAAGCCGCAGGAATCAAGATCGGAAACAGAGAGCGCTATCTGATACAAAACGCAAGCAAGTCTCGAGGAGTTAATCTTTCGAATGTTCCTGACATTTCAGGGGGTTAAGATTCTACTCCTGTGTTTCGGCTAAAACACCGCGTGAAAGCGCGAAAGCCCAGAACACCAATATGGCAACCCCCGCCATGAAGAGTAATGCGGCTAACACCCAAGCCCCAAGAGACGAAAGGTAGCGTACTGCTGCCCAGTATACCATGTAAACCACCGTGCCTGTGATGATTAACCCCAGAACCCACAGGAACACTGCTGCGACGGGTGAGATGTATCCCACCAGAGTGGTCTCCTGAACAGACTCCTAAGCTTCCTCCCGTAACTCAGTCAGCTCAAGCGCCAGAAAGCGAAATTCTGCCAAATAACTTCAACGTCTTTTGCTTCCGTACAGCGAAAGAGACTATTTCAGGCACATCAATCGACTCCAGAAGTCGCTTCCCAGCTATCATCAACCGAGGACTTGACGCTGCCCGGAAAGTTATGATCCTTAACCATCTTACAGGGATAGTCAGACACCCCTTATACGGCCTTATTCTCACGCTCGAAGGTCGTTTGTGTTGCGAAGCACCTTCTTTCAAGCGACATCATATAGTGTATTTACCGCAGATACGATAGCAATAGAACCTTGCATCTCCCCCACCGCAAGGAAGTCCGTTTGACGCGACGTCGAGGGAGGTCAAATGGGTCAAGATCGAGCCAATAGCCGTGTAGCCATCATAGCGGAGAAGTATCTGGCTACCGGATTCATTTTGGCGGGAGTCACAGCCTTCCCTGCCGGGGATGCACAAGAAGCAGCTTCCGAATTTGAAAGAATTGTTACAGAGGACAAGTATGATGTGATAATCATCACTGAAAAATTATCAGTGGCTCTTAAGAAGCAGAGGGAGGCGATTCTGGCTAGAGCCAGAGCACGACCCGTGATTGCTGTAGTCCCCGACTTTGAAGGGCCGACTGGAGAGAGGCTTAAGGAACTTCACACGCTCATCAGCCAGTCCGTTGGTGCAGAGCTGAAATTCAAGAGTTGATTTGAATCTTGTCTGTGGATCTCAAGGAGCTGCAAGAGCTGATCGAGCAAGAAAGAGCTGCCGAGGAAAAGGTTAGGAGAGCAAAAGAAGAGGCCCAGAACATTCTGAAAGCGGCGCATGAAAAGGCAGAATCGATTGTCCAGGCAATAGATTCCGATCCAGATTGGGAAAAGCTCAGGCGAGCCAGAAAGGAAGAGATGACCACAAGAAAATCGCAGATCGAAGAAGAGTACAGCCGAAGGACCGCACTGCTAGAAAGAACCGCTCAGCAGAACTTCGAGAACGCTATTGCATACTTGGTTAAAGAGACGTTGAGAGTACAGATTTGAGTCTTCTGGAATTAAGAACCGAGATCGAGAGAAAAGCCCAGGAAGAAATCTCGAAGATCATCGAAAGCGCGAAAAGGGAAGCAGAGAGGATCCTAGCTGAAGCCACGGCAAAGTCTGAAGCTCTCAGGAACGAAAGAACGAAGACTCTGATGACAGAGTTGGAGGCTGAAGAAAGGGCTGACATGGCCATTACAAGAATGAATTGGAAAGGGAATCTTCTCCGACTCAAATCAGAATGGTGCAAACGCGTATTCGAGGAAGCTGAGAAAAGGATTTCGCAAATTGCCAAGAATGGCGGACAGGAATACCGTGAACTTCTGAGCAAGCTGATTCTTGAGGGGATCCAAGCATTGAGTGGAAAAAGATTTGTCGTCGAAGCAAACTCAAGGGACGTCGAAGCGATTAGGAAGGAGCTAAAGGCTCTCCAAGAGAGAGCAGCCAAGATTAAGAACGACGAAGTTGTGCTCCGAGTAGGAACTCTATCCAACATAGTTTCTGGTGGAGTCGTAGTGTCCGTGGAAGACGGGGCACAGTCCTACAACAATCTTTTGGACGCCCGCTTCTCGGCCGCGACGCGCAAGCTTGCAGGAGAGGTCTACAAGATACTCTTCGGAGAAAGCAAAGATTGAGCACTTCATATCGGCAGGGCCACATCAGATGGATAAGCGGCTCTGTCGTAGTTGCATCAGGCATCCCGGACATCGAGATGGGTGAGATAGTTGAAGTGGGAAACGAACGTCTCATCGGAGAGGTCATAAGAGTGAGCGGAGAGGAGTTCACAGTTCAAGTATACGAGGTTACGACCGGACTTCACCCAGAAGAGAACGTGAAGGGAACAGGCAAACGACTTGTAGCAGAGCTTGGCCCAGGGCTTCTCAACAATATTTTAGACGGAATTGGCAGGCCGCTGGAAACGATTAGACAGTTGAAAGGGCCCTTCATAGGCAGAGGCGTTCGAGTCAACACTCTACCGAGAGAGAAGCCATGGCATTTCAAACCAGAAGTGAATAGGGGCGACAAGGTCAACGGAGGAGACATTCTTGGTACAGTTCAGGAGACTCCGGAAATCATTCATAAGGTCATGGTTCCACCAAACAGCGCGGGAAGAATCCTCTCCATAGAGGAAAGGGACTACAGAGTTGAAGAGACGATCGGACAACTGGAAACTCCAGGTGGGCCGCTCAGCCTCAAACTGATGCAGGAGTGGCCGATAAGAATTCCAAGACCGTTCAAGCTTGGAGGAAGAATTCCTCTTGAGGAACCGCTCGTGACAGGGCAGAGGGTAATAGATACTTTCTTTCCTCTGCCTAAGGGTGGAACAGCCAGCATTCCAGGTGGGTTTGGAACCGGAAAGACTGTGATGCTGCATTCTCTCGCAAAATGGAGCGACACTAAAGTTATCGTCTACATCGGATGCGGCGAAAGAGGAAATGAGATATGCGAAGTTCTCACAGACTTCCCAGAATTAATCGATCCGAAAACCAAGCGACCTCTCATGGAGAGAACGATACTCATCGCAAATACAAGCAACATGCCGGTAGCCGCAAGGGAAGCGAGCATATACTTAGGGGTCACAATGGCCGAGTACTACCGTGATCAAGGGTACGACGTCGCAATCATGGCTGATTCAACTTCACGATGGGCTGAAGCCCTGCGTGAGATTTCAGGCCGGCTGGAGGAGATGCCTGCAGAAGGCGGGTACCCAGCCTACCTCCCAGATCGAATAGCAGAGTTCTACGAGAGAGCTGGGAGGGTAACGGCACTAGGTGAACCGCCTAGAACTGGGTCCGTATCAATCATAGGCGCTGTCTCGCCTCCGGGCGGAGACTTTAACGAACCTGTAACGATTCACACATTGAGATTCACAGGAGTATTCTGGGCTCTCGATCGAGACCTAGCTTACAGTAGACATTTTCCAGCCATTCATTGGCTGAAAAGCTACAGCCTCTACACCGACCGCCTTATGGGTGCCTGGGCTACCAGCTTCAGCAGCTACGCAGAAAGAATAGCATCTTACTGGAAGGGAAAACTGAGCAACAAGAACTTCGAAGAACTACGAAGCAAAGCGCTTGGAATTCTAGGCGAATCATCAGAGATCGAATCCATAGCGAGGATAATGGGGGAGCGCGCCTTACCTGACGATCAGAGGCTCGTGCTACTTTCAGCCGAGTTGATAAAGGAAGCTTTTCTGAGACAGTTTGCCTATCACGAGGTCGACGCATTCTGTGACATGGAGAAGCAGGTGGCCATGCTCCAGATGCTTGTTGACTTCTATGATAGGGCTAGGGCACTAATACGGGAAGGAGTTCCAATCGAGAAGATAAAGGAACTACCTCAAATAAAGAGAATGGAGAGAGTGAAAGAGGACAGAAGCGACACGGAAGGAGTCATCAAACTCACGGCGGAGGTTCAAGACGCTCTCATGAGGATCGCGCAGGAATATGACCTGAATTCTTAGATGGAGTGCTCCCTAGAAGATGCTTGCAAAGACCTATGGGATCATCAACAGGGGCCTCAGTGAAATCAGAGGATCCCTGATAATGGTTGAGAACGTCGAAAAGGTGGGATACGATGAACTCGTCAAGGTACGCGCCCCCGACGGAGTTGAGAGGATGGGTAGGGTTCTCGAAGTCGGAAGAGGCAAAGCGGTCATCCAAATCTTCGGTGGAGAGATGGGGCTTCAAACGAATTCCATCGTGAGCTTCTCAGGATCCGCATTCAAGATCCCATTATCCAGCGAACTCCTCGGGAGGATGTTCGATGGAATATTTGAACCAACGGATGGTCTGCCAGGAATCGTCTCAGAGGAGTATGGGGATATTAATGGCGCTCCAATCAATCCCAAGTCCCGAGTCTACCCCAACAACTTCATTCAAACCGGCATCTCGGCCATAGATGGAATGCTCTCACTAGTAAGGGGCCAGAAACTTCCAATATTCTCTGAAAGCGGTCTGCCACACAACAGGCTGATTGCACAGATTTCCCGGCAAGCAATTGTCCTAGGCGAAAAGGAGGAGTTCGCATTGGTCTTCGCTGCGATGGGGCTGCGACACGACGAAGCAGAATACTTCGTAGATGAATTCAGAAAATCTGGAGCATTGGAACGGTCAGTCGTGATACTGAACCTTGCTGATGATCCAGCGATTGAACGGCTATTCACTCCTCGAATAGCATTGACGGTCGCCGAGTACCTCGCTTTCCAACTTGAGATGCATGTCCTGGTAATACTGAGCGATATGACAAATTACGCGGAGGTCCTGAGAGAGCTGAGCGCTGCGAGGGAGGAAGTTCCAAGCAGGAAAGGATACCCAGGCTACCTGTACAGCGACCTTGCTTCCATATACGAGAGGGCTGGAATCATTCAAGGTAAAAAAGGGTCATTGACCCAAATGCCCATCCTAACAATGCCTGGTGGAGACCTACAACACCCGATCCCAGACCTGAGCGGCTACATTACTGAAGGCCAGATCTTCCTAGACCGTGAAATGTTCATGAAGGGGATATATCCACCAATCAACGTCCTACCTTGCCTAAGTAGACTGATGAGAAAGGGAATTGGGAAGGGCAAGACGAGAGAGGACCATGGTGACGTAGCCGACCAGCTCTACGGTACATACGCGAGGGGAAGACAGGCCCGGGACCTCGCTAGAATAGTTGGAGAGATAGGGCTGAGCGAGGAAGAGAGACTTTATCTGAAGTTTGCTGACGAATTCGAAACACGTTTCGTCAGACAAGGCGAGCTAGAGAACAGAACGATACAACAAACCCTTGACATGGCTTGGGAGCTGTTGGAAATACTGCCCGAGGACGCATTGACGCGGATCCATGAGGAATACATTCTCAGGTATCATCCCAAGAGGAAACGTTGAGCAGGCGTCCGGGCTTAGATGAGTACTGGTAGAGCCGCTGTCACGAGAGGAGTGCTACTTCGTTTACGGGAGCAGCTTGACTTCACAGAACGCGGCAAGGAGCTTCTCAAAATGAAGAGAGACAACCTCGCTGCGGAAACGAATCGACTCCTCACAAAGGTCGAGGCTAGACACGAACTTGAGCAATCTTTGATGAAGGTCTACGAGGCGCTAAAGATCGCCTACATTACACTTGGCTACTCGCAGCTTCAATCTCAAGCCTCCACCGTGGGACCTTTCGATGCGAGGGTGAGACCTCGCAGCGTCATGGGAGTCCTCGTACCTGAGATCGTGGCCGGGAAGATGCCAGCAATCACTTCAGTGACAAATGCCTCCGCATACACCGCTGCAGAGAAACTAACTGCACTAATGAGAGAACTGCTTGACATAACTGAAGCGGAAGGAAGGATAGAAATCATCGCCCAAGAGCTTATGTTGACAAACCGGAAGGTCAACGCTCTCGAGAGAGTCATCATACCGAAATTGCAGGAAATGATTCGATACATCGACGGCAGGCTTGAGGAAGAGACACTTGAAGAATTCTTCAGAGCCAAACGAGTAAAAGCGGTGATCAGAGGGCAAACCGGATGAGACGAGGAGCTAGCATTTATCTCCTCACAAGAGTTCATGGATTGCGAACGCATCTCATAGCACCGCGTGACATCCAACTTCTGGCCAAGGCGAGAAAGCTTAGAGATGTTTCCGATAATCTAATGAAAACTGACTACGCGACTGAGATAGGCCAGTTGCCCACACAAGAGCAGGACGCCAGAACTCTAGAAGGCGTATTTCTTAGGAAATTGGTGGAGAGGTTCTTCTTTGTGCGTCTTGCTGCCCAAGGAAAGATGCAGGATCTGCTTAGTAGGTACTGTGCGAGATTCGATGTGGAAAACATAAAGAGGATAATTAGGGCAAAGCACGGTCAGAGCGCGGAGGAACCGAATCTGATCCCTCTACCAAGGGAGTATAGCCTGGTAAACTTCCCCGCACTCGTGAAAGCCAAGGACGTGGATGAGGTGGCATCCCTCCTCCGCGACACTCCATATTATCCACTGCTCGACAAACTTCAACCATACAGAGAAAGTGGAACAACTTTGATCCTGGAGGCAACTCTCGATAAGATCTACTTCAGCAGAGTCTGGGAACTGGTCGTAAAAGTGGTGGGCATGAAGGATCTTGTAGGGGAAGAGATGGACCTGAGGAATTTGCTCATCGCGTTTTCCCTGAAAGCTAGGGAGGCTCCCTCAAGGCTGATCGAAGAAGCAGTCATCCCTCTGTCCCACAATCTTCCGAAGACAACGTTGCGTTCTGTGGTCCAAAGCCGACTTGAAGACGCTCCAAGCATACTGACTACGGCTTATTCGAGGCTTGCCTCGGAGGCTGTGAGCTTGCTAAAGAGCGGTTCATCGTTGCCTCTCGAACGGCTTTTCTTCAGGCAGCTCTACGACGATGCATCCGCAGCTTTGAGAACCCACCCGCTTCAAGCAGGGTACATTGTGGCGTACCTTCTTCTCTGCGAATGCGAGGCAAAGAATCTGGTTTCGATCGTGACCGGCAAGCAACTCAACTTGAGCGAGGAAGAGATTTCGAAAGGATTATTCGGAATATAGGGCGGCCGGGCCTACTACCTCAGTGTCTGCCCAGAATCAGTATGGCCACGACCAATCCGTAGATGGCTATCCCTTCGCCCAGACCTGCAAAAACCAGAACCCACGTCGTAAGCTCAGGCCTTTCGACCATAGCTGCTAGACCAGCTGACGTAGATCCGTAGATAGCCAAGCCAGCGCCTATGCCACAAAGACCGACAGCCAAGCCAGCGCCAAGTATATCGAAGTTCCCCGTCGCTTGGGTCGTGGGAGTCTCTTGGGCGAACGATGCTGCAACAGAGAACGTGAATAGGAACAACGCAACGAGAAAGGGCGTCAACAGAAGCAGATTTCTTGTCCACATCCGCTTTGTTTGACGGTTCAACGAGACCTCGCCCACAGGCGTAGCACCCGATTAATTAACGGTTCCGAAGATTCCCGGGAGCGAGAACGGACGATATGGAACTCCGTTGCCAGAGTAGAACTTTGTGAAGAACTCGTAGTAAGTTAACCTCATGCATTGTATGAAAACACCGAGCGCCTCGATCGTCATAGCCAGGAAATTCATGACGATGAAACCGGGTAGAACCCCGATTGTCGCCGCCAGTATGACTGCTGATATGCCCAGAGCTGAATGGGCTATAGCGAATGCCGCCAACCGCACATAGGAAATTGAATTAGTCAAATATGACAGGAACGTTTCGATGAACTCCGAGGCACCCTTCATTATGCTTTCGCCAAATCTGCCCTCATGCTTGATGACGCTCTCAATGGTAGGGGAGAAGAACAACATGACTAGGCACGCGAGAGCTACAATCGTGAGCCAGAGGTTCTCAGTGAAGACTCCGAATGACATGCTTGTCACATATTTCACGGCCAACGCAACACCCGCAACGTAGTAAACAAGTCTAACCCCCCCGAAGATAGCTTCAATCGTGGCTCTCATTCTAAGTAGGTTCACAATCTTGAGAACTAGGCCTAAGGATAATTGGACAATCCCGAACAGCAGCGCCACTACAATCATAGTACTTTGACTCTCGATCGGGTTCACGAAAATTGGATGGAAAGCCTCGAAGAGAAAGATCTCACCATAGAGAGCCCCGAAGAAAATAGCTGAAATGCCGCAAGTGGCTAGTATCCCTCCCAGCCTTCCCACTGCTCTGGCCGGAATACCCAAGAAGCTTCGTTGAAAACGGCTGAAAATCAAACCCATCGCCAAAAGTACGGCTCCTTGCCCGATGTCTCCGAACATCATTCCGTACATGATCGTGAAGAGAACTGTAACAATCACAGTGGGGTCAAGCTCCGCGTATTGTGGTGTTCCCCTTAACTTCGTAAACAGTTCAAAAGACCTTGTCACTCCTCTATGGCTGAGTTGCACGGGAGGCTCGTCATCGGGGTCGGGGTCGTCGAACCTTAGAAAAACAGTTCCACTTGTTGAAGCCGCAATAGTGCTCCTGAGGGATTCCTGCTGTTCCGCGGGAATCCACCCATGAACTAGGCTTAGCGTACCGGTCCGGCTGAAGGCTGACCGACCACCTTCCACGCTAAGAGCCCGGCGAACTACAGGCTCAAAACCAGCCGCCTTTTTCTGAAACTCTTGACAGATGCTCCTTACGTCTTTCTCAAGTTCATCGATCTCTTGCTGGACCTTTGCCGTGGAGACCCGGTTCTGATCTAGCGCCTGCGTTGGATCGGGCGTGATTCCGTTAGGGAGGGTCAACTCCGCAAAGTTGAGTCGTATCAACGTCTCTTCCGTGTAAGACTTGTCTTGGTTGAGTCCCAAAATTACTACAAAATCCTCTTCCCGTGTGTCCGGCCACTTCGCAAATCTCACACTAGTTCCTTCGGCATATTTCTGGAACTTCGCCGAAAACGCTCTATTCATGAAACCCGCTTTTACAAAGATATTCTCAAAATCACCAAGAGCATCTGCTGTGAGTCCGTGCTTCCGAAGAGTCAGGAGCCTTTCTTCTATGGCTTTGAGGCTTTTCAGCTCAGAGCGCAGCTTCTCCAGTTTTCCGAGTCGGTCATCTAGCCTCGTTTCAATTTCGAGAACATGCGATTCAATCTCGTCTAGACTTACCCGCGGGACAACAATTCGTCTCTGCATCGGCTTGCCAAAGCTTTCCTTCAGCCATTGTATGAAGCCTTTCTTCGGCACTCTCTCAGGTCGGAGAGTTGACAGGATAGATGTCATTCTCTGCTGGAGTTTCACATATCTCTCGCATTTCTCAACGGTGTCGACTCTCTTGAAACCTTTGATTGTATAATCGGTGATTAACTGGACGGTTCCAAGTGTACCGAGGTTCTCGAGGACTTGATCCTCATATCTTGTGGGAGTGGCCAAGTAGAATCGTTTCATCGAAGTGCTCTTGAGCAAACCCTAGCGATCCTCGTCTCTTGAAAACCATCTCAAAGGAGCTTGCGCCATCGTTATAATGGTTGTTTGAGAAAACCGGATGGAAACATTACCGCAACATGCACCGACGGAGCATGACTTTGCCAATAATATGCAATGTTCCTTAGAACGCACTCTTGCCCTGTTGGAACTGGTGGAGGCTAACTTGCTTTCCATTTTTCGGTTTACTATTATGCTATTCGCGGTTATCACAATGGCCGATGTCCTTGCGGGAGGCCTCGGTTTCATCCTAGTCTTCGTCAGCCGAAAAGAAGGCCTCAAGATAGTTGGAGTTCAAGGTCCTCGAGCTTTCCCTTGAAACAAACCTCTTTACGTTGAAGCACTTCTCCACCCTCCCTCTTACAGGCGATGATAGACCAGAGATGACTGCCCCTAACCCACCTCCGTCCAACCAAAGGAGCGGACGCAAATGGTTGCAACCCGTACTAATCGGCGTTCCAGCCCTGATTCTTAACGTGGTAGCCTACCTGCTGCTTCCCCCAGACCTAGTTCGCCACTTGGGACGCTGGGGATATCTCAGCGCCTTCCTCCTGGCAGGAATCGCAAACGCGAGCGTCCTACTTCCAATTCCCTACTATCCGATCATTGCCCGCTTGGCACAGGCACTCAACATTTGGGGGGTCATCTTAGCAGCGGCCGCGGGTTCTGCTCTTGGCGAATCTGTGGCTTTTCTGGTTGGGCGCACGGGAAAGACTGCTCTTCAGACAACTCGCCTTTACATGTGGGCGCAGAGACAAATGAAGCATCCGTGGCGAGCGGCAATAGTTCTCTTTCTGCTATCCGCGCCCCCAAACCCAACCTTCGACATTGCGGGACTTCTGGCAGGAGCCATGGGAATACCACTATGGCTGTTCCTGATTTCGGTCTTCTTGGGCCGGATTATCCGGATGAGCCTCGTCGCGTTTGCGGGCTTGGGCTTAGAGTGGATTTGAGGACCTCTCTTACTTCTCTGTCCAGTCGTAGAATCCTCGTCCGGTCTTCCTACCTAGGAGGTTTGCGCGCACCATCTGCTTTAGTAGGTTACTGGGACGGAACTTCGGGTCGCCGGTTTCATTCACCATCACATCCGTGATGAAGAGCGTTGTATCAATGCCCACATAGTCAAGTAGCTTCAACGGACCCATTGGCCAGTTGAGGCCTAAGGTGCAGGCCTTGTCGATATCCTCGGGATCAGCCACGCCTTCGGCGACTAGGAAGGCCGCTTCGTTCAGCGCCGGGATGAGAATCCGGTTCACAATGAATCCTGGAGTATCCTTCTTGACAACAACCGGTTCCTTACCGAGTTTCAACGAAACCTGTCTGATCGTCTCCACGGTCTCATCTGCAGTCTTCAGGCCCCTGATAATCTCGATCAGCTTCATCAACTGAGGTGGATTGAAGAAATGCATCCCACAGACTTTCTCCGGCCTCTTTGTCGCGGCCCCGATTTCGGTGATGCTTATTGATGACGTGTTCGACGCAATGATTGCGTGAGATGGTGCATACTTGTCGACCTCCGCCAAGACAGACTTCTTGAGCGGTGGGTTCTCCGTAATCGCCTCGATGACTAGGTCTGCGTCCTGAACAGCTTCCTTCAAGTCGAGGGTCGAGTGAATCCGCGCTAGCGTTTCCTTGGCGTCGCTCTCGCTTATTGCACCTTTCTTGACAAAGCGTTGGATGCTGTCTTGGATCATCTTCATTCCACTGTCGATAAATCGTTGCTCGATGTCACGCACTGTGACGTCGAACTTTCCAACTTGAGCGCAGACTTGAGCAATACCATGGCCCATCAAGCCCGCGCCGAGTACTGCTACACGTTTGATTTCCATAATCATCGTCCCGCACTATGGCGGCAATCAAAATATGCCTTGCCATGAGCAAAGGCGGCAAGCTAGAGACGCGGTTAGAGGCAGAGATAGAATGTCTGGAACCTATCTGTTGACTGAGCGCCGGCTGAGGAGGATGCATGGCAGCGCAGCGAATAGAGCAAGGTTAGATAATACTATGGTCGCCGAGCTGATCGCGGCCAGCAATGAATTGGCCAGAAGCTCCGCGATTGCAAGTACAATGATTCCTGCCAGAAGCGCGATAATTGAGCTCTTTACGACGCGCTTAACATGTTTGCTGTAGCGGCGGGAAATCAAGATAGAAGGAATCCAAAGATAAACGACCGCTATCATTGCGCTTGCAGCCAAGCCTGTGAATAAGGCGGCAAGCTCAGGCTGGTAGGTTAGGACCCCGAACATTGTGGAGCTGGCTTCAAGAATGGTGATTAGCGGGAGAAGCAGAATTTGCATCCCTGACCTTAATTCCTGGTTTGAGTAGACCATGCTTGCGACAGTTGGGCTGAACGAGTAGTACGATAGGTTGAATGCCAACATGAAGTTGGATCCAGCGAAGGTCTTCTGAATTCTCTGGTCGCGGAAGTTTCGGAGAAATTGAACTTGGGGTGCCAGTTCGGAGCCGAAAGTTGCGGTTGCTATGAAACACTCGGAGGGCCCGATTTCTGAGAGCAGGTTGGTTTCCCGTAGCTCGGTGTGGGCGATCATCTCTGTGAACCCGCTGATGCTTGCCCAGACTTCCGCGGCCATGAGCACTTGCGTGGTCATTTCATAGGAGGCGTAGAAGTCCAGGTCGACGGTGCCGCCCACTGGGAGTGGAAGCGATTTCATCGCTGTGTGGTACCGGTAACCTGAGAAGCTGCCTACCGGTGCCCTGATGAGGGGTTTGTCATGCAGATTCCAAGTTCTGGTCAGGTCTACCGTTACCCCAGGCAGGCTTGGGATCGTTAGGCCAGACGGGCCCGCGTAAATGGTGATATCCTGTTGACCACCGTTCCGAAGGAAAATGAGTGTATCCCGATCTGTTGGAAAATCAACGGTCGCGTTGAATTTCTCAGGTTGCTGCTCACCGTTCTGACTGACAGTCCCGTTGGCGTCTATGACCATTTTCGCGGAAGTCCCGGAGACATTCTGAAAGACAAGTTTAGCCCAACCGCTGGCATACAGACCCAGTTTTTCCTGGACAACTTGCGTCGTCTCTGAGAAGTAGACAAGCCTCAAGCCGTCGAATGGGATGGATGGCTGGGCGTGGACTGGGCTTGAAAGGCTCACAGCCAAACCCAAGAGAACGAGTACGGTAGCCAAGCCCGTCAACGTCGTTCTTTTCAAAAGCAGCGCCGCCCCTTCTTTTGCGAGATCGATCCAAGCCCACGACCCATTGTACCCAATCAAAAGGCTTTCCCGTCAAAGCGTCCATCTTTCCATTGCCGCGATGATAGCATTCCATGCAAATGTGGATCTGACTGTTCCGAGCTTGGACGCCATTAGCTGCGCAATTGAACGAGACCGGCTACTTTTGGGCCAAAGCGAAGCGAGTCTTCTGCAGTGACACTAGGGGTTTCCACTTCGGATTGTAATGACTATAATTGCGGCAGCCATATTGCCCGTAAAAGCTAGAAAGGGAACATCTACCGAGGATGGAAGTCATGCCGAGGCTCACGCCAGAGGATGTTTTTGCAATCAACCCGAACATAAGGTGGGCAGGCTTAGCGACGAACAAGGGGCAGGTAATCTTCTGTCAGATGCGGCCAAGTGTTGAGAGTATCACGCCTGAACAGGACGACCGGTTACTGTTGGAGCTACGTGCCCAGTACATAACCGAGATGAGTCGGCAGGTGAGCCGCTGGGCCGGCCCGGCTGAATACATAGCGGTAAGCTATGAGAAGTTCATCGAACTCATAATATTGCTCAACGACAAATACCTAGCCGTAACATTGGAGAAGAATGTGCCAATTGAAACGCTAGTTGATATAACTACGTCTGTAAGAAATCTCGAATTGAGAAGCTTGGCCGCTATCTGACCCAACAAGTTAGGGGAACTTGTGACTTTTCTTGCTGAACAGCCACGCGCAATCTAGGCCACTCGAGGCAGTAGCCTTGACTATGTTTGTGTTCGGATTACTAGTCTGGCTCTATGTTATTGCGGTTCAGTTAACTCACCCCGAGTGGCTTCGTGCACCATTCAGCCACATCGATTTTCCGCCTTTCAATTGGCGGGTAGACGAGGTGGGCATACTGGCCTTTGGGGTTGCGGCCGTTGGGTTCTTGGTTTGGCAGCTCTTCAAAGGGCCGAGCAAGTAGTCGAGTAGGCATTGAGTTAGGCACGACGGCCAATCGAGGAATTTCCTGGTGTTATTTGAGTTGCGAGGTTACTTTCTTTGCCGCTTGGCGTGAATCTTGTAAAAGACTTACATTCAGCTTTCTGATGGAAGGCTGTCAGAGTGTTGTCGCCGTTATGTACGCACCGACCGTTATGAGAACCACGCCGATGGTGCGCCTCACGTTTGTTTGAGTAAGCCTACGGGACCCTAGGTAACTTCCAATTTGTGCCGCGATTAGGACAGTGGGTATCGTTGCCATGAGGATGGGGCTTGAGAAAAGAAGAACGCCCAGTCGCGGTGTTCTGGCAACTATTCCAGAAATTGAATTCAGAAGAATGAAGACAGTGGTTGTGGCCGCAGCATTCTTGGGTTTGGCGATTCCGCCCAATATCAGAACTGGAGCCAAGTACACGCCTCCGCCAATCCCGGTCAGCCCTGCAACAGTGCCTATCAGCGCACCAACCAAGATCCTTGCAGGCCATCTAATTCTGGCCACACCCAACGGATAGGTGGCCAAGATCACCGAAACACCGCCCGCGGCAATCACGGCTCCCATTACAGCACGTAGCAGAGCATCGGGCAAAACAAGCAGTCCAGCAAAGAAGGCCGCAGGAACCGAGCCTGCCAGAAACCAAACGAATTCTTTCGAGAAGTGCGTGCGCCACCTAGTCAACGAACTGACTGCAGAGAATACGTTGAAGACCAGGCCGCCCAACGCTGCTTGACCAGCCGTTAGGCCTATCAGGATTAGAATTGCTGTAAACGTGGACCCACCGGCAAAGCCCGCCATCGTGTAGAAGAAGCTTGCAAGGCCGAGCAGCAACACGATTAGCGCCTGGTCGAAGTCGCCCAACTATTGCATGCCCAGCTTCTCATTCATTCAGAGAATGAATCATCCTGTTCAATCGTTTACAAACAATATTCTTTCCCAAAGCCAACCGGGGCGAATTGCGAGGTGAGGTAGCTTGGTATTCCGAGTGATTCTATGGCCGCTTGGAGGGTTAATAGCGGCTCTACTGATCACCGGCATTGTGCTGCTCACAGTACTTGTAGCCATTTACGCAGCCAGGGCCGGAACATCCTCGCGTGCATAAGAAGTCTTCAGGGAAGACCGAGGCCATCACCTTAGTGTCGGATGGCGCGTGGAATCATTGCTGCGAGAGTATGATCTCGATGATCGATATGTTGCCTCGCGTGCCGTCCATTCGGATAACGTCTTCGGAGCCAACGTTGATCTTCTTTATGACCACGTCTTTCAGGAAACCCCGCTTCAACATCTGAACTGTGTCAATGGCCCTTTCGATCGCTTGGCCCCTGGCCCTGACCATGACCTCTCCATTACCCGAATTGAAGAGTGTGACGCACGCGGTCACGTAGTTCATCACAGGTTTCTTGCCGATTCTGACGAGACTGGGTTCGCCCATCGTTCATCATGCTGTTCTGCGCTTGGGTAACTAGAGAGATGTTGGTGGTACCTAGTTTGCAAGAAGCTACCGTGAGCCATCCATTATAAAATTGCCGCAGAATCGCCCATTTATACGTACATTCTGACCTAACACACCTCCTGGATAATGACAGACGGCAACATCACTCCGCTTGGGGCCCGCTTCTCGGAAACTGCGACTTTTCAGTAGGGCCGTTATCGCAATAATGTTTTTTATCAGTCGCAGAAAGTTAGTCTAATCTAACTTTCTTCCCTCCGGATTTCGATAGGCCTCATGACAAATCCGCATTCAGAGGCCGCCATGAAAAATCTCCGAGAGCGGAACGCTTCAATGGCGAAATCAGGAATAGGGAGAGAATTTTCATAGGCTTAAAGGAAACCAACACTCCCGATTGTAGGGATGCCGATTACCCAACCACATTCGTCCACGCATGGAACTAGATCGGAAAACACCCAGCTGAAGTACTGAGATCAAGTCATGGAGAACTGCAAGCGGCTAGCCATAGTTCAGAGCGCGAGTCGAACAAAGACTTCCCAAGACTCTTAAGACAAACGTATCTTCTAGTCACTTAGAGGCGCTTTGGTGAAGAGGATAACCCTTGAGAAACCTACGCACACGTTCTTTGACAGCGCGCGCCGAAGGAAATGGGCGATAGCCTACATCGTGACTTTGATCGTCTTTAGCACTATCATTTTCTCTTATACCGAGAAACACACATTGTTTGACTCTTTCTACTGGACAATTACCGTTTTCAGCACGGTGGGCTTTGGTGATATAACGCCTCACACAACAATAGGCAAACTGCTTTTCATCTTCGACGCGGTCTCAGGAATTAACACTTACATTTACCTCATTACGAGTTGGCAGACTTCAATAATCGAAGCTCGGCTTGAGAGAAAGCTCTGGAAGATTGCAGATTCAAACCGCGGAATGAAGGCCGAGCCTGACTAAGAGGAAGGCCTGTCACATACCGCTCAGTTAACAACCCAAAGCATGATCCAACTAGTCAACAGGGTCGTTTGTTCAGAAGAAACATCCATGGGGCTTTTGAATTTGGTTAGCTAGCCGCCGATTGTGTGCATGGGTCGGACGTGCTGGAGCGCGTTGAATTTCCTTAAGAGCGTTTCAACTCCCGGTGCCTTGCGCTGAACAGCATCCCAGATGAACTCAACCAATGCCTCGTCCGACGCCCCGCCTCTCAGGAGCGGCTTCAGGTCATATCCTGCCTTGTCGAAGAGGCATGGGACTATTTTCCCGTCAGCAGACAGGCGTATCCTGTCACAATCCGAGCAGAACGGTTCGGTTATGGATGTGATTACGCCGATCTCGCCGCGGCCATCCGGGAATCTGTAGAGTTTGGCCGTGCTTCCTGGTTCACGTGGCACTGGGCTAAGATCGTATTCCCGTCGAATTCGTTCAACTATCTCCTTGCCGCTCACAACCTTCTCCATTTCCCACAGCCGTTCTCCGTCGAAGGGCATGTACTCTATGAACCGGACGGTCACATCCCCAGAGTACGCGAGTGAAGCCAAGTCAACTATCTCGTCCTCGTTGCACCCACGTATTATGACAGCGTTGACCTTCACGGGATTGAAGCCATTTTCTTTCGCGGCCTTGATTCCGGCCAATACTTTTTCGAACGGCCCGCCGCCGCTGATCTCGCTGAAACGTTCGGGCTTCAGGCTATGAAGACTTACTGTTACGCTTCTCAAGCCTGCCCTCTTGAGAGCCGCAGCCTTCTCCTCAAGCAGGAAACCGTTCGTTGTCATGCTGATTGATTGTATTCGAGGTATCCGGGATAGAAGCTCTACGAGCTTCTCAACGTCGCGGCGCATCAGAGGCTCGCCGCCGCTCAGCCTGATTTTCTCTACTCCCATCTCAGCGAAAAGAGTAGCCACGCGGTTCACCTCTTCGTATGTGAGAATTTCGCTGTGGGGCAGCCAGATAGGCGTCTTGGGCATACAGAACTGGCAGCGGAAGTTGCAACGGTCCGTGACCGATATTCTAAGCTTGCGCGCAACGCGCCCAAGAGAGTCTTTTAGAACAGTCACGAAACCTTAGTCCGCCCTATCTTCGATTAGGAAAATTGGCAATTTGGATGGTTAAGCATTCCGGCCAAGAACCAACCCGACATTCGGATACGAACGGACCGCAAGAAGAAATTCCGCACATATTCGCCCTTGAGGTGACACGCATACTTTCAATGAAGCCGGACTGACGAATCTTTGAAACTCAGGCAAACCTGCGATTCGAGATTTCTTTGTTATTATCGGCATAGACTCTTTTCCCGCATCGACCTTCAACTGCACTTGCTGATGCAAACACAGTCATGATAGCAGTTTTCTTTGGATGAATGCGCTGGAAGCTATTAGTCAACGGAATGCAAGTATTGCTCGACGGTTCCTTCGATCCGGAAATCCTGAATGAGGTCCGTCAGATCATAAAGGCTGAGCCAACTGTCAGGAGCCTGCGGTACACGATGTCTATTTTTTGGATTAGAGCTTGGAGCAGTACCCTCTTCGGCCAGACGAAGCATATGAAGACCCGAATTCGTGTACGCGAATAGCTTTCATCACCCTTCACCTCTGTCGTTTATTCTGCCACTCAAAAGCAACTTGTCTATTGGATACGATAATAGCCATGGGGGGGATAAGCGGTCAGGACAAAATTTTGCCGCTGTTGGAGGTAAATGCGATGCCCGCCGTTGTAGCTTCGACATGTCTCTGGAATCCCTTGCGCGACAGGAAACTGACAAATTCGCCCACGAAGGGGTTTCTCCGCCGCCTCTCGACAACGAAGTCATATTCCTCCACAGCTATGGGAATTGCAACGAGACCCATCTCGCATGCCACCGGAGTCAAGCCCACTCCCACATCTGCCCGTTTTGACAAGACTGCCCTCGCCACCTGATGGTGGGTCATTAATTCCATCCCATAACCCCTGATCCGTTTCGTTAGTTTGCCGAAATCGGCGCCTATGGCTCGCGCAAGTTCACGTAGTTTGTGGTCAAGCAGTATTCTCGTCCCAGACCCAAGGTTACGATTTGCCAGCTTCACGTTACCGCGCAGAAGGTCATCTACACCTTTGATCTTCTTCGGATTTCCCTTTCTGACCATGAGACACTGCTGCCTAGTATATCCTCCGATCAGCACGCATGTGCTAGACAAGGAGTATTTGGATAGAAGCGAGCGATTGTAGCTCTGTGTCTCTTCGTCAAAGATATGAATCCCTGCTATGTCCGCTTCTCTCAGCATCATTGCTGTGAGGCCCCCCAGAGAACCGACATTCATTGTTCGATAGGTCATGTTCAAATGCTTGCTATGCAGGATCTGGAGCAGTCGCTCGACAACGATGCAGTGGCTTCCAACGAAAGTTAGACTAGGTTTTGCCTCAACTTGAGGTTCTCGTATGATCTTTCCAGTAACGAAATGTGCTACTCGGGATTCAAGTCTATTGTATTGTTGAAGGAGATGGATGCCTTCCTCAGTGAGGCTAGCCATCCCTCCTCTCGCCCCGCCTCTCTCAGCTCTAACAATTTTAGCGCCCAACGATTGTTCAATGTGTGAAATTGAATTCCACAAGTGGGCATATGACATTCCAAGAGACTGCGCCGCGCTAGTGAAACTCCCTGTTCGCTCTATCGCTCGCAACATGTCAGCTTCAGGTTCGCCAATGATCTTTCGGCTCTCCCAGCCTAACGCTACTGAATAATAGGGTACAAGTTCTCTAGATCTGCGAGTCAATGTGATTCGCTTCAGAATTGCAGCTCGCCGTTGATGAAAAGTCTAGTCCTTTCATCGCGTGGATGAGCAAAGAAACTAGCCGTCTCCCCTTGTTCGACCACGTTCCCCTGATATAGATGGATGACGCTATGAGACATTCTTCTTGCCTGCGCGAGATTGTGCGTGGTTAGTATGATTACGCGAGAGCGAGCCGCCTCTCTTATGCTTTGTTCGATGATGATCGTGTTAGCAGGATCCAGGTTTGCGCTGGGCTCATCGATAAGCAGAACAGCACGCTCAAGTGCCAATGCGCGCGCCAGGGCTACACGCTGTTGCTCACCGCTTGATAGTTTACGTGCCTTCCTCTTCTCAAATCCATCGAGGTTCACAAACGCCAGCGCAGACTTGACTCTCTCAGGTACCTCTCGCCGCGGAACTCTATTAACGCGCAGACCGTATTCGATGTTATCATAGACTTTTCCTCCAAGCATGATGGTCTTCTGGAATACCATCGTACAGTGGCATCTGAGCTCTTCAGTTGTCACAGCTTTCGTGTCGATCAGGATCTTGCCGTCACTAGGCATATCGAGTCCAGCAAGGAGCCTAAGCAGAGTCGTCTTGCCAGAACCATTC
>CAZYOZ010000016.1:0-1815 GCA_964649235.1 uncultured Candidatus Bathyarchaeia archaeon
GTCTAACTGATCTATGCTTCGGGCGGGCCTTTGAGGATCCGTTTCTTCATGTGCTTCGGTGAATCACGCCAGCCGTAGAGGCTTTCCAGCCACCAAGTCATTCCAGCGTTGATGTATGGTGTTATCCTCTTTCGATCCCTAGTTGGATTCTTACCGGTTCCCCAACCGATTATGGCCACGTCGAAGGGTGTTGTGGCTCTTCGACGCTTCTTCACGTACGCAATGATGTCCCTCACGTCATCCGGGGTAGGTCTATGAAGCCCGCCCTTCTCAACTTTGAGTGGAATGATCCCGTCCCACCTTGCGGCTCGCTTGAATGGGCCCTTGTTTGGCCAGAAGCCTCCGCACCAGATCGGGATGCGAGGCCTCTGCTTTGGCATTGGCAAGAACGCCGTCTTCTTCACCCGGTAGTGTTTGCCTCTGTAACTGAAAGGCTTCCCTGTCCACAGGCCTGTGATTATGTCCAATGACTCGTCAAGTTTCTCGGCGAGCACGTTGTTGTCTGCAGATTCGCCGAACCTTTCATAGTCAGTACTTTCAGCGCCGCCTAACCCGACGCCCAACGTGAGCCGCCCGTTGCACAAATGGTCCAGTGACACTGTCCTGCGGGCAGCCTCCCATGGCCGAAGGCGAGGCAGGGGCGTAACTGTGGTCCCAATTCGTATGCGTTTAGTGTTCATGGCTATTGCGGCTAAGGCAGTGGAAGAGTCAACAATCGGAACCCGTTCGTCCCATTCTATGATGTGGTCCCAGAGAAAGAACCCATCCCAACCAGACCCTTCCGCGTCGCGAGCCAAGTCAGCCAACGTGCGAGCGAAAGAAGATACGCCGAAGTTCGGTACGTAAAGCCCGTAACGCATCTACATTTCTCCGCACACGTAAAGGCCAGAACTACTATAGTACTTTCCCACATTCCCGCCAATCAAGATTCACGCCGAGCAAATTCAGGCCCCAATCAGCAGGACACTGCCCAGAGCACAGCAAAGATGACTGATTAGGATTCACCATGCGCGCGTTCCTTCCTTGTTGCACCGTCAGCGATGATGTCTGAATTAGTGAGTTCTTCAGAAAGAGACACAAGTCTATGACAAATTTGTACCTATCGTGTCTCGATCCATCACGTTGCGAAATAATCCCTAAATTTCGTCTTGCCGTTTTTCGGAACGGTGAATGTGAAAGGAGTGTGACATCGTAATGAATGGTGAAAAGAATTGGATCGCAGCCCTAGGCTTGGTCTTCGCCGTCGGCGCGTTCGTGGGCCTACTTGCAGGCAATAAGGAAATTCGGGAACAACTCAGCGACAAGTCGAAGCAATTGCTTACCCGCCAGTTTTGACACTATTTGATGGGCGCGCAGAGACTTAGTCTCTCCCCTATTTTCTATTCTTGAGATCCCTCGTCGCGTATTCGCGCAGATTATGCGCCTCGTCTGACATTGCCGAGCGTTATGGAAGCTACCACAGATCCATTCATCCTTATCGTAAGGTCTTGTTCAGAGACCTGAACTAAGAATTGTCCACGAAGTCATGTACTTGCCTTCTTTCGACCAAGGCATCCATCTTTCCCGTCAAATCTCCTCAACCATATCATGGCATAACATGATATGGAGCACATCAACTGTTCACATGCGCTTTATCAAAAAAGAGTGGTTGTTTGGTGTTCGTTGTCGTCGCGTCGACGGTTATTGGCATTGTGGGATTTCTACGCCCCATTGCATCAGCAGTTCGTCTACAGCGTTCCTGATTTGCTCAGGCGTTGCTCCTGACGCTTTCATCTTCTCTACAGTGTCCTGCAATGTCTGTTTTTGTTCATCTGT
>CAZYOZ010000016.1:1915-31937 GCA_964649235.1 uncultured Candidatus Bathyarchaeia archaeon
TGTTTTTGTTCATCTGTTAGGTTGGCCATCCAAGGCGGTTCTGGGCGTGGAGTGTCAGTTTGCTGAGGGATGTTGATTCCCCATTGTGTGAGCAGTTCGTTCACCGCCGTCCTGATCTGTTCGCGTGTTGCTCCTGACGCCTGTAAGTTCTTCACTGTCTCATTCAATGTCTGTTGCTGCTCGTCCGTGAGATTAGCCATCCAAGGTGGAGTTCCACTCTGACTAGCCATCCGTAATGGTGGTTGAGGGCATGTGGAGTTGCTTTGCGTATTTGAGATGTCGAGAGCATATAGTGCGATGGAATCGTTCGGTGCGGTGCTTGTGTTGTTGCTTGAAGCAGCATATGTCTGCGCCAGAACGCCCAAGCCCCCCGCGATTGCTGCGAGTGTCAAGAGAACCAGCGCTTCGCTTCTTCTATGCATTGAATCACCTCTTTTTCTGTCCGTAGCATTGCCGTGAAGCGACGGGCTATTAGCCGATTTTTCAAAATTGTACTCAATTCTTTGACCAATTCATCCCTATCGAGTCTCAATCCATCCAAGCACGAAATAATTCCTAAGTGCAATTTTGAGTACGAGAATTCTGAGGTTCAGCTGATGCTCGTCGCGAAGGAGAGACTCAAGAGGCACATTCCTGTTTTGCTTGCCTTGCTTTGCCTGACTACAGGCGACTACCTTGCCTTAATCCGCCACATTCGATTGTTCCTCTAATCTATCGTCGCATCAGTTTTGGGATGGATCGTCACCTTCCGTTGGGGAGCGGTGTACCTTCCGTTCGAAGAGAATTGCCGTCCATACCTCGCCATTATCACATTCGGAAGTAGGGATTAGTCAATGATTTGAGTCGAATTCTGAAAAACCCGCTAATAGTTCACGCTAGGAAATTGGCTGGAGGGCTCGCAACGAGATGCTGTACTATCGGTTGAGGAGGTGAGAAAGCTTGGATTCCTTGGAGTGGAAAGCCTTTAGACGCTTGGTCACTTGGCTGTGCGGCATCTTCTGGATATTCATAGCCGTGCCTTTCATGTGGATTCTGGTCATGGCGCTTGGGATACTGAACCTGACTATTCGCTCAGCCAGCGGAGCTATTGGCGAAGGTCCGCCAGCGGCTCCAGTGACATCTTAACCTTTCTCAAGCAGGTCAAGTAAGCGCTTTCAGCAATCAAATACTTTTTTCGCACCACCCCACACACTCACGTAGAACACTCCGGCTAAGCGCCGAGAAGAGTCGAGCATGGATGGATTTGTAGTCAATTCTGAAAAATGTCTAATAACGGCCGCGGGCACGCGCCATGCGGACCGGAACCTTGCACAACTCCCATCTCCTGACTGACGGCTCGACAACAGTCGAACGGCATGCTGAAGTATGCCAATTCGGGAACGCTAAGCCAAATCGGGACGGTATGGATGTACGCTCGTCCGCAATCGTTGAAGTACGTTCTGGGTTGGCTTATTGCCGGGACGAGAGGCGGCGCCACGCGAGCCCGAATAATAAGCACTCTGAGAGAGAGTCCGCAAAATGCGAATCAGTTGGCCAACCTGGTGGGGAAAGACTATAGAACAATCAGGCATCATCTCAGAGTCCTTGAGAAGAATAGGATCATCGTGGCCGCGGGTAACAAGTATGCGGCAACCTACTTCCTGTCTCCGGAGATGGAAGAAAACTACACGTTGTTTGAGGAGCTTCTAAAGAAAGTTCTGGAACGTGAGGCGAACAAGAATGAATGACGAATCGAACAAAAGAATCAGGATTGGTGTAATCGTGGCGGCATCTATCATGTTAGCCATTCTTGCATGGTTCTGGGCATCAGCACATCCACCTTTCGCGCCATCTCTCACTGAACCCCGGCCACCACCGCAAAGAGAAATTCCAGGAGACATTGAACTGTATTACACACTCAATTCGGTCTTCTCGACGCTAAATGCAACGCTGCTAGTCTCCTTACTGATTCTCTACGTGAAGATCTATGTGAAGCGGAAAATCGAATTCACTCTTTGGCTGGCAATATTCTGCAGTGTGCTACTCCTTGATGCTCTCACCTCGAACCCCATAGTTCAATGGGTGTTTGGATTTCGTCCGTTCGGTCTTGGCCCGTTTGCCATGCTGCCTGACCTATTCACATTCGTTGCCTCCATAATCCTGCTGTATCTAACCATAAGATACTAAGTCTCCTTTGAAGAGCATTCGCCGCATGACCACAAACCTGTGTCCAGCATCAATATCACCCGCTCCTCGTGCACCAATGAGGAAAACCAGGGCCTGGAACACTTGGCGACCAGAGTGCGGAGGACACATTCTGTGGTTAGCGGCGTTTGATGACTAGCTGAAGAATGGCTATGACTACGAAGGCTATGCCCGCGTAGAGGAGGCTTCGGGTCAAATACCAGACTACCAAGGCAGCGACTATGGGCAGGAGAAAATTGATCAGCGCCTTCAGGAGCAGAATGATGATTATGCCCACAAAGAGTAGAACCAGAAATATGATGAGTTCACCGAAGCTTATCGATGAGAGAAAGTCTGGTAGCATTGATGCGTCCCATGTGAGTTGGCCGACTCTTGTATTAAGGGCTTGGCAGCCGTTTGATTTCTTCTATCAGACTGAGAACACGTTTGTTTAGTTCGTCACGAATTGCGCGTAGCTCCTGGGCGCTCTTTCCCGTAGAAGTAGGAACCTGCCAGTCTTCCGCTTTTCCTTCCGCGCCTATGGGGCAGCGGTCTAAGCAGCCGAACGTGACAACCCGCCAAGCCCGCGACACCATATCGCGCGTAACGAGGCGGGGCGTCTTGCCAGCAATATGAATCCCGACTTCGCTCAGCAATTCCACGGCGAGCGGGTTGATTTCCGTTGCAGGCTGCACGCCGGCGCTCTCGGCACGCCAGCCGGGAGGCGCATGGGCGTTGAAGATTGCCTCACTCAATATGCTTCGGAAGGTGTTCTCGACGCAGACGAACAGCACCATCCGTTCAGTTGAAGGGCTCAAGGCGGCGTGAACCAATCGGGGTGTGGCATAAAACCTAGACTGCCAAACAATCAACCCGATTGACCTGGCTACATCGCGCCAGTTCTGTAGGTTCAGAAAGTCCAGCATCCATCCGGATACACCACCATTCGGCACGACACATTTGCTTCTCTCGTGCGTGTGACCATCTTAGTGCGACTGCCACAGATTGAACCATGTGCTCGATAGATGTTCTCTTAGGCAGTAGCACGAGCATTGGTTCATGTCCATCTGATCAGCCTCTTTCAAAGAGCAGGTAGTGATTGACCTTGTACGCCATAGGTCCTGCTCCCATGCCAGCCGTTTGATAGCTGTGTAAGCTCCAGCCCCTGCTTTGGTATTCCCCGATTGTCTTACCAACATCCTTGTGATTCTCAACCTGAACGCATTCATATTCCTTCATCTCAACAACACCTCCTGTGACGTTCTTGAAGCTCAGCCAATTAGAATTGGCTTCGCCGTAGCGTTAATTCACTTCTTGAGTAGCGCTTCTGTTTCATCTATCTGCTGAGCGTATACCTTCCGATCTTCTTCGTCCTTCACGAGTTCCAGTTGCCTGCGCGCCATGTCCAAGTACCGTTTGGCTTCCTCAGTGTTGTTCGCCGTTGCGTAGGCTCGGGCCATTCCCTCGTATGCTGAGGGGAGAAGATCTGTGACACTGTTCTTTTCGCACGCGTCCAGCGCTGATTTGGCGAAGAGCAAGGCAAGTGCGGGCTGCTTCAAATCTGCGTAGACGCGTGAGATCTGCCAATCTCCAACAGCAAAGTTGTAAGCGTTGCCGATATGTCCCCAATGATAGCGTGACGTATGCGACGCGAGAAGCATCTGCACATCCTCGTCCTGGTTTCGACTCTTCTTGTCTAAGAAGTCCCAAGTCTTGTTGAAGCATTCAACCGCGATCTTTCTGTGGAATTCAGCTCCACCAGACATCTGTTCATCTTTCTTCTGCGACATGGAGCGGACGCTACCCATGGCACAGTATAAGAGACTATCCACAAGCGGTAGGTTCCAGACCCCTATGAAGGAGCAAATCCCAATTGTTCGGTGGATTCCCACAACTGTCTTTAGGTGGGATTCGCTGCATATGTGTTATGAGAACTGTGGAGATTGATGCTAAAGGGCGTGTCGTGATCCCGAAGGACATCAGGGAGCAGAGTGGGATATCTACTCCCAGCGACCTGCTGGTTATCATAGAAGAAGAGGGTCGTATAACCCTCCAGTCGGTCGAGGTTAAACTGAGAAATGCTCAGCAGGTCGGGCGGCGAAAACTTCGTTCTTGGAACGCGGAAGGGCATGCAGAAGAGAGATTAGCCTTAAAGCTGGCTCGTTTGGAGAACTCCAAATGAAGCTTCTAGACACCATGGTAATCGTAAGTGCACTGAATCCCCGTGACAGCTACAACAAGACGGCCATGTCACACATCAAATCATTGCGGTCTGCTCAGGACGTGTATGTTCCCTCTTCGGTTCTCATAGAACTAGACCTCGTGCTTCGCAATAGCGGATATTTCAGGAACGAAATCTTGGAGACCTGGGGAGCGCTTGCTCCATTAATAGGACGGAAGGTCGCAGGGACAACTCCAGCGACACATGAGACGGCCGCCACGCTGAGGACTGGCGGAATGACTTACTTTGACTCGTTGATAACAGCGCTCGCTCTGGAACGAAAGGCAGTAGTGGTTACGAGGAATGTCGAAATATCTAAGCGCGTCGAAACGGAATGGTAGCAACGTGAGGTTAGAAGGATAGTGCTGGAGACTGTTCTGTCATTTCCCTCGTTTATCGATGTCCGCATCGAACCAGCCCCAGAAGATTCACTACTGTTCACAGTGCACGCGGCATACAGTGCCTGGAGAACTATCGAGCCTGAGAGGCCTTCGAAGTTTGTCACCTTCCTATGCTTACGGGCCTTGAAGCGAGTCAGCAGAACGAGGACTACTTCTTAATACTCGTTGCCAACGCGACACCGCCAAGCAGTAGCGCGCCGCCAATCACGGTGAAGAATGTTACAGCCTCGCCCAGCAGCAGGATACCTCCCACCACGCTGACGATGGGAATCAAGTACAATTGGACTGACAGCGCCGAGACGGCGCGTTTGCTGATGAGCGTGTAGAGGATGATGTTCGCCACAACTGTGCTCAGAATTGAGAGGTACAGCACAGAGACCCAACCCTCCCAAGACAGCGCAATGGCTTCCACCAGGAGCCGCATGGAAGCCAGCGGCAGAATCATAACAGTGCCGACGACCGCCGCCCAGATTGCAACTGGAAACGCTCCATACTTCAAAACAAGAGGCTTCGACGCAACTGCGAACATGGCGTACATGAAAGCGGCCAAGATCACTGCCATCGGGCCCGTTACGTAGAGGTAGGTCAGGTCAGAGCTAGCCGCCGATAACATGGCTGCACCAAGTACTGCCAGCACCAACGCCAGCCCCAGCCTCAACCCTACCTTCTCTTTCAGCCAAGCCGCGGACAATAGAACCGCGAACACCGGCCCGAAGGAGATCAGCAAGCCGGCTAGGCCTGAGGAGACGATCGTCTCCGCATAGTTCAAGGAGAGATGGTAGCCCCCCACGCTTGCGAAACCCAATAGCAACAGCCTCGGCATGTCATGCCGGTCGAACGGAACCTTCGGCCTCCCTATCACGGGGGCCAACGCCAGGAAAACCGCTGCTACAATGACCCACCGAAGCAACGTGAGGCTGACAGGGCTCAGCTCGAACACGGCCCTTCGGATGGCAACGAAAGCAAGCCCCCAAATGACACTGAGGACCACAACGAGAATTCTCCCGAGAAGCACGTTTCTCGAAACCTGACGCTGCTCAACCGAGGCAGCCTGCACTATGGCCGATTTCGGGTCCTCATCCAAGTGCAAGAGAAACCTCGGCACAACGCAGATTGACAGTCTTAAGGCTTACACTGGCAAAGGATGGTATCCAAAATAGTAACGGAGCGGAGTGAGTCTTGCAAACGCCACTGCGTAGGCTGGAAGGCATAACTTACTGGGTAATCGAAGACCCTGAAGCAATCCACGACTTCATCAACAAAGAAATCCGCAAGGAATGGATGGCCGACGCTGAAAGCGAAGGCCGAAACCCTGCCCACGATGCTTGGCTGCAAGCTCTGCCGAAACGCAAATGGCGTTTGGAAATCTTGGAAGTTGAGAAAATCGAGTTGAACCCCCGCATCATGAATTATGTTGACGCCCAGCGATGTTACAGTTTCGCAGTTGAACTAGAGAAGAGAGGAAGAGAGCTTCGGCAGGCCATAGAAACGTACAGCGCGGCCATCTGGCCTCTCATCGTCGGGACAGAGGACATGCAGCTTGTTGACGGATACTGCAGGTACATCGCCCTCAAGGCGATTCGGGTCACAAAATGCTACTCTTACATAGGTTCACAGTGACGACGGCTCGCGATCCCAATCGGTCTTCTGATAGCTGAGCCTTCGAAACCTTCGGAATGTTTGCCGGACTCGCGTAGCTAGTAGCCTGACTCCGGAAGATCTAAATTAGAAGTAGCCGAGCGGCGCCTAGTGATAGGAAAGCCACTCCAATCAACTTTGGAGGCCAACGTCCGTGCATGACCGCGCGTTCCATGAAGATCAGAGCCGCGAACACCACCATCCAGAGCGGCCCCATGGCCCCAACCAAAAGCAGAAACAGCATCATGACCCAGCAGCAGCCAACGCAATATTTTGCATACAGAATTCCCATCTCTGCTGCGCCCAGCCGACCGCCCCGATAATACTTGAAGAGAAAATTGGTTGGGTGGCACCTGTCGAGGCATTCACCCTTCACTGGGGAGAGCTGGTAGACACCTACAAGCAACAGCGCGACGCCCACACCGACAGGCGAGGCAATAGCATCAAGGAACCCACCCAAATTCGGCAAGCCTGCCAGAGACGCAAGTAGAGCGTAGAATAGGATTCCAACAAGGGCCCAGACGGCGATGTAGGATGCTATGAAAAGTGCGGCCTTAGTCAAGGTCGGCCCACCACCCGCCTTGATTTCTACTGTGGCCTTCCTTCCAACGCTAAGAAACAGCATCATCATGGGAACCGCGGTTGGGAACATCATGGCCACCATCCCAACTGTCCAGGTTGAAGCGAACAATGCCAACGCGGGCAAGTCTAACTGAAACATTGCCATATCCATCATCATGGTATCGGACTGAAGGAAACTGGCTGCCCAAGCCAGCAAAGCGAGAACCAGAAGCATACCCGCGACGACGAGCTGCTCGGGGGTAGGCCGCCAATGCATCCCTGGCCGTCTGCTTGTCATGTTCTGATCGTACGGAAGGTGTATGGCGGCCGAGAAATAATTAAGGCTCGCATTGTCATACGTCTCGGAGTTGCGCAGCTGATTCCAGGAGGCAATGGAAGGAGTTTGCAGACTTCAACACCAGTGAAAATCTGCCCGCTCTGCGGTGAGCCATCAGCCTACGATGAAATCAACGATTTTTACTACTGTAACCACTGCGACCAGTTCGTTCAATGGATACCCGACAGCTACAGCATGATGGTAAGCGGCCCTGCCGGAGCCGGAAAGACCCCTATCGTAAATTATTGGTTGGAATTCTACTTACGGAACCGCCGCCCTGTTATATTACTGGCTTTTGATGATTTTCCTTCCAACGTGAGGGAACCTCTGGGCGCCTATTGTCACGGACAACTGCAGGAATATGAAAGGTCCGGCCTTGCCACAATCGTGGACTGCTATGCATCAATAGCAGGGGTTCCAAGCCAAGAGAAACACTCATTGAAAAACCGCACCGACCTGAACGAGCTGAACCTGCTGGCCACAGACCTGCTGAATGAGAAGGCAAGCTTGGGCAGCCCGAAATTGGTAGTAGACTCTGTGACCCCGCTTTTCACGTACAAGGACCCGCAAATTGTTGTCCAATTCTTGGCTGGCATGGCGGTGAAAACCAAGGCGAAGAAGGGCGCCTTCGTGATGACTCTTACAACGGGAACAATCAACGACGAAGTGTTCAGGCGCCTGGAGACCTTGATGGACTTTGCCACAGAGATGCGGTTTGTTGAGGTGGAGGGACGGAAGAAGCGCCAGGTGAGGGTCGCGAAGGCACGTGGCCTACGCGTGTATGAGGATTGGATCCCAATCTACATTGGTAAAGAAGCAATCTCGATTGATGTTGGAGACGACCCGGCCAAATATGAGAGGTTAAAGAAGGCATTCTACGGAACGCCTTCTTAGGCATCTTCAGGTTCTATTCTACCTGTTTCATTTGTGTGCCGCAGCACATTTCAGGCGTGCTCGACTCCCTGCCGCAGGTTTCACATCTGTACAATGCCATCTGAAGGTTCACCTCCATGTTGAGGAAAAACGGTTATGGCACTATTCGTCAATAGACTTGTCTTAACCGGTTTGATTGAGCGCTGCACTGACGGTTTATGGGCCGCGCATGTTTACTGGTGCCCAGTTACAGTCCTTGCCTGTGTTGTCGAATTCGAATTCGTAGTCCTTGAAATGGCTCCTGACTGCCTTGCCCATGTTCGCGGTGGCAAAGACGGGTGACAGCGGATGATTCGAGACTTTGATGGGGGTCTTCTTATCGCCGCCTAGGACTGGTTCCCATTTGAAGTCGAAAATTCCGGGGATGCTGATAGACATTCTTTTGAAATCCGCTTTGATCGGGACGAACTTGGTGCCCTTCATTGTACCGATCAATGAGGCCAGAAGAGCCGTTGGACCACCTGCCTTGCCTGAAAGAATTGTCTGAAAGGCCTCTCGTTGGCGCGCGTCAGCTTTCTCGTCGATGTATGCCGCCGCTGTCCAGTTTCCTTTCCAGAAGTTTCCGGGTGATTTTGCCATGAGTGCTATGCTCAAGCCGCCTAGCTTCACCTTGCCGTAGTTTCCCGCCGTGAAGTGCATGACATCGACACCGTCGCAGTATCCCTTCGTGGGGTCCGAGAAGAATAGGCAGGGGCATCCCGGGTCGCAGCTGCAGCTATTCGCCCAGTAGCCCTTCAACGTCCACTTTTCAGGCAAAACTATGCACGACTTCGGCTGATTGATGGGTACGTCTATATGTGATTTTTGCTTGCGAAAATGTGGAATTAGGTTAACCTAATTTAGGAGTTTCATTTTTCTCCCGATTTCCCATAGTGAGTCTTTGAAGTTTGGGTGGGCAATCTCAACTAGCGCCTTTGCTCTTTCCTTCGTGGTCTTGTCCCTAAGGCCGGCGGCTCCATATTCGGTGACCACGTAGTCAGCGTGGAACCTTGTTATTGTGGGCGCTTGAGGCGCCTTCGGGTTTCCCGACAAAGCCGGGTGCGCCACAATTCTCGAAGCCCTCCCATCAGCTGCCACGGACGGTAACACGATGACTGATTTTCCGCCGGGACATAGCATCGCCCCCACTACGAAGTCTGGTTGGCCGCCTGCACCAGAATATTGGTCAAAACCTAGCATATCCGAGTACACATTCCCGTACAGGTCCACCTGCAAGGCCGTGTTAATGGCAGTCATCTTGCGGTTCATCGCGATCACTCTGCTGTCGTTCGTATAATCGAACGGCCTCATTTCCATCATCGAATTATCGTCTAGCCAATCATACAACTTCTTGGTACCCGCGCTGAAGGAACACACGATCTTATCCTTGTGAATGCTCTTCTTTCCGCAGGTCAACGCACCTTCTTCAACGAGTGCCATAGCGCTCTCCGGAAACATCTCGGTATGCATTCCCAAATCCTTCTTCTCCTTAAGAAAAGGCGGAATCGATTCAGAAACCGCGCCATAGCCAATCTGAATGGTCGCTTCATCCTCAACTAGACTTGCGACATTTTCTGCCAACACTTTCTCTAGGTTCGTTACATTCGTCACGGGCATTTCATAGATTGGTTCAGACACCTCGACCAAGTAGTCAATCTGCGAAATGTGGACCAGAGAATTTCCACCTGTCCTAGGCATGTTCTCATTCACCTCAGCTATCACCGTCTTCGCCGTCTCCACAGCAGCCAGGCCATAGTCGACTGAGATGCCCAAGCTGCAGTAACCATTACTGTCGGGGGACGAGATTGTCGCCATGAACACGTCGGGCCGAAAGGAACCGGACCTGAAAAGCCAGGGCACTTTGCTAAGGGGGATGGGGTAGAAGTCTGCCCTTCCTTCCCTGATGAGTTGGATTATGGGTTGGACGCCGCCCGCAAAAGGTGTGCAGCACTTCACATGCTCCTCCATTCCGGGCTCTAGGTATCTGTCTATGAACTGTCCGAAGGGACGGCAGTGAAAAAGCCTGACGCCACGAAGCTCTCTGGATCTGTCCATCAGCAGGCGGGGAAGTTCATGTGGTTCCGCGCACAGGTTAGCTAAGACAACCCTATCCCCCGACTTGATAATTTTGGCAGCTTCTTCAGGAGAGATAGACTTCTCGCGATGCTTCTCCAACAGTCTCCTCATGCACTCTTGGCATGCGGCGCAAAGGCCCGTTCCATTCAAAATACTTTCTGAGCTTCATGCAGGCCTCTTTGACCTGAGCCTTCACGCAGGGAAAAGGAACCATGGACAACAAAGCGAGGATTTCGCAAAGGCTTAAGGACCTGATGGAGATGGGGTGAACGGTTTCCTATGGTTGACAGTGAATTCTTGAAAGCATTGGCCTCAACAAGCGAATTGGAGATCACTGTGACGGGGAGAAAGTCAGGCCGAAGGATAACATTACCCGTTTGGTTCGTGTATGAGAACAAGAAACTGTGCTTGCTTCCTGTCAGCGGATCCAACACTCAATGGTACAGGAATTTGATCGCTAATCCCAGCCTGGATGTTTCCGCCAAGGGAAGAGAGCTCAGCGTTAAGGCCACGTTAATCTCGGACTCGCGCAAAGTGAACGAAGTTGTGGAAGAATTCAGGTCAAAATATGGCGCAGGCGAGATCAAGAAGTACTATTCCAAGATGGATGTCGCTGTAGAGATCTTTGCTTGAACTACCTGAACCAATCACTCGCCAGAATCCGGTTTTCTTCTCTGTCTAATGACTTGAAAGACCGCGAGAACTAGCAGAACAGCGGCCGCCACGAGCAAGAGCGGCGCTAAGGGTTGGCATGACGCAGGGGGCGACATGTATGGGTAATCGCTGCATTCTGAGAGGGGCATCTTGAAATTGCTCTGTTGAGGCCACAAGGCGATTGCTGCCCCCAGCCCAACTGAGAGTACGATGACCAATAGTATTGGGTAAAGGGAACGCAACCCGTACACGCGGCAAGTGACTACCCGTACCCGACTATTGACCTCTCTGGCTTGGTGCTTGACGGCACCATGATTGACCGGGTGAGTAGGGCGTCGAAAAGGAACCGTCAAGTCAACGGAAGGCGCTTAAGCCAAACTAATTAGGGACAGGCCGGGTGCTTCCTGCCTTCCAAAGACTGGTTGACTATACATGAACCCCGTGGAGGTGCAGTCGCTCTCCAAGACCTTCGAAACGAGGGAAGGGCCTCTCTTACGGAAGGTTCCGAAGGCTGTCAGGGCCGTGGACGACGTGAGTTTCACTGTCCCGAAGGGAGAAATCTTTGGGCTCCTGGGGCCAAACGGCGCTGGTAAGACGACGACCATTAAGATGCTCTGCACCCTGATTGCTCCGACTTCCGGTGACGCCTTCATCAGCGGCTACAGCATCATGAAGGACCAGCAGAAGGTTCGAGAGAACCTAGGCGTCATGTTGACTGGGGAACGGACCTTGTACTGGAAGCTGACGGGCAAAGAGAACCTAGAGTACTTCGCCGCTCTCTATCACCTAGATCCGGAATACGCGAAGAAGCGGATCGATGAGTTGCTTGACTTGACAGGCCTGAGGGAACATGAAGCAATGCTCGTCGAGAACTATTCGACCGGGATGCGGATACGCCTCTCGTTTGCGAAAGCATTGCTGAACCAGGCGCCTGTGCTGCTGTTCGACGAACCCACGGCAAGCCTTGACCCGCAATCATCGCGCCTAATTCGGGACATAATCCGCGACCTGAGAAACCAGGGGCACGCGATTATTCTCACAACCCACAATATGCAAGAAGCAGACCTTCTCAGTGACCGCGTGGCCATAATCGACCATGGAAGAATCGTTAGGCTCGGGACTCCATTTGAACTAAAGGACAAAGTGAAGACTGGCGACATCATCGAGATTGAAGCCCACAACCTATCAGAACGGACTGCGAAGGCTCTGGAATCATTCAGTGAGGTTTCGAAGGTGGCGGTTTCCACAGACGACCAGTCCGCTGAGAAGGGTGTTCTGAAGGTTCATGCGGAGAAGGGGAAGGATGTGTTGCCCAAGATTCTGGAATTTCTTGTAAGGAAACAGATCACGATAACCAAAGTCACATTCATTGAGCCCACGCTTGAGGACGTCTTCATAGCTGAAACCGGTAGGAGCCTCCGGGACTAGGATGCAAACCATCAGCGGGCTTAGGGCCACTATCAAAGAGCTGGCCGCCATCTTCTGGAAGGGGATTAAGCACTACACACGTTACCCAGGCAACTTTGTGCTCGTCCTGATTCTTCCCTTCCTGTTCACATTGCTGATCTTCGGCATGGGGGCATTCGTGGGCGGCGCGGACGCGGCGGCGAATTTCGCTTCACGGACCGGGACGACCAACATCATAGTCTACGAGATTCTCGGCAGTGCAGTGTGGATGACGAGTTGGGTAGTCGTCGAAGACGTGGGCGTCGCCCTGCGCGATGAACAGATGAAAGGAACCCTCGAGCAGAACTTTCTGGCACCCGTGAGCCGCTTCACTCTCCTCGTCGGGATGAGTTTGACGGACATTGTCATCACGACGGCTATCTTCGTAGTGGTAGTTGGCCTAACCGTATTAGTTATGTTGCCTGGTTCTTTCGTGAGCTTGTTTCCAGCTTTCATCATGCTGCTTGTGGGTTTGGTTCCGCTGTTTGGAATTGGTTTTCTGTTCGCAGGGTTTGTTGTCAAATTCAAGGAACCATACGTGTTCATTCAGCTTGTGAATCTTCTCTTCGCAACCTTAACGGGCACATATTATCCGGTAACGTTTCTGCCTCGATGGGTGCAGTTTCTCTCTGGGGCCTTACCGCAGACTTACGTGATCGAGGACATGCGCCGAATAGTTCTTGCCAACCAGACGCTCGTAAGCTTGTTCGGTAGCATCTTCATTCTCCTCGCGTTGGCCTTGGCCTATCCGATTCTCGGTTACGCGGTGTATCGGCAGCTGGAGAAGAGGGCGAGTGTGACGGGTGAATTCTCGAAGTATTAACTCCTCAGCGCTGCATTTGCTGCGGGAGTTTCAAGCAGCCTTCCTGAAGGATTTCCGGTCGTACATTCGCTACCCGGCCTGGATTGTGGGCGAATTCATCAGCACGCCCCTCTGGTTCTTTTTCTTCGCTTTGGGCGTGACGCTCTTCGCCCCAACCGCCGCCTCGTCGACTGAGGAGGGTGCCGGAGGTTTCACTTTCTTTTACTTCGGTTTCATTTTCATCATATTGTTCAGCACGGCGGTGTGGGGGATGGGGCAGAGCGTGCGCAACGAGCAGGTCGCCGGGACGCTGGAGCAATTCTTCCTAGCACCAGCAAGCCGCATCACGCTCATAGTGGGACGGTGGGCCCGCGTCTTCCTCACAGACGGCTTAATCATAGGCTACACTACGATGCTTCTTTACCTGCTCGGCGGGACGCTCATTACGCTGATCGACCCCGCGTTGTTCTTGTTCTCGCTCGGCCTGTACGAGCTTGGCTTGATTGGTTTCGGGTTGCTGTTCGCGGGTTTGACTTTCCGAATAAAATCCTACAACACCCTGTCCAACTTGGTCTTCTTCGGCTACATGATTCTCGCGGGGCCTCTGTTCCCCGTCAATTTCATACCGATGCCCTTCCGGTTAGTGTCCTTGGCCATCCCATTCACTTACTTCATTGACCTGATGCGCCACGCGGCTCTCGCCACTTCCCCACTGCTCCCGGAGAGCCTTGAGATTGCTCTGGCAGCCGCCCTTTCGATCTCGATGCTGTTTGTCGGACTCTTGGCATTCAAGAAGATTGAACAGGGAGCACGAGTCCGCGGCAGCATAGCAACGAGCTAAGCGGCCTTAAGCCTATTCTCAATCCCAGGGATGATTCTTTCATCCCTGAGTACGCGAATTCTGTTTCTCCGGTAAAGTTGAATGAGGTTCTGCTCCACCCAATTCACTATTTGCCAATCATTTAGGATTCGGGAGACAAGCTCGAAATCCAGTGACTTCAGGTTCTCCCGTACGAACCTATTCAGACGTATCCCGTTGAGGCGCGATATTCCTTCCGGCTGCCTAAAGGCCAAGCGGAGCGCGAGTAGGGCCTCCTTGTTTGGCGACCACATTTCCAAATCCCACTTTTGCCTTGCCACGACATAGGGACCGAGGAGCGATGGAGGACGGCCATCCAATATGCTATCGAAGACTTCCACGAAGAACGGTTTGCCTGAAACTCGGAGCTCTATTGCGAGGGTCGTCATTTTTCTCCTGTTGAATCTTCGCGTTTGCGCGGTGGTAGTCTTAGCTTCGACATCGCTCATTTGTGAAAGTCTGTCTGCAAGGGCCTCGATTTGCCTCGGGCTTACCTGAGCTGAGAGTAGATCGAGGTCCTTACTCCGCAGCGGGTTCCTCATGTACAAGGACAGCGCTTGTGAGCCGAATAGGAGTAAATCACCTATCCCTTTTTCACGGAGGAACGGGTAGGCAACGCGAACGATGCCTATCCACTCCCTCGGAGACGCCCTAAACTCCTGCGGCCTCTTCATTCAACCAGTCACCCCAAGCTGCTTTCCAGCCGCCATCAAGGCCTCATGTTCGGATAGGTTCCTAACAACCTGAAGGCTGAGGTTTCCTGTGCCCTTTTCGTCAAGCAGTTTCCAGTAACCTGTTCTTGAATACTGGCGCGCGATTCTCAAGAATTGATTTCGTACTGCGATGAAAACAGAGGCAGGCACATTAGTTTCTTTCTTGGAAACAAACTGTAGGATGCGTTTGTAGAGCAGTCGAACTGCTGCGCCAACGCGCATTCGGTTGGCACGGCGTAGCATGTATGGGAGGTCCAAGGCCTTAGTAGAAACCATCCCAGCGATAAGGTGGATTCCCCCTGTCTGCTTCGTCGCCTCCGCGTGCAACTCGTGAACCAGACAGTCTTCCAAAGATGCAATTGCTTTTCCATGAAGAACCCTAGAGCGCGCCAGGCCTTCGAAATCGGTTGAAACGGGTCTTATCTCGGTTTCATCTACATCCCAGTTGAGGCCGTATGTTCGGAGAGCTGCAAGTCCCACCCAGATCCGCGGCGTGGATGACATGACACCATACAGCTGTTGGAGTCTGACGGACCCTACATCACGAGTGCGCACCCTAAGGACTCTGCCTGCCAACAGAAGGTCGAGATACTTCCGAAGAGTTTCATGCCTCGTCAGCACTCCCGAACGTGCAGCCTCTGTCATCAAGTACCGAAACGAGGCCGTTTTACCAAGCTTGTTGACTAGCTCAACTAATCGCTCGGCCTTGGCTGGGTCTAGCGTCCTTGGCATGAGTAATGCCTAGGCTATTAATAGCATAGGAATAACCTAAGACCTTTACGGCAGGGCTTCCTCGAGACGACGCAACAAGCTGAGTCAGCAGAGGTCCTGTCGGTTGCGTCAGAGTCGGGCTTGAGGGATGATTCCTATCCCGTTCTAGTTCTCATGTGGGCACTAGCCGGAGTATCCTGTCGTCATTGGCGGCCGGTGATCCTCTGCCGTCCCGGTTGCTCGTGAGAATGTAGAGCAAGCCATCTGGGCCCTCAACGACGTCTCTCAGCCTTCCCAACGTTCCCTCAAGAAGCTTCTCGCTCTCTAGGATTCGGGATGTTTGCGGGTCGAACAGAAACCTGTGCAGGTGTGTTCCACGTAGGGTACCGATGAAGAAGTTGTTCTTCCAAGTGGGAAATTGGTTGCCCCTGTAGAAGCTGCAGCCCGAGGGAGCCCAAGTTTCATTGTTGCCAGTGTAGAATAGTGGGTTCACGAAGTTTGGGTCATTTGATGTGCCGACCACGAGTGGCCAGCCGTAGTTCTTGCCTGGTTCTATGAGATTGACTTCGTCGTTTGCGGACCGCCCGCCTTCTCCGCTGGGGCCGTGTTCGGTTTCGTACATTCTTTCGTTCTGAGGGTTCCAGTCTATTCCCTGCGGATTCCTATGCCCATAACTGAAAACTGGCGATTGTGGGATGGGATTATCTGCAGGGACCGAGCCGTCGGCTTCAAGCCTCAAAACCTTTCCGGCCAACGAGCTCAAGTCCTGAGCTAACTGACCCCGTCCGGAGTCGCCTGTTGTCATGTACAGCTTGCCGTCGGGGCCAAACCTGATGCGCCCGCCATCGTGAATTGAAGCGCCTGGAATCCCGTCAAGGATGACTTCGGGGTTCGTGCCCTGACCGTTCTCATCCCTGTACCGGACAACTCGGTTCTGAATGTCAGGCCCACTGCGGTAGGTGTGGTAAACGTAAACAAAATGGTCCGAATCAAACTCAGGGCTGAGTGCCAAGCCCAGCAACCCTCCCTCCCCAACAGGCTCAACTGGGACCTCCGCGAAAACGCTGGGGTTCTGCTCTCCGAGCTTGACCACACTCAGGCGCCCCGTACGTTCTGTGAAGAATGCCCTATCATCTGGGGCGAAAACAAGCTCCCAAGGTATCGTAAGGTTCGCGAGCCACGTCTCAACGTTGAATTGAACCGCCTGGCCGGGCTTCGAGCCTGTCTCAGTCACCGTCGACGTGGAAATTTCTTGTTGCCTGAGTAGGGATTTGCTGATCTCGTATGCGCCTAGGATACCCGCGGCACCTACCGCCGCTGTTCCCAAACCTAGGAGGAACTTTCGCCTACTGATTGACATGAGGTATCTATGGCGCAGAGATGCCATACTAAGGAGGGCCGAGGTCGCCTAGAGAATATCTAAGGCTTATGACAAAATCGGCAGGCCCTACGCATGTATCGAAGCATGAGACGATGGTAGCTCGACTTCCCGTAAGAAAGCGGCCCTGTGGCTGAATTCGGAGGCACCTGAAACCACTTATTTGTGCGCGTTGCTAGTGTGCCTCGACGAATCCGCGTTTGCGTGAGCTAGGCTTGCCGGTTGAACTTAGCAGCGTGACCTTTGTCAATCGCATATTCCAAAACCTGGAGCAGGTCAACCGGTCGGAAATTGAAGCGCTCTACCATGACATCAAAGGGGCTGGCGTGATTCTTCCTTCTGGCGAGGGCAGGTCCAAGGGTGCGCTGAGCATTGCGTGCAGTGAGATGGCCAAGATGCGGGGCGGCAAGCTGGTTCTGGATCGCGGGGACATTGGTTTCCCTGGCCGCAATGTGATTGAAGCCGCTCCAATCCTGAGGCAGCGGTTCGGCCAAGTCTGTTTGCTGATAAATTCTGGGAGCGGCAAGTCGCTCATGCCGATGCTGGACGCGCAGCAACTCGCCATGTGCATCGCTAGGAACGGCAACCCGCGAGACTTTCGGGTTGATGTAGTGACGTCGGACAGGGATTCACCCATCGGCAAACTCGGCACCCGGTATGGGAACGTACTGGTTCTGAAGGGACGCGAACCAGATGAAGCGCCAACCGAATCTAGGGAGTTTCGAACGACAGGGATACTGGAGGACCTGTTCATTCTTGGTACAGGCGTATTGTTCCATGCGATGGCTGAAGCCCTCTACGAGGAGGCTGGTTCAGAGCGAGTTGTTGCGAGGTCGAAAGAGCTGTTCACGGACATCGGTGCGGTTGTCGACCAGATTGTCGCGTCGGACTTCTTCAAGGCACTTGTAGACGCCCTGGAGCAACGGCATTCCTGCTTCTTCGTTGGCTTGGGCAGCGGCCGCGAAGTTGCCCGCATGACTGCAGTGCGGATCGGGCATGTGAAGCGTGCCATGGGCGACCAGATTTATGTGGCTGGGGAGTCAAACACTCCGGCTCCGCGTGCCGGCGACGTCCTGGTCGTAATCTCCTACAGCGGTGAGACGGAAATCGTCGCGGGTTGGTGCAAGAACTTCAAACGCATGGGGGCGCTGGTGGCCTCTGTTGTTGGCAATCCAGACAGCACAATTGCCGCGAATTCTGACCTAAGTTTCATGATAAAAGGCGAAGCCGAGGGTGGAAGGCCGAACAGCTTCTACGTTAAATCAGCCTTCGCCCTCAGCCCACTACCAATCTACCTTGTCGAGAAAGTTGCTGAACGAGGCCTACGCCTGCCGGAGTACATTCTCCGATGGCACCATTCCGTCACGTCCTGAGCTTTCTGGAGAGGGTTAATTTCACACCCAACAATGGAGTTGGAGTATGCCGTCCCAAACAAAATTGCCAGCGAAGAAGTAGGATTCCACCAATCGAAGACTTAGCAGGCGTCGACGCAGGCAAGATTACTCTGGATTTACTCTACGGCGAGTGTGTGGACTGGGCGAAATAGGCTTTCGTAATACTCTCGCATCCAGGGGAGTATCTCGCGTCCCAGCAGGTTTAGGAAGCGTTCTTCGATGGGACTGGCACTGTGAATGTAAACCCTGTCGAAGCCCATCTTCAGGAATTCGCCAAGCATCCTTATGATGTCGTCGGAGTCCGTTGTGATGAGCCAGGATTCTTTGATCTTCTTTTCCTCTTCTGGGCCGATGAGGGCTTCGAGTTCTCTTGGGTCCCAGATGTTCTCCCGCTTCTCGCGTGGAATGGCTGTACTAGCCCAGAACATTGCTGACTTCAACGCCCTGTGATAGTCGATGTCGTAGGCGACTTTGAACTCCATGCTTTTGCTAAGCTTCGATGGTTCTCGGCCGACCTTTGTAGCGGCTTTCTCCATTGCTTGCACAATCCTCCTGAAACGCTCTAGGCCGCGAGGGTTCGTCAGGATTCCATCCGAGAATTGGCCGGCCAAGCGGGCGATGCGTTCATTCGATGTGGCCAAGTAGACGGGTATCTTGGTTTTCGGTTTGGTGTACAGCTTGGCCTTGTTGAGCTGGTAGTATTTGCCCTCGTATGTGACGAAGTCTCCCGTCCAGAGCTTCTGAATTATTTCTAGGGCCTCTTGCAGGCGCCCAATTTTTTCCTCGAATTCGGGCCATTTGAAGCCCAGCGGCGTCTCATTCATTGCGTGGCCTGTGCCCAGTGTTACGAATATTCTGCCTGGGTAGAGGTTGTCTAATGTGGCGAAACTTTGCGCGACGATGGCTGGGTGGTACCGGAAGAGCGGCGTTGTGACTGCCGTGCCCACTTCGACTTTGCGGGTCTTCTCAGCTGCGGCCGCCAACCAAACCCAGGGGAATCCTGATTGGCCTCCAGTGTCGCTCCATGGATGGAAGTGGTCGCTGGTGACGATGATGTCGAAGCCTACGACTTCGGCGTGGACCGCGTGCTGCAGAAGGCGTTGGGGGTCGTACTGTTCCTGCGCCGCCCAGTACCCCAGCCGAAGCTCGGAAACCAACCAGACCGGCCCTTTTGAAAGCTAAACGGAGATATGCTGCACCTTTCCTTAAAGCTTCCAATGCAACCTGCCACGCAAGTAACCACGCAGAATATCTAACACGGCCTACCATTCATGGGATGATTTCGGGAATGGGCTACGTCGATGTGAAGGCAACGGTCGGCAACCCAAAGGGGGGACCGCGGCGTGAACTTGAATTTCTGGTGGATACTGGCGCGTTTCATTCAGCCATCCCGAAGACGCTGGCAGAGGAATTGGAGCTTGAAGGGGCAGGTGAGATTTCCGTAACGCTTGCCGACAAACGTGAGGTCAAGGCGCCTATTTCGCTTGCCTACTTTAGAGTCATGGACCGCGAGTCGATCCTGCCGGTCCTCATCCTTGACGTCCCAAAGCCCTTGCTCGGCGCCACCGTCTTGGAAGGCCTTGGTTTGAAGGTGGATCCAGTTTCTGGGAAGTTGGAGCATTCACGGCCGTTTGGTGCTGCGCTTCTGGCTGCTAAACTAGGCTAGTGGCATTTGAACGAGTTCGACATACTCAGGAACAGGTCGCCGAAATCCTCAGGGGCGCTGGGGGATAGCATCGCGTAGATGGCGAAGTACCTGCCCGATTGGTCGCAGCGAAGATGGAGTGAATGTGCTGTGCGTGCGATAGAACGCCTAGAGAAGAGCCCGGGCACCTTCTCGTCAATTTTGATGTGATTATACTCGGCTCTGTGGGAGTTAACTGTAAGTGAGAGTTGCTTCGTTCTTTCCAGTTTTACAATGTTGCTGCTCTTCTGCACAATTTTCATTGTTTGCTCGACCTGGGCTTCGAGCGTCTGGAACCTCTTCTGTACATCCTGCAACTTTCCCCAGGATAGGAAGATTCTCTCACGGTCTGGGAAATGGAAGACTATGTCCCCTTTTTCCCGGCGGGCTTTCGGGTTGAATTCGATTCTGCAGACCTGAGGGTAGCTTATCGAGAAGCCATAGACGGTGAATTCCTCGATTTCCGCGCCTTCCGGGAATGTGGCTGGGGCGGCATCCGAGTCGGTCGCTGGCATTACTCTCCGTTTACAGTAAGCTTTCGGCGTCTTCTAGCTTGCGCTTCACGTCCCGCAAGAATTTTGCTGCTGGAACCCCGTCAACTATCCTGTGGTCGAACACTAATGTTAGAAGAGTTAATGGTTTTGCGATAATTCGTTCCCCAACCGCAGTTGGCTTGTAGGCTATTCGTCCCAGGCCGAGTATCCCGCATTGTGGCGGGTTAATGACGGGTGCGAAGGATTCGATGTCGTAGGCGCCGAGATTTGTCACGGTGAATGTTCCTCCAGTCAGCTCTTGGATGGTTAGCCGGTTTTCCTTCGCCTTCTTCGACAGCTCTTGGATCTCGGCATCGATTTCTTTTGGTGATTTCCTATTTGCGTCTTTTACGACTGGGGCCACTAGGCCTTCGTCAGTGTGTATGGCCACTGCCACATTAATGTCCGAGTAGACTATGATCTCTTCGCCTTCGATGGTTGAGTTCATGGCATTGTTTTGCTCTAGTGCCTTCGCGACTGCCTTGACGGCAAACGCAGTGAAGCCTACGCGGTCCCCCCTGTCCTTAAGGGTGACAAGTTTGCTTGCGTCAGCTTCCGTTGTTAGGGTGACTGGCACTGCGGTTCGGGCGCTGTACCCAAGCCTCTCTGCCACCGTCTTCCTGATTCCCTCAAGCTTCAAACTCCTCAGAACGGTGGGCTTGCCAACTTTGGCTGGCACGCCTGCAACTTCCTCGGCTTTTTGAGCAACCGCGAGAACGTCTTCTCTCGTAATTCGCCCTCCCGGCCCAGTCCCGGTTACCTTCGAGATGTCAACACGATGCTCTTGGGCGAGCCGTCGAGCTGCGGGAGAAGCAACAATACGTTCGGTGACAGCCGCGACTCTTGCAGGTTTAGGTGCAGGCGCGAACTCTGGTTGAGCAAGAGCCGGGCCCGTTGGGGATGGAACTGGGCCGCCTGGTTCTCCAATTATTGCAACGGCCTGTGAGACTTGAACGTCGGTTCCCGGCGAGAACAAGATTTTTGTCAGGACGCCGCCTTCGGGTGCTTCGACTTCGAAGGTTGTCTTTTCGCCTTCCACAACCAGTAGTGCTTCGCCTTTCTGAACCTCGTCTCCTTCCTTCTTCAGCCATTCTACGATTTTTCCCGACTGCATTCCTGGATCCAGTCGGGGCATGAACACTTCTGCCATGCAGGAGCACCTTAGCTTAGAATGCTGTCAACGGCCTCTACGATTCTCTCTGCATTTGGCATGTACATCTGTTCCAAGGGTGGGGAGAATGGGATAGGGGTGTCAGGGCAGGCCACACGGATTATTGGCGCGTCTAAGTAATCGAAAGCCGCCTCAACAACGCTCGCTGATATCTCCGCGCCGATCCCTCCGGTCTTGACATCATCAGCTGCGACGATCAGTTTTGAGGTTCGCTTCACTGACTCGACGATTGTTTCCAAGTCTAGGGGCTGCATGGTTCGGATGTCGATGACCTCGGCTGATGTGCCTCTGTCCTCAAGTTTCTTGGCGGCGGAGAGCGCTTCGCTAACCATTCTCGAAACAGCAACGATTGTTACATGGTCTCCTTTCCTCTTGACCTCGGCCTTCCCGAGCGGAATTGTGTACTCTTCCTCGGGAACTGGGCCCTTCGTCCTGTACAACAGGCCGGATTCAACAAAGAGAACCGGGTTCTCGTCGCGGATGGCAGATTTCAGCAACCCCTTCGCGTCATGCGGGTCTGAAGGCAGCACAACTTTGAGGCCCGGGACTTGGAAGAACCATGATGGGATGAATTGCGAATGTTGGGAACCGTGCTGGCGGCCAAGGCTGTACTGGGTTCTTAGAACCATTGGGACCTTCAGTTGGCCTCCGCTCATGAAACGCATCTTCGCGGCCTGAGTGGCTAGTTGATCCATACAGATTGGCAGGAAGTCCATGTACATGATTTCGGCTACAGGCTTCATCCCAGCTAGCGCCAGCCCAACGGCAGAGCCCGTGATTGCCGCTTCGGAGATGGGCGTATCCCTCACCCGTTCCGGTCCAAATTCCTGAAGTAGACCTCGAGTGACTTTGTATACTCCTTGGAAGACTCCGATCTCCTCTCCGAGAAGTATGACCCTCGGGTCGCGGCGCATCTCCTCGCGTAGAGCTTCGTTGAGCGCTTCGGCGTACGTAATCTCCCGCAATTTTCAGCACTCCCTATGCGTAGACGTAGTTCACGATCTCCTCGAATGGCATGGGCGCGCTCTTGATGGCGAAGTCGACCGCGTCTTCGATCTCCTGCTGGACCCGCCTCTCGATTTCTTCAATCTCGTCCTGCGTCATGAACCGCTGGTCGGCAAGGCGCTTCTTGAATGCGAGAACGGGATCCCGGGCTAACCATTCGGCCACTTCTTCCTTCGGCCGGTAGTCGCCCTTGTCGTACACGCCGTGGCCCTTCATCTTGTAAGTAATACATTCTAGGAAGACTGGTTCGGAGTGTTCCCTAGCCTTCTGGGCTGCTGCTGTTGTAGCAACGTATACAGAAACTGGGTCGTTTCCGTTTACCACTACAGTTTCCATCCCGTAGGAGCGCGCTCGCTCAGCGATGGTTTCACTTGAAACGGCGAGTTTGACTGGAGTGGACATGGCATACTGGTTGTTTTCACAGAACAGGAGCACGGGCAGTTTCCATAGTGCGATGAGATTCATGCCTTCATGGAAGGCGCCAGTGTTAGTCGCCCCGTCGCCGAAGAATGTGCCAACAATGTTCCTGCTCTTCTGCTGCTTCAGGCCAAGCCCAACGCCAGCCGCGATCGGGATGCCGCTTCCCACAATTGCAGTGGCGTACAGGGACCCAGTCTTAGGGTAGATGGCGACGTGCATTGACCCGCCTAGGCCTTTGCAGTTGCCAGTCGCTTTTCCAAAGAGCTCAGCCATGCAGAGTTTCACTGGCACATCCTTCGCCAGCGCATGGCCGTGGCCCCGGTAAGTCGTGACAACGAGGTCAGTTGGGTCCAGCGCCATCATGGCGCCCACCGCAATGGCCTCTTGGCCAAGGTAGAGGTGGGAAGGCCCAATCAGAATACCCTTCACAAGAAATAATTCCTCAATCTTCTCCTCAAATTTTCTCAGAAGGACGAGTTTCTCCAGCATCTGACGAAGCTTTTCCTTCGTCAACCCATGTTTGGCGAACTCGGTTTCAGGAACCTTCTGAACTTGGGTTATCGCTGTCAATAGGATGCCAACTTCCTGATGATTGCGTGACTCACTCTAGCTCGTTACCCCTCACATTTAGCTTTCAGGGATAAGTATCAAAGCACATTGGTCGTTGAGTTAGAAAATCTTGCCTAGGCCGCTGTGACAGTAAGCGCTCGAGCCTAATTCGAAGCATCGGAGGGCACAGAGGTCTCTGTTTCACGTAAGTGGACTTGGTTCGTTGTGTTCTAAGTTCGCGTTTCTGTTTTCTACGTGCCAGCAGCCCGCCACATTGGATTGAGTAAGCCTTCCTCTACGAGGCCGAGCATTTTTTCGTAGACCTGCCGCCACTGTTTGTACAATTTCTGGTACTGTTTGTGGTTGCTTTCGTTGGGTTCAAAGGTTCGTTCCCATCTCACGAGCTTCTTCGCCGTGTCCTCGATGTTGCTGAACAAGCCTGCGCCGACACCCGCGCAAATCGCTGCCCCGAGCGCTGTGGATTCTTTCACGACTGGCACTTTTACTGTGACACCAAAAACATCTGCTAGCACTTGTGGCCATAGAAAACCTTTGGATGCCCCGCCGCAGAATACGATTTCCTTCGCGCGGCGGCGGGTTATTGATTCTATGATTTTCTGGTGGCCCCAGGCAACGTAGGCGGCGCTTTCTTCAATCGCCCTGAAGCATTCCTTCTTTCCCGATGTTTCGGGGCGGTTTATGTCGAATTGTATGAAGGAGGGCGAAGCGTGGATCCACCGCTTGCCGTTCATTAGGTCTGAGAAAATTGGTATCACACCGGCTGAGCCTGGTGGGACAGTCTCCGCTTGCTTTTCGAGTATGTAGTACGGCTCCACGCCCTCTTTGGCGGCTAGGTCTTTCTCGCGTTGGCAGAACGCGTCCCTGAACCAGCGCATTGTCAGGCCGCACAGGAAACCTATGCCCTCAGTCATCCACTGGTTTGGTACTGCGTGGCATAATGTGCGGAGCCGGATCTCCGGGTCGATCACGGGCTTCTCCGTTACAATTGTCTGTTGCCAGAATGTTCCACCGATGGTGGTTGTGCTGTAGGGTTCGACCGCGCCGATGCCTACCAGCCCCAGTTGCGTATCTGCGCCGCCTACTACCACGGGCGTCCCGGTTTTGAAGCCTGTCTGGGCAGCCGCGTTGCTTGTTACATCTGCCAGAACTGTCCCAGGCTCTTTGACTTCGGGGAAGATTTGCTTGGGGAGGCGCAGCCAGTCGATAATATCCTCAGACCAAGTCCGTTTGGAAAGTTGGAAGAGATTTGAGCTGGAGCCGGCCGATGGGTCGGTGACGAATTTGCCGCTCAGCCTGTACAGGATCCAGTCGCTGATCATTGTCATGTGAGCGGTTTTCCTGAAAACGTCGGGTTGGTGTTTCTTGATCCACCAGAAACGAGGCGGGGACGTGATCGCCATCCAATCCCCCGCCCTCAGGTAGATCTTCTTCGCCAGACCCTTCTTGATCAGTTCGGCGGTTTCCCTTGCGCCCCTAGAGTCAACATTAGGGCAGGCCCAGATCTCCTTGCCTTCAGCATCGTAGAGCACCATGCCCTCTCTCATGCTCGTCGCGCTGACGGCGCGGACGTGCTCGGGCATGACCTTGGCTTTCTGAAGGGCTTCCCGGGTCGACTCACAGACCAGCACCCAGTTCTTCTCAGTTTCAAACACGAAGGAGCCCGGGTAATCAGGAATTGTTGGGTGCGACCATTCCCTTGACGCCATCGCAACCTGGTTACCGTCGGAATCAAAAATTAGGCATCTGGTGCTTCCAGTGCCAGCGTCAATTGCGGCGACGTATTGTTCGCTCACTCTGAGTTCCCTTTAGCTACGGGTCATTTTGCAGAAGGCTTCTGCCCGTATCTTGTTCTCTTGAAGACCTTGAGGTAATCAAGTTCCTTCTTCGTGAACTCTCTTGGCTTGGCAAGTTGGATGGAGTAGAATGCCATCTTGGCAACATCCTCAAGGACTATGGCAGTGTCTAAAGCATCTTCGGGCGTCTCTCCCACGACGACAACGCCATGCTTCCGGAGGAGCACAGCGTTCGCGTTTCGCAGAGCCTTCACGATGGCATCAAGCTCCGCAGGCTCCCTGGTTCCAGGAAGCGAGTATTTCCGCACTAGAGGGACCCTGCTGCCCAAGTAGAACGCCTGCTCCGCTGAGACGCAAGGTATCTCCATGTTGGCGGCAGCAAAAGCGCACGCCATTGGTGAATGGGTGTGGATGACCGTGCTCAGGTCAGGACGGGCTTGATGAATCTGGGTGTGCATGGGTGTTTCGACGGATGGCCTGAATTTTCCTTCCACGAGATTCGCGTCAAAATCGACTATGATGAGGTAGCTGGGGTCCAGCCGGGCCTTGCTGAAACCGCTGGGAGTTATGAGCACAAGGTCCGTGTTGGGGATACGGACGCTGACGACACCGAAGGTTGATACGACTAGATGATTTTCGAAGAGCCCCCGGGCTACCTCGATCGTTTTTGCCTTGAGTTCATCGAGCTTTCTGGGCTCGATCTCATTCAGCTTCTGCTGGGACATCCGATCTTCGCGTGTCTTGTTACGGGTAGGTGTATAGCGGTTTCATTGAGATGGCGTGGCCGCTGACGGTTTCCGCGACCATCTTCAGGACGGGTTCGCTGTCCATGTAGTAGAAGCGTATGTTCTCCCCGAGCCTTCCGCTCATCAGAACTTCTATCCCCATCTTCTTGAAGTTGGCCAGCGCGGCGTCAACATCTTCTGCAGGGCTCACTACGGACACGTGGTGTAAGCCTTCTCCTCTCTGTTCTAGGTGTTCTTTGTAGATGCTTGGGCCTTCTAGGGGTTGGAGGATCTCGAAGTCTATCGGGTCGCAGTGGACCTCCGCGCCGAGCATCGAGTAGTTCACGGGCTTCCCACGCAACTCCTGATGATGAAGGATTGGGGGTTTGTGCTCATACACGCTCCAGGGGCCCCAGCCCAGAATCTTGTGGTATGCTTCCATGGTCTTGCGCAAGTCGTGGGCGACAATGGCGACTTGGGTGATTCTCATTCCCGGTGGAACTGGATGTTTCATTCTATCAGTTCTCCAAATGATTGCGAACTCTGATGATTTTTCTTTTGTATTTTAGCCTTGGCCCTTACACTATATATTCCGACATCCAATGCAACTGAACAATCGTTTAGCAGGAGCAGGACATGATGACTGCAGCGAGGCTTCGACTGGTTGCCTGATTATCTGCTAGGAATCGACATTGGAACGAATTCCTGCAAGACAGCTCTTTTCGATATGAAAGGGCGACCAGTGGCAAAATCATCGAAAGAATATGCCGTCCACTATTCGAAGCCCACGTGGGCTGAGCAGGACGCTGACGTTTGGTGGGATGCGACCAAGACGACTGTTAAGGAAGTATTGAAAGCGGCGCGTAACGCGCGAAGAAGCGTTGTAGGGGTTGGGGTTGATTCGCAGAGGGAAGCCCCAGTCCCGCTAGATGCCAAGGGCAGGAAACTGGACACTAGCCCGATCTGGCTCGATATGAGGACGATGCCGCAAGTTGCGGCGATGAAGCGGCTGCTCTCCTCAAGGAAAGTACTTGAGACTGCGGGCGTGCCGGTTGACTATTTCTATTCGGCCGCGAAAATGCTCTGGCTAAAACAAGAGCGACCGCGCGTCTTCTCGAGGACAAAATGCTTCCTCTTTCCGAAGGACTACGTAATCTACAAGCTAACTGGCGAGAAGGCCACCGATTTTTCGATGGCTTCAAGAACCATGCTCCTGGACATCAAGAAGAGGAGATGGTCCCAAGAAATCTGTGATAGGCTCGGAATCTCCATCGACCTGCTCCCACGTGTGGTTGAGTCAACGCATGTGGTGGGGGAAGTGACTTCGAACGCTTCAGGCTTGACGGGGTTGGAGGCAAGTGTCCGAGTCGTGTCTGGGGGCGGCGACCGCCCCGTTGAGGCTGTTGGGGCCGGGGTTGCTGAAACTGGACAGGTCAACATCGGGACAGGCACCGCCACAGTCATGACCACGCCACTTCCGAAACCCAAAGTGGATTTGAAAGGGCGCGTGGATTGCTGCTGCCATGTTATCCCGCATATGTGGGAGTATGAGCCCACGATTCTGACTACGGGAGCTTCGCTGAGATGGTTCAGGGACAACTTCGCCCAAGAAGAGATCGAGAAGGGCAAGAGAACTGGAGTCGATGCATATGAGTATCTTAGTGACCTCGCGGCCGGGGTTCCTCCGGGCTCTGAAGGACTCTTCTACTACCCCTATCCTATGGGGGCCAAATCGCCAAAATTCAACACGAATGCGAAAGCAGTCTTCTTTGGCCTATCGCTCATCCACACGAAAGCCCACTTCGTAAGGTCGATCTTTGAGGGAATAGCGTTCCAGTACGCAGAGACGCTCGAACTACTCCGCGAATTAGGAGTGCAAGTCAAGGAAGCATCGATAGTTGGCGGAGAAGCACGCAGTGAGCTGTGGAACCAGATCAAATCGGACGTTCTGGGCTTGCCGATTAAGCAACCAGAAGTCGAGGACGCTGCGGCTCTCGGCTCTGCGATACTGGCAGCGGTGGGCGTGGGCCTGTACCGCTCCGTCAAGGCCGCGGTGGAGAACATGGTAAGAATTCGAAGAACGTTCAGACCACGCCTAAGCGGACAGCAATTGTATGCATCAATCTACCGCCGCTACAAGACCGTGTATGACCGCTTCGAACCAGCATACGAGTTCTAGGCCTAGCCAGTAGGCCCCGCTGAAAACCACGTTCTATAACGCAAAATGAGCATTGGAATTGTTGGAAGCGGTTAAGCAATCGCCTAAATTCCGCGCGCCCCATCTGAACCTGGGCCGACGAAAAGATGGTGTCAGATAGAGCGCTACAAGTCTTCACAGCCGACAAGATTGACCTTTCGGAAAACGTTGTGGCAACGTACCACGTGGAAGGTAGAGGAATCAATATTCGGGACGCGGCTGTGGAAATTGCGGCTGAGGAATCGATTGGTACTTGGACTGAGGTAACAACTTCAACGGATTGGTTGGTGAAGAATGTTGCCGCGAAGGCTTTCGAATTCACAATGGAGGACGACAGGACAGGTTTAGTCAAGATCGCATACCCAGTCAAACTGTTCGACTGTGAAACGGGCGGCATCCCCAACATGCTAAGCATCGTTGCTGGAAACCTGTTCGGGTTGAGTTCACTCGATAACGTCCGCCTATTGGACGTTGACCTGCCTGAGTCGATTGTTTCGTCCTTCCTGGGGCCGAAGTTTGGGATTCAGGGGGTCAGAAGGCTCGTTGGGACGGAGAAGGATGGGCGCCCTCATGTCGGGACAATCATCAAGCCAAAAGTGGGCTTGAGCCCAAAAGAAACTGGGAAAGTGGCATACGAGGCAGCTGTTGGCGGTGTGGATTTCATCAAGGATGATGAGACGCTTACTGACCAGAAATTCTGCCCCTTGCTTGACAGGATCTCAGCAGTTATGGAAGCTCTTGACAAGGCGAATTCCGAAACGGGGAGAAAGACGTTGTACGCACCTGACATTACAGCGGAATCGTACAAGATTGCTGAGCTTGCGGACAGGGCCATCGAGCACGGAGCCCCGTTCTTAATGGTTGACGTGGTCCCCTGTGGGTACTCGCCCATCAGAATGTTAGCAGAAGACCCGTCCATCAACGTGCCAATTCACGTGCACAGAGCCGGCCACGCAGCGTTCACACGCAACCCGAAGCATGGCATATCGGTCAAGGTCATGGCGAAATTCACGAGGCTGGCTGGTGGCGACCAACTTCACACGGGCACGGCAGCGGGCAAAATGGAAGCAAAACTTTCCGAGTTGCTTGAGACAAACAACTTCCTTCGCGGCGAATTCAACTCTCTAAAGGCAACCATGCCTGTGGCGTCTGGCGGAGTCCACCCGAGGCTCGTGGCGCCCAACGTGGAGAAACTCGGGAAGGACATTGTGATACAAGCCGGCGGCGGAATTCACGGCCACCCCGACGGAACCAGGGCAGGTGCTAGGGCTATGAGGCAGGCTGTTGACGCATGCATGGACCGCGTCCCGCTGGAGGAGTACGCTAAGACTCATCGAGAGCTTGCAGTGGCTCTGGAACGCTGGGGGCTGCCTCACTTCCCGCAAGCCTGAGTTAAAGTTCAGGCACCTTGAGATTGCGAAGCAGTTTGTCAAGAACAAGGGTGCTGGCCAAAGCGACCAGACTACCATGAGCGCATAGAGGGACGCCAGATACAATGCATCCGTCAGTTCGTTGATCTGGACCAGGGAACGCTACAGGACGCACATTTGAAGACAAATAAAATTGAAGGAATTCCGGTCAACATAGATTGTAAGCTGTTTTCTTGCCTAATACCTTCGGTGCTTCTGGTAGCATTCTCTACAGTAGACTGGCCTGCC
>CAZYOZ010000017.1:0-14832 GCA_964649235.1 uncultured Candidatus Bathyarchaeia archaeon
GATCCGGGTAGTAGTGTGTTGCGAAAGCCCACGCGAGCCCCGGACCGCTGCCGACTCCATTTTCAGCGTCGAATAAGTCATCACCGTTTGAATGAAGGTTTATAACCAGCAAGGCTTCGCTAATCAACCGATAACTAGAGGATAAACCGTTGTTTCCCTTCCTTGCCGACATAGCCCTCGAAACAGGCATCTTCGGGTCAGGCGGAATCAATAACATAGTGAACATAATCTTCATGTTTTCGTTCTTGGCCTTCATGTTCTTCGGGCAGCAAATTCAGAGTCGCATCGCCCTATTCCAAATTGACGGCGCAGTCAGAAAACTTGAGAACATGAAGAACGATGCGAAGACGCTTACTTTGAAGACACTGCGAGACATAGGTAAGGCCAAGGATGATCCTACTCCCGGTCTGAATTCATTGCTTGAACAGTTCCTCATCAACCCTGTCGACATGGATCCCGCTGGAATTGTTAGGAAATTCGACCACCTCCTTGACGTAAGAGATACCAAATTCAAGTCAGATATAGCGCGAATAGCCCCGGAAGCAAACCCGTCGCAAGTGAATAATCTAGAGAACTTAGTTGAGGCAGCGTGGGCTCTCAACTACGTGTACAAGGTGGTCCGTCACCTTTACCTCTTGGGCAAGAAGACCTTCAGCATCTTTGTAATCTTCCAACTCCAGGCATTCCTACCCCTAATCATGCAGGAGGCGGAAGCCTACACGGGTGCGGCAAAGGCCTTCGCTGAAGGACACCCCATCGGAGACGGAGCGGGAGCTCTGGTAGCTTCGAAGCTGATGCGCGACCGCGAGAAAAGAAAGATCGAGAAGGACATGGTCGCGGCTGAGACAGTCCTGGAAGGCCGGAAACTCATAGCACTCAAGGCAGAGGGACCCGGGGGAAACGTAGGAAAACCGGGCGATGCAATTCGTCAAGTCCTGGAAGAGAACAGCGGAAAAGCAGCGATGATCATAATGGTTGACGCCGCGCTGAAGCTGGAAGGAGAGAAGACCGGGGAGGTCAGCGAGGGAATCGGCGCCGCGATTGGCGGGATAGGAACGGAGCGCTTCAAGATCGAGGAGGAAGCCACGAAGTTCGGCATACCAGTCTACGCGATTGTAATAAAACAGAGCATCCAAGAAGCAGTGACAACAATGAAGAAGGAGATTGCTGATGCTGCAGGGCCGGTGGTGGAGCGGATCAAAAGACTCATTCTTGAACGCACGAAAGAAGGCGAGCTTGTCATAGTCGCCGGCATTGGCAATACTGTTGGAATAGCATAGCAGGAAGTCGTGCTTCATGAACAGCAGGCCATCAGCGTTCTATGCGTATCTCTTGATTGGTTTCGGTTTGGTCATTCTAGCAATCTCAATGTGGGCTATGATTGCGGCCCTGAACTACTACCAAGAAGGGCAGTTCCCCCAGTTCTTTGTCTATGGAGTGATGGCCTCGGTTGGCATGGTATTGGCCATATCGTCAATAACACAGATGAGGCGAAGAATGGCGGTGTTCCAGAGTCTGGCGACACGAGTTCTGAGCGTGGTACTATGCGCGAACTGCGGCTTCAAGGTGGTCAGGGTGTTCAGCGCTGGTGACTACATCACTAAAGAAGTGGGACAATGCCAACAATGCAAAGGGTCTATGCGCGTAGATTCCATTTACGCTGAAGAACTGAAAAAGACCTAAACCGTTAAGACCCTACTTCCGTTTTCTGTTACGATGATCGTGTGCTCGGCCTGCGAGACAACGTTGCCGCTTTGTTCCACAAGTACAGGATAGCCGACGACGCACCTCTTCTCAGTGAGCTCTTTGAAAGCAGCAGTTGCATCACCGTCGCGCCATGAGCCATAGATCCAGCGAGATGCAAATGGTAATGTCCTGTAGGTGTCTCGTATGTACTCCGCCAGCTTGTCTGCCTCTCTCGACTTCGCGCCCTTCGCTCTGACGAATCGGTAGATGTATGTTGCATCCGAGTCTCTTACCGCGCCTTCCGCGTCCTTGAGAGTCACGAAGGGCTCCAAAGCGTACACTTCCCCGATCTCGAAGCGCCCACCCTCAATGCCAGAAACATTTGGAACAGATTTCCCCGCGTGTATTGTGTAACGATCGATCTTGTGCCCTGTGAGATTTCTTATGGGCTTGAAGCCATACCTGTGGACACAACGCTCCACGACGCTTCCTATCTCCGAAAGCTTCCGGCCAGGAGCCACAGCGGCAAGAGCCTCCTGGAGCGCTGCCTCCGCTGCTACTATCATTGAATCGTAAGCGGGATTGAGGGAGATCGTTATCGCAGTATCAGTTATGAACCCATCCAACTCAACGCCGAAATCGATCTTCACAATAGAATTATCCGGGATACGGTTAGCGTCATTCCAGGGGCTGGTGTAGTGTGCCGCCACCTCGTTGACTCCAACGTTGCATGGGAAGGCTGGGTTGGCTCCCAGCTCGCGAATCTTACTTTCCACAGTTTCACATAAATCCAGTACGCGCTTGCCTTGAATGGGAAATCCTCTTACAAACTCGCGAACCTCCGCGAGTATACGCCCTGACTTCGCGTACTTCTCGACTTCGCCCAATCGCGGCTAAACCTTCTTTAGAGAAAGCTCTGTGTCTGTATTTGTTCATTTGGGATTCAGAAGGGGTAGACGTGCCAGAGGGACCAGCCGGGATGAAGAATGCTGGAGCAGCGCGGCTGGCTGGTCTCTCGGAGACAGTGGGTTCAGGTAATGTCAACGAATAACGAAGAGATGGTAGTAACCCCATGGGAGGTCTCGGGGAAAATAGATTATGACAAGATTATCCGAGAGTTCGGCACCCAGCCCCTGACACCGGACGTCTTAGAGCTCGTTCAGAAACATACTGGAACCATACATCCACAGCTCCAGAGAAGAATCTTCTTTTCACATAGAGACCTCGACTGGGTTCTGAACCGATACGAGGAAGGCGAGAAGTTTGTCCTTTATACTGGGAGGGGCCCATCTGGGCCGGTTCATATAGGCCACCTGATACCGTGGATATTCACGAAGTATTTGCAGGACAAGTTCGACGCCAAGCTCTACTTCCAGATGACAGATGACGAGAAGTTTCTCCACCAAGACGAGTTCACGCTGGATGAAACGCAAAAGTGGGCTTACGAGAACACGCTTGACCTCATAGCTCTTGGGTTTGATGCTCCCAAGACTCGGGTTATCTTGGACACGGATAGCATCAGTGTTCTGTACAATCTGGCAATCCGCATCGCCAAGCACATGAACATGTCCACCGTTCGAGCGGTCTTTGGCTTTCAAGACAGCACGAACATAGGAATGATATTCTTTCCAGCAATCCAGGCGGTACCTGCATTCCTAGAATCATATCTGGAGGGCCACAATGTGCCCTGCCTGATTCCGGCTGGCATCGATCAAGACCCATATTGGAGGGTGACCCGCGATGTCGCCCCCAAATTGGGGTACTACAAGCCCGCCCAGATCCATTGCAGGTTTGCACCAGGCCTGGGGCGCGGCGGAAAGATGTCCGCCTCCATGCCGGAAACATCAATCTTCACGTCAGATAGTCCAGAACTCGCAGAGAAAAAGGTGCTAGGAGCATTCACCGGAGGCCGGGCCACCGTAGAAGAGCAGAGACAATTGGGCGCCAATCCAGACATATGCTCGGTCTTCAGTTACGACTACTTCCTCTTCATGAATGACAAGGAAATAGAGGATCTGCGATTCAATTGCTTGGCAGGCAATATTCTGTGCGGAGAATGCAAACAGATCTTGGCTGAGCGCGTGAAGAAGTTCCTTGTTGACCACCAAGACAAACGCGAGAAAGCAAAAGACCGATTCGAAGAGTACATCTTTAGCCCAAAAGACGTGTAGGGATTAAGCGCGCGTTTCAACAATGTAAATATACAGCAAAGCAGAGTTAGCAGCGAACATCCGGGGTTGAAACTATGATTGCAGGTGACGGCGTTTTCAGGACCGTACCCTACTCAAGCCTTCACTTCTAGCCTAGTCACCACCTATTGTTCTAGCAACCCGGAATCTAACCAAGGCGGAGCGCTGGATAATTGATCGAGATGCGAGAGAACGAGGCTGCAGTAATCAGGACACTTCAGTCCTCTGGAGGCAACTGCTCCTTTGATGAGCTGGTTGCCAGTGCGAAGCTAAGTAGTTCAGCCGTTACGCGCGCTCTGACGACCCTCGAAGAGAAGCAGTTGGTACGAGTAAGTGAAGCGGAACATACTCTTGTCCGTCTGACTGATGAGGCGCTGGATTACGCCAAGCAAGGGCTCCCTGAGAGAAGGTTAATCCAAGCTGTCTTAGAGCTCGGCGGCGAAGCCACTCTCGAGCAAGCTGCTAAACGAGCCAACATCCCCCTACAGCTCGCCTCGGTGGCAGTGGGCTGGATGAAAAAGGCTCGCTGGGGAGAAGTAACTACTCAACTGAAGAAAGTGGTTCTGAAGGCCGCTGGGATCCCGGACAAGACGGAAATGGAGAGGGCCCTCGAACTCATATCATCGAAGACTGAACTCTCGCTCGACGAATTGCCTGCAGAGGTTCGCAGCAGTGTTGGCACGCTAAGAAGAAGGCAATTGCTCGCTAGCAAGAAGCATAGAAAACGCTACGTTGAACTTACCTCGCAAGGTTGGAAGATCCTTGAACAAGGGGTAACAGTCTCAGCAGAGATCAGCGATCTCACACCTCAGCTAATCGCCTCGCGACGGTGGAAGGACGTGAGCTTCCGCAAGTACAACATCGCGGCCCCCGTGACTCCCAGCTGGCCGGGCAAGAAGCAACCATACCGTCACTTTCTCGACAACCTAAAGGCGAAGCTTCTCGCCTTGGGCTTCAAGGAGATGACTGGCCCTCTTGTAGAACTCATGTTCTTTAACTGTGACGCACTCTTCATGCCTCAGGACCACCCTGCCCGAGAAATTCATGACCTGTACTTTGTGAAGACAGACCGGCTTGGCGACCTAACCGAATACGAACGTTACATCGGGCCCGTGGCCATGACGCATCAGGATGGTTGGAAGACGGGGTCGACTGGATGGGGATACCGATATTCCCGAAGTGAGGCGCTCAAGCTCATATTACGAAGCCAAGGGACAGCCCTGAGCGCCCGCACGTTGGTGAGCAAAGACCTCGAGATTCCTGGAAAATACTTCTCTATAGCGAGATGCTTTAGGCCCGATCAGGTAGATCGCACCCATCTGACCGAGTTCAATCAAGTGGAAGGAATAGTCGTCGGCGCAGGCCTTTCCCTCAGGGACTTGTTGGGAGTTCTCGAACGTTTTGCCAAGGATATTGCAGGCGCCGACCGAGTCCGATTCAAACCAGACTACTTCCCGTTCACCGAACCGAGTGTCGAACTGCAAGCGTACAAAGAGGGTTATGGTTGGCTGGAATTCGGCGGTTCCGGGATATTCAGGCCGGAGCTGACCCTTCCATTGGGAATCAAGGTTCCAGTTCTAGCTTGGGGCATAGGCGTTGACAGGCTCTTCATGATGAGAGCCGGCATAGATGATATTCGAATGCTCTTCTCACAGGACCTCGACTGGATGAGAAAACAGCGGGTGCTTTGATTGACTGCAATAAGCGCTAGAATAGATGATCTGGAGCAACTCGTCGGCAAGAAACTCCCAAGAGACTACGAGGGGCTCAATGAACTTCTCTACTCAGTGAAGTGCGAGGTCTCCCACCCGGTTACCGGTCGCGAGAAACCGCCTGAACTGATAGCTGATGATCTCGAACTACAGATCGAGAATGTAGATACCAACCGACCCGACACGTGGAGCACTGAGGGCATAGCACGCGCTCTCAGGGGCACACTGGGAATAGAAACCGGCGTCAAGAACTACACGCTAACCAAGAAACCCGCGGTCGAGATCTCGGTCGATAGCAAACTGAAGGATGTTAGGCCGTTCATAGCTTGCGTCGTCGCCCGCCATCCAAGATTGAACGACACAATCATACGCGGACTTATCCACCTCCAAGACAAACTCGATCAGAGCTATGGTAGGAAACGACGAAGATCGTCCATAGGTTTCTACGACTTTGACTTAATTACTCCACCTCTAAAGTACGGCCTGGCGGCCCCAGATGAGATAAGGTTCGTCCCACTAGAAGGAACTGAACAACTCTCTCTTCGAGAGATTCTGGAAAGACATCCGAAAGGCATCGAGTACGGCGACATTGTACGCCATCATGAGAGAATGCCAATACTCATGGACGACCTCGGCAAAGTTCTGTCTTTCCCGCCGATAATCAACTCCAACGACCTAGGACGAGTTACGCCGGAGACGAAAAACATCCTGATCGAGATAACCGGAACCTTGGAGCAAACAGTGATGGACGTTTTGACAATCCTGACGACAGCTCTAGCGGACAGAGACGCTGAGATTTGTCCCGCAGTAATTCATTACAATTACGAGAAAGAGCGAACCACCCGCACACCTGACCTCAGGGAACGGCGCATGAAACTGTCGCTTGACCATACTGAACGACTGATCGGATTGAAGTTGACTCGTACTCAGGTTGTCTCTCTTTTGAGACGTGCCAGATACGATGTGGCCAAGTCAGGTGGTAAACAACTGAATGTCATAGTGCCATGCTACAGGTTAGATATACTGCACCCGGTGGACATAATGGAGGACATCGCAATGGTCTATGGGTTGAACAGAATAGTTCCTAAGTGGCCTTCGAGTGCCACAATAGGCGGCCTGTCGGCAATCGAGGAGTTTTCAGACACCGTCAGGGAACTCGTGATAGGACTTGGTTTCCAGGAGATCCTGACTTACGTCATGACTAATCATGAAAAGCTATTCACAAAGATGAACCGACCCCTAGCGCCTGTTGTTGAGGTCTCCAATCCGAAGGTTATGACCATGGTTTGCCTGAGGTCTTGGTTACTCCCCAGCTTGATGGATTTCTTGTCAAGCAACACTCATGTAGAGTACCCACAGAGGGTCTTCGAGGTCGGTGACTGTACAACGCCTGACCCGGGTCTCCCCGCCGGAGTGAGGGACCAGCGAAAGCTAGCCTGTCTTTCAATACATTCCCGAGCCAATTTCACTGAGATGAAATCCTACCTCGAACCACTAATGAGCAACCTTGGGTTCGAATTCTCCATAGAGCGTACGAGCGACCCAAGCTTCTTGGACGGCCGCGTGGGCAGTATTCTTATTGGCGACCAAGGGGTTGGGCTAATAGGAGAGGTCAGCCCACAGGTCATAGAGAACTGGAAACTGGAAGACCCTACATCGGCCATGGAACTCGACCTCGACCGGTTGCTCAAGATGCGGCAATCATGAGAGCGCTGGAGGGGCACCAAAGCTGCCCACCTCCGAGAGAGCCAACTGAGTGGGGCGTTGCCCTTCCGTGAAGTTTGCGTGTTAGTGTTGTGGGCGACAGGGGTTGGGACACTGATGACCTCGGCGTCTCAGCCCTGCGGCGAAACCGCTCCAGCGAAAGAAGAATAGCTGACGAGTCAGAATCATGATCTGCGAAGATCCTGATTAAGGCGCTGGAACTCCAGAAGAGGCATGAGAAAACATGGACCTTGAAACCCGACTTGACCTAGTCACCCGCAACGCGGAAGAGATCATCACCATAGAAGAGCTCAGAACGGTGTTGGAAACTCACTCTCATCCCAGGGCCTACTGGGGTTTCGAGTCAAGCGGGATGATGCATGTCGGCATGGGTCTGGTTTGTGGCAGAAAAATCATGGATATGATCGAGGCGGGCTTTGATTACACAATATTCCTCGCGGATTGGCATTCTTGGATCAATAACAAGCTTGGTGGAAAACTCGAGAACATCCGTATCTGTGGCGAGTACTTCAAGCAATGCTTTACAGCACTAGGCGTAGACCCCTCGAAGGCCACCTACGCATGGGCTTCAGATCTTGCGTCCAAGAGAGAGTACTGGGAGCGAGTTGTTCGCGTCGCAAAATCTGTCAATGTAAGCCGCATCTGGCGAGCTCTTCCGATCATGGGACGAGGGATCGATAGCAAGGATCTTGAGGCCGCATCAACCTTCTACCCATGCATGCAGGTTTCCGACATATTCGAGTTGCAGCTAGACGTAGCCTGTGCTGGAATGGATCAGAGGAAAGCACACGTGCTTGCGCGCGATGTCGCTGATAAACTCGGGTGGCACAAACCGATCAGCCTACACACACATCTGATCATGGGGCTGGAGGGAGCGAAGAAGATGGATTCAACCAAGTACGATGAGAACTCGGAACTCAGCTCTCAAATATCCTACAAGATGTCAAAAAGCAAACCGGAGAGCAGTATCCTCATCCAGGACGAACCGGACACTATTAAGGCCAAGATACGTAGCGCTTACTGCCCGCCTAAGGAAACGGAGAACAACCCCATGCTTGAGACAGCACGCTACATCCTGCTACCCTGGACAGGCCAAGTTGACATCGACAGGCCAGCGAAATATGGCGGCCCAGCGAACTACATGAGTTTTGATGAGCTTGAGAACGATTATCGGAAAGGAAAGGTACATCCGTTGGATTTGAAGAACGGAGTCGCAGCAGGTCTGATAGACATCCTCGAACCTGTCAGAGAGGAATTCCGAAAAAGCCCAGAATTGCTACACAGAATGGAACGGATGGAAATAACAAGGTAAATTCTAACAATGCGCGCCCCTGCAGAAGTGAGACTTGAGCGATTTCTGAAACTCATCAACGAGCTCTCCTACGAATCGAAAATAGGAGCAGTCATCGTGGTTGAGGGGCAACGGGATCGGGACTCCCTGCGTAAGTTGGGAATCACTGGACCTATACTGTGTCTCCAGAGCAGCAGAACGAATCCCATAGGATTTGCGGAGAACCTAGATGGGGTACGGCATGTGATCGTCCTGACAGATTTTGACCGCGAAGGAGTATCTCTAGCTAAGAGGCTCACTCGCATTCTGAATGCCCGGAAGATGCGCGCCAATCTCATCCTGTGGCGGGAACTGCGCCGCCTGAGTCGTTCGGACATTCGGAGCATAGAAGAACTGCCGAAATTCTATGAACGACTTCAGATGAGACAGCACTCTGTTTTTTCGACATTTGACCGCAGGTATGAGGCGCCCATTCTAACTACTCGCAAGCAGGCCATCGACTATCGTCGCTCTGAGCTCGCCAGATTGAAAAAGTATCGCAAGAGAGAGCGTGGATCAAGAGCAAGCGCGTTCTGAGGGTTTCATGGAGTCAGAGATATGTTGACATGGTCTTGACCATGTCAACCAACCTGTTTGAGTACCCCCACTCGTTGTCGTACCAAGCGAGGACCTTGACTAGGCTCTTGTCTAGTACCATCGTGGACAAGGAGTCGAATACCGCAGAATGTGGATTTCCGATCACATCGGTTGAAACCAAGGGCTCCTCTGAGTATTCGAGGACACCGCGCATTGGCCCGTTGGCGGCCTCCATGAAAGCATTGTTCACGTAGTCAACGTTAACATCGCGACCTACCTCAGCAACGAAGTCAACGATCGAGCCATCCGGGACTGGAACACGGAGCGCGATGCCATGCAGCTTCCCCTTGAGTTCAGGCAAGACCTCGGTCGTGGATACTGCCGCCCCCGTTGAAGTTGGGATAATGGAAAGAGCGGCAGCTCTCGCCCGTCTCAAATCATGATGGGGCAGGTCAAGGATTCGTTGATCAGTGGTATACGCGTGAGCTGTCGTCATGAACCCGTGCTTTATTCTGCATGAATCATGCAGCACCTTCACAACTGGCGTGACGCAGTTCGTGGTGCAGGAGGCCAGCGAGACTATGTTGTGCGCCTTAGGGTCGTATTTATCCAAGTTCACGCCCGGAACGATAGTTATGTCGGGATTCTTGGCAGGCGCAGAGATTAGGACCTTCTTTGCTCCACCATTCATATGCTTGCTCGCTGCCTCCCGAGACGTGAAAAGCCCCGTGGATTCAACAACAATGTCAACATCATATGTTGACCAAGGTATCTCACCGGGATCGCGGACGGATTGAACCTTCACTTCTTTGTCGTCCACTGAGAAACTGTCGATTCCGGCTCTAATCGAACTTTGAAGCTTGCCGAAGACAGAGTCATATCTGAGCAGGTGGGCCAGTGTTTTAGCGTCGGTCACATCGTTGACTGTGACCACATCTATGCCCGAGTTCATAGCGGCTCTAAAGAAGCATCGGCCGATTCTACCGAAACCGTTGATCGCGAGCTTGACCAAAATCGTTACACCCTTCAGCGGCACCATCTCGGGAGAAAATAGATATCTCCTTCGGTCAGTTCTGTGGGCTGTTTTGCTACACAGCGTTTATATTGGAAACTTCTGAAGTACGTCCCGATTGCTCATGTCTCTTCCTTCAGCAAACGTGAGCAGAATAGGAGGTTCATTCATAATTGGGAACGAATTCACAGTACGCACCTACTACAAAGTATATGATAGTTGCACGATTCGATGTGGAGGGCATTGTCGAAAAACCTGACGTGATTGGAGCCATCTTCGGACAAACGGAGGGTCTGTTCGGTCCGGACCTGGACCTTCGCGAACTCCAAAAATCAGGTCGAATCGGGCGTATAGAAATTCAGATAGAGTCAAAACAGGACAAGACGCATGGGATAATCACAATTCCATCAAGCCTAGACAAGACCTCGACAGCCATCATCGCAGCCGCGGTGGAGAGCGTCGACCGCATAGGGCCATGCATCGCAAAGGTCAGCCTTGAGAAACTCGCTGACATCAGAGAAGACAAACGAAAACAGATTTTGGACAAAGCGAAAGACATTCTGCGCAAATGGGTGATCGAAGTATCGCCCAGCACCGATGAAATGGTCAAAGAGGTTTCTGGAGTAATCCGATCTGCAGACGTTGTTGAATTCGGATCAGAACATCTTCCTGCTGGGCCAGAAGTAGCTACGAGCGGGTCAATCATACTCGTGGAAGGCAGAGCAGACGTTGTTAACCTATTGCGCTGTGGAATAAAGAACGCGATAGGTATTGAGGGGACGAAGATTCCTAATACTATCATTGAGCTGTGTAAGACGAAAGAGACAACAGCCTTCTTGGACGGCGACCGTGGTGGAGAACTTATTCTTAAGGAGTTGATGCAGGTCGCGCCAGTCGACTATACGGCTAGGGCTCCGTTAGGAAAAGAAGTCGAGGACCTGACACCCAAAGAGATAATGAAATGTCTGCGTGACAAGATTGCGGTGGAGGTAGCAAGACCCCCAGTCCCGCAGCCTGAGCCCGTCCGTATCGCACGCCCGCCGCCCATACAGTTTCCGCCGCACGTGATCAGCAAGGCGCAGGAATTGAGGGGGACGCTTGAGGGCGTGCTCTTCGACAAGGACATGGGTGAGATCGCCAGGCTTCCGGTGAGCGAGCTCGCTGGCAGACTCGCGGGGTATCAAGGCGTCGACACGATAATCTTCGACGGCGTAGTCACCCAAAGGCTTCTTGACCTAGCTGAAGAACGGGGCGTAAAACTGGTCGTCGGAGACCGTATCGCAGAATTGACGCGGAGACCTGGTTCGATCAGGATCATGACGCTTCCCGAGGTCGCTGGACCAGCCTAAGTCAAACGGAAAGTTGCTCCTCGTCCACTGCAAAACGTTCAAGGATCCTCATCGCGGCTGGCTTTACCTGATTCTCCAGATAGTAGTCAATGTCAACATCCTCGATTTTGACTTGAGCGTACGGCCTGGCCTTCTCGAAGAGCTTTCCCGTACCCTTCGTTATTACGTAAGCCACCTTGTCGCCCACAGTCAAGTCCCAGCCGTCCTTCAACAACTTCTTCGCAACCTCCACGTGCGGCGCGTTAACACGATAGTCCTCAATAGGCTTCGTGAGGGTCTTCCGGATTGCAAGATCCGATAGTGGCACTAGCCCCCCTTTCAGCCTTCGAATCGTGCTGCGAACATTCTCGACAGCCTTCTCAAGGGATCGGTCGCGAAGAACGCTCTCCAATACCTCCTCCTGAACTTGGCGTGCGATATCCGACCAGTCACCGCGAACAACCTCTAATCCCACAATGTCTAGTGAACCATCAGGAAGCAGGCCTGCGTACCTTTTCATGGCCTCAGTAAACAGAACCCTGACGTACTCTATCTCGGACCTGATGTCAAGGTCAAGCTCTTTCTTCGCCCAGGCAGCGAGCCTGCCTATCTTTTCTCGATCATTCTTCACGAAAATAGAGTCTGTGTCACCGTAGATTATCTTGAGCCCAAGAGACTCCGCCTTTGCAAGAGTCTTCTTAATCGTCTCTCTTCCGAGTGCAGTTGCCGACTCCGCTACTTCTCTAACGTACCACCGCGCGCCGGCCCAACCGGCATACCCGTAACATGCGTTCGTGACGACCTTGACAGCCCTCTCTCGCTCCTTTAGAACTCTGTATCTCGTTGATTTTTCTCCAACCTTTTCTAGTTCGTCCTTGATAATTGAGCGCTGTTTGATGAGCGCGGAGAGGACAACGCGATAGAAGCCATTGGGGCTTTTGCGAAATAGGTGCTTCACTTCCGGAATAATGAAGACGGAATCTTCCGGAACCTCATCCCCGGGTTTGACAAGCGTATCTGGTGAAAGGTTATACTTCTCCATAAGGTTCGGATACATAGAAGCGAAATCCAAGACGGCAATGTCATCGTGAAGCCCAGTCTCGGGCTCGAGTACGATCGCGCCTCGATATGTGAAGAATGGCTGTTCATTCCTTGGCGGAATCAATTCTCCAATCAGGTGTGCTTGTCTGATTAGGTATGAGTCGACTCGAAAGCCTACGGCAGCGGCCATGACTTGGTCGAGCGGAAGTCCTGTCAATGCGGAAAGCTGCATTGGATAGTCAATCGTGGCTTGCGCCATTTCGAGCAGGGCCTGAGCATTCCTCTTCGCATGTTGAATCAGCTTCTTCCTCCCGACCTCGTCTGACCACAATCCGAAGCGGTCGAACTCTTCTATGGTAGTGAGCTTGGCTGCAGATGGAACCTGCAGGTATTTCGCCACGTTCGCGATGATCTTTACTTTGACCTCAGGAATTCCGCCAGCTACATCAAACAGATCTAGGTTGGCTCTGCCTGTTACGGAGATATGTCCAAACACACTTGTGTGAGGTTCACTCCCATCCCGGCCTACACTCAGTTTGATCTTACGCACTCGGCACCTCTCAATTAGGTACGGCCATTCCGAGCTGTTGGTTTCAAATCCAACGATAATGTCAGGATTGAACTGGCTAACGATGGCAGAGAAGTCTTTCAGGATTTTCGAATCATCTTGACCTTCGGCAACAAATGTCTCATGCTTCCCAGAACTGGTCGCAAGGGCAATCGCCCGAACTGGATCCTTTTCAGGTTTAGCGGAACCCTTCTCTGAGAACGCAAGCATGTTGAAGGCCAGTATGCGAATTTTCGGGACAGTATCGTCTCTGAAGCTTCGCGGCGGTGTGTTTGCGACATACGCATAGTCTGTTGCGACCGCGCTAGGTTCGTCGTTCTCAACATCGCTTTCATGCCAACCGCACGGCGTCAGCATGAGGTCCACAATGTAACGAACAGGGAGTCTGAGGTCGTCCTCGAAACTTCTCCCCTCCTTCAGTAACTTGCTTATTTCCCTTGCATAGTCAATGACGGCTTCTGAATCTGAACATACTATCTTTAGCACCTTGCACACATGGCCTAGGTGTTTCTTGGTCTCCACGAGGATATCGCTCATCTTCGGAAATTTCGCCTTTCCCCCAAGCAGTTGCTCACGAATCGATTCCAGGCCGTCTTGTTTGTCAGGCAGAAAATAGAAGTATGGCTTGACCTGTGTTGCGGCGATAACAACTCGCTTCCCCTTCTGATCTATGCCCCACAGTCTAACGGCGGGTTTGCTTTGTCCTCGATCCTCGTTTATGTCCAGCAGGTAGAAGCGGCATTTCATAATGGGTGCACTATCCTCTGCCCGCTAGATAATTCCGGAGATGCCCTTTGCAAGCCCAAACGCATTTTGAGAGCGGGCGAGCCGTCTTCATAGTACTTCGGAATGACGGTGACTTTCTCAAAGCCAGTCTTAGTGTAAAGAGAAATTGCTTCCTTGTTCTCCGCTTTCACCTCGAGCCAAACGTCCTCAACCTCAGACTTTCTCAGGTGGCTGAGCAGGGTCTGTAGGAGTACGCTGCCTACTCCTTTTCTGCGGAGATTCTTCGGAACCGCTATTGAGATTAAGTGGGCTGATTTTCCAGCTACGGATGCGACACAATATCCAACGATCTTTTGAGAAGCATCGGCTGCAACCCAGAAGGTTTTCGGACAATCATGCAGTAGTCTCTCGATCAGAAAACGTGGGTATGGCCTCTCGAAGGAATCCTCTTCAAGAATGGAGATTTCACGCAGGTCAGTGAATGATGCGAGTCTAATGTCGAAATCGTTCAAGGGCAGAGCATCTTTCGGCGTTTGGTTAAGGTAATGCTCGAAGAAGGTTAAATATAGCGGACTGGCTCATCAGCGCCTTCGTAGATTTACCGAGGACATAACGAATGTCTGAAAAGAAAGCACAACGATGGGGCATCGCAAACATCTACTCTTCATTCAACAATACGCTGGTTCACATAACAGACCTGAGTGGCGCTGAGACGATCTCAAGAAGTGCAGGCGGTCAACATGTCAAAGCGGACCGTCTGCAAGGCTCACCGTACGCCGCCATGCAAGCGGCTGGCGCAGCAGCACGAATTGCGAAGGACCGAGGAATAACTTCTCTCCACATCAGAGTCAGAGCGCCGGGAGGCCATAAGGCAAGAACTCCGGGCCCTGGAGCTCAAGCCGCAATCCGAATGCTCGCTCGCGCCGGCTTCAGAATAGGCAGAATTGAGGACGTTACACCAATCCCCCATGACGGTAC
>CAZYOZ010000017.1:14932-29490 GCA_964649235.1 uncultured Candidatus Bathyarchaeia archaeon
CCGGCTTCAGAATAGGCAGAATTGAGGACGTTACACCAATCCCCCATGACGGTACAAGACGGCCCGGTGGCCGACGCGGTAGAAGGGTATAGGATAGGCAGGATTTGGCTTCCTCTGGCATCGAGACTGACATGTGAAGCCATTGCTCTCGATATCTCCTTGGCACGTAGAAAACCTCCGTCGAACGCTTCTTGCTGAACGCTTCAGCAACGCGGGATTCGTACAGATCTGGAAGAAAGGCCAGGTCTTCGGATACATCCGCCGCCTTAAAGACGACTTGGAGTGGCATGTTCGGGCCTTTGTCGACGGCAGTTTGGAATCGGAGTTCGAGCCACCACGCACAACAATCCGACACCTCCAACATCCATACCTCTCCGATGTGTTCTTGGTACAGTTGCTTAGGCGACATCGTTTTCTTTTCTCGAATGGGCCGGGCCAGATACGTCGGCATCTTGTTTACAGAGTGCCCTAGACTTACGAGGCGTGGATTTGAGTGTGAATCGCCGAGCTCGACCCGCAACAGTAGCGATCCCAACTATGCTGAAGAAGTTGATTTGGAAACATGAGGAGTGGCGACTCGAAAACTGCCTAAATCTTCTTGCCTCCGAAAACCTCGCCAGCAACGCAGTGCGCGAGGCCCTCAGCTCCGACCTCTCCAACCGCTACACGTCACCTGACAAGTTCTACATGGGCTCGCGGTACATCGATCAGATACAATCCGAAACTGAAGACCTAGCAAAGGAGATCTTTGAAGCGAAATATGCGGATGTCAGACCAATATCAGGGCACTCGGCGGACATGGTCGTCTTGACCGCACTTGGTAACCGCGGCGACAAGATCATGGTCGTTGGCAGGGAGAACGGTGGTTATCCCGGCATCTCTCAGGACGGCTTTCCGAAAATCTATGGCCTGCAAGTCTCAGAATTCCCCTTCAACAAGCGGGTTTTCAACATAGACACCGAGAAAGCAGCTGCTGCAGTTCAGCAAGAGCGTCCGCGGTTGGTAATCTTCGGCGCGAGCCTGATCCTGTTTCCGCATCCTGTGAGGGCTCTTGCAGATGTTTCAAAGCGGATAGGGGCGGACATCATTTATGATGGCTCCCATGTCCTTGGGCTGATTGCAGGAGGACGATTCCAAGACCCCCTCAGAGAAGGCGCCGACGTACTGATCGGTTCGACTCACAAGAGCTTCTTCGGACCGCAGGGAGGAATCATTCTATCGAATATCCATGAAGATGCCATTCAAAGAACCATTCATCCAGCGATAGTCGACAATGCTCATTGGAACCGGATTGCAGCACTCTATGTCGCACTTTCCGAAATGAAGAGGTTCGGGAAGCGGTATGCACGGCAAGTTATTCGCAACAGCAAGGCGCTTGCAAAGGCCCTAGATGAGCACCGTGTCAAGCTGATCGGCAAAGAAGGCGGCTTCACCGAATCCCATCAGACCTTAGTCGACGCCCCTTCCCAAGAAGAAGCCATCCGTATGGCCCGCAGGCTTGAGGAGGCAAACATCATAGTCGACATCGGAATCAGGATAGGGACCAGTGAGGAAACGCGAAGGGGAATGCACGAGCCGGAGATGCATCGGATTGCGGAGCTCATCTCCCGCGTATGGATTGATGGGGAAGATCCAAGGAAAGTGAAGAAGGACGTCCTGCGACTCAGACGCGAGTTTCCTTCAATCACTTACGTCTAGGAAGCTTTGTAACGCAGAATGGCGGCGATACCGCCGAATGAATCCTTGAGCATGATCCCCTCATCAGTCTCGGTCGATATGACCTCCACTTCGGCATTCTGTTTCTCAGCGATATCGATCAGCTCATCAACCAAATCCCCTGTTTCTTCGACGTACAGCGCAACGGAGTTGCATTTCTTGCACGTCGCGGCCAGTAAGTCTTGTTCGAACTTGACGAGATTCGCTTGTGGAATCAACGCGTCGTCACCGGCCCCGCAGTTCTTGCATCTAGTATACACGTGGAGTATGTTCATCTTTTCCGAAACAAGCAGCAGGTCTACTACCCCTGCGTTCAGGTATCTTCTGACCTCCGTCTCCCCATAGACGCCTAGCCCCGTCTCATGCCCGATCTCGTAGAGAAACTTCTGAACAAGCTTCTTTTCTTCCAAGTACCTGACGCCTTGAAGAACATCCTGACTTCTCGAGATTATCTCGTCTACGCCGCGTTCGCCCACGTAGGATGTGTCGATAGTTGCAAGGATCTTCTCTTTCAACATGTAGTTGAGGTAGTCACCATCAACGAAGTCGAACTTCGTCGGGCCAGGGCCCCCGATTATGAGACCCTTCAGCCCCTGAACTTTCCCGAGAAGCTCGAAGGCGTGTGCACCGACCCGTCTAAAGTAGTCGTTCATGGCTTGCTCTCTGATTCGCTCAAATCGTCTGGCTGACTGACCACCGGCTCTGTGCTTGCCAGGTATCCCGGAGCTGAACTGTTGCAAGACTTCCATCCTCTGCCCCCTGACGGTTGCGACAACGGCATCACTAGAATCTATGACTATGACACCGTACGCGTCCCGCTCCCGAGCCATAGCGAGGAGCGGTTCAATGTGGAATTTCGCGTCGCAACGGTAGAAATAGACATTGATCGGTTCAGGGGGCTCTAGCACATAAGTCTCCATCTTCTCGGTACCGGCGCCATTGCGGGGTATGGCTCCGCAGAAGATCACCAACCCATTTTTCGGTGGTTCCTTGAAGAGCTTGAGCCGCTGACTTACTCTATCAATGGCTTCTTGCACATTCTTCCTAGTCGTTCGCGATTTGATATTGGAGGCTGTTCCATATTCCTCGCGAAGGTTCGCCATGACCTCATGAATTCTCCGCTCAGGCGGGACGTAGAGGCTTATCAGCTCAGTCCCCCGCCCTTCCTTGGAGGCCAGCATTTCCAATGTCCGTTTAAGCCTAAAACGAGAGACCGAATCTGACTCTGAGGCTGACATTGGAAATACCTTGCAGCATGGGTATCAGTTCGGATTTTATATACGTTGGTCAGGTGCTCCATCGCGTATTCAGAAATCAAATAACACTCTGGGCTTAGGTATGCCCAAAGGCGAAGCTCTTGAAAGCGGTCATCAAACTCGGTGGCTTTGTATTCTCAGAGGACCGACCTCTTGTTGCGGACTACGTCAAACTTCTGAGAGACTTTGTGGGCGAGCATCATCTCGTCGTCGTCGCAGGGGGAGGCCCTATCGCCCGAGCCTACATCAACGCCGCCCGTACGATGGGGATCCCTGAATCTCTATGCGACCAGCTTGGGATCTTGGTTACCAGACTGAATGCCCGCCTACTCGTTGACGGGCTAGGCGAGTACGCATTCTCCGAGATTCCAGTGAACATAGACGAATTGAAACACTACTTCGCATCGGGCAAGATAGTTGCCATGGGCGGTCTGCAGCCGGGACATTCCACGAATGCCGTCGCTGCAATTGCAGCAGAAACAATCAGCGCGGAACTCTTCGTGAACGCGACCGACGTCGAAGGTGTTTACACAGCTGATCCGCGAAAAGACAGCAGAGCCGTCAAACTGGATGAGGTTAGCGTTGGCAGACTAACTGAAATTCTGTCAAACGCTGACATAAGTGCTGGAGCTTACGATTTGATGGATCCGCTTGCTCTCCGAATCATCAAGCGCTCAAAGATTCCAACTGTGATTCTGAATGGGCAGGATCCACAAAACCTCGTCAGAGCCGTGCGATATGAAAAGGTCGGTACCAAGATAGTTCACGATTAGGTGGCCTTCCTGACGAAACTGAGCGACATATTTCAATCCAAAGCACAGGTCAAATTGATCGAGTATCTCTTGGAGAATGTCGGTTCACAACGTGTGTTCAACCAGACCACGCTGGCGAATTTCCTCGAAATGTCTCCGTCCACTGTGGCTCGAATTGTAGAGCCTTTGGTTGAGGAGAAGATATTGCTCTACGAGCGATTTGACCAAGGCATGAAGATATTTACTCTGAATGAGGCTGAGGAGAAGACCAGAATTCTAATCGACTTTCACAGAAGACTGAAACAACTCTAGATCGCGCCGTCTGCTTTTCTCGACCTACCGTTGCGGCAGGCTCACTTGTCGTTGCTGTTGGCTATAGCGCGGAACTTATCCGCCAACGAGTCGCAGATTAGTGAGCATACTCGCCATTGGCGCAGGTTGTAGTTGATTCGGAGTTCTTCGAGTGCTTCGACCACTTTGTCCTCTTCTTCCGGCGTCAATGCCCTTTCCCGACTGCGGGCCCGCGGATATTGAGTCATCCTATTAAGTGTTCCCTGACTTTTTTCAAGTACGAACGGTGACTGATGCTCTCTATTCATAGGACCGATACGTGTGCATGTATATTCAGGCCGCGAGCCAAGCTGCTGACCATTACTTCGCCGTCAATCCAGATAGGCTAACAACCATCGTCTATTTTCAGAAGCACCATCTCTCCCAACTTACAGGTCCGAAGAGCTGTTCTGATTTCGTTTCATGTCGAGAAGACGACGATTGGCGGCAGGTTTTATCCCAGAAAGGTTTTAGTTGAACGCCCTGATTTCACTGCCGAAGGCTCACCATGGTAAACGTTTTTTCTATTTTGACCGTCTACTTGGCGATCTGGATATTTGTTTGCATAGTCTGGTGGGTTTTCAAGGGAGAGAGGTTCGGGGTATCTGGACTCCCATTTTACGTGATCTATCGCACCACACGGCTGAATAGGTTGATAGAAAGGGTCTCTTCGCGGTCCCGTACAGCATGGCGGACCATCTGGAACCTCGGGATCGCCACTGGAATAGGTTCCATGCTTTACATATTCTACCAGCTTTCGAAAAATCTTCTTAACCTGTTCTTTAGGACTGAACAGGCCGTCTCAGTTCAGCCCATCGTTCCTTTGCCCGGCGTCTTCGTTACCTTCGAGACTTTCCCGTACCTGGTTTTGGCGCTATCCGTAGTCGTGGCGACGCATGAACTCTCCCACGGTATCGCCAGCCTCGCAGACCACGTCCCCCTCAAATCGACAGGCGCATTCTTCGGCCACATATTGATGGGGGGATTCGTGGAGCCAGACGAAGAAAAACTGAACCAAGCCGAGAACATAACCAAGCTCCGTGTCTTCGCGGCAGGATCATTCACAAACGCCGTTCTTGGCGTGTTATGTGTATTCCTCTTGTTCAACTTCACTGCGACAATCACACCTTTCTACCAAGTCGTCTCCGCCGGGGTCGCGATCGGCTCCGTCCCGGATAGTTTGCCCGCGTATTCATCAGGACTGCAAGCTGGAGACATCGTTTCGAGCATCAACGGAACCAAGATCTCCGACATTACTGATCTGCGCGATTACATGTCTCACGTAAATCCCGGTCAGCAGATCGTGTTAGAAACCCAAAGGGGTATGTTCACTGTTACGACCGATGTCGACCAGAGCAATTCAAGCCGAGCGATAATTGGAATCAGCGGCCTAACTGATAATATCGTCTACAACCCAAAGCTGCCATTTCTGTCAGGTGATTTTCCAACGATTCTAATGCGCTCCGAGTTCTGGCTCTCAATCGTATTGATTAGTGTCGCCTTGATCAACATGCTTCCGATGTATCCTTTTGACGGAGATAAATTCCTCGAGACAGCGTTGAACATCTTCAGAATTAGAGGAACGAGAGGAATCCGCACAGCAGCAAACGTAGCCGCGTACTCCGTCTTGATTCTCAACATAGGACTGTCACTTCTCAGGTTCGGATTCTTGAGGTACTAGGAAATTGCCGAACAAAACGTGCACCTATTGCTCGCAGGAGGCAGTGTATTCCCGGGAGTATGAGGGTGTTTCTCTCTGTTCGAAATGCTTTCGGCACTCGATAGAAGAACGCGTCCGGAGAACTGTGACAAAAAACCAAATGCTCGAATACGATGACCATATAGCGGTGGCTGTGTCAGGCGGCAAGGATAGCCTGACCCTGCTGAATCTTCTTGTGAAGCTTGAGGAACGCTTCCCCCGTAGCAGAATCACCGCAATCAGTGTCGATGAAGGAATAGAGAGCTATAGAGATGAAGCCATTGAACTTGCCCGCAAAGCGTGCGCGCGACTGGATGTGAGACATGTTGTCGTCTCATATCGTGAACTGTTCGGAACCACCATTGACGAGATCGGCAAGATTCGATTGGACCAGACACCTTGCTCCTACTGCGGCGTCCTGCGCCGGAAAGCCATCAACAAGGCAGCTACCATCGCTGGGGCAACGAAAATAGCCACGGGACACAACCTTGATGACGAGGTGCAGACCGTTCTCCTCAACATGTTGCATGGCGACCCCTTCCGCATTTTGCGGTCAGGGCCGATCCTTCAAGATCCCCGCGGGAGATTTCTAACGCGTATCAAGCCGCTTTGTGATGTACCTGAGAAGGAGATTGTTCTGTACGCGTACCTCACCGGAACGGAGTTTCAGAGCGTCACGTGCCCACACGGTGGTGAGGCATTGAGAAATGACATTAGGAGCTTTCTCAACCAGATGGAACAGAAACATCCCGGGAGCAAATTCACGCTTCAGAGGACCGCCGAAAGACTCCGGGACCTCCTCGTAGAAACGGCGCCAGTCTCTGTACTGAACGATTGTGAGAAATGTGGGGATCCGACATCTAACAGGTTCTGTGAAGCCTGCTTGATGCTTCAAGCGATTGCGGCATAGTTCGGTCTAAGGTTGCCTCCTTTCGGTGCCGCGTTTATATGACAACTGTAGGTTCAGAATCTGTTGGCGGTGGCAGGAGGATCGGGGAGCCAGCCGTTCCCTGTGACCCGAAATCGGCTACACGCGGGGACCCGTTAACCTGGGGGAGAGGTAGCCACAAACCACAGGAGGCCTTCAGAGTCAACGATGAGACTCTGCCCCGCCGGGCCAGCGTAAGAGAGGATCCTTCTGAAGGGAAGGAATTCATCTCATCATCGTCGAACTCGATGAGGCTCGGAAGAGAGCAGTCGTAAGGCGAGCGCCACGGCGCTGGCGGGATAACAGGGTGTAGAAGGCTGTGGGGACACCGCTGTGGCGAGGGATGCCAATTCATCAGGGATGCTGCCGCCGCCTCTCTCCAATGTCTCATTCAATTCCAATCCTCAGACCTTCTCGAACAGCCGAATGCTTAATACAGCGAATCCCAGAAGGCTAGCGAAATCTATCACAGAACAGGTTCATCGCAATGAGTCGAAGACCCCCAGAGATCAAGATCTTCCAACAATGGGGCACCGATGACATTGAGGTTACAGACCCGGGACTCGAGAAATACCTGTCAGTCAAATCGACTCTGTTCCCTCACAGCGGAGGAAGGCATGAGCACAAGCGGTTCCGCAAGTCTGCACTCAACATTGTGGAACGCCTCGTCAACAACATGATGCGTCCAGGCAGAGTGGGTGGGAAGAAGACAAAAGCTATCGGAATTGTGAGAAACGCACTCGAAATCATTAGTTTGAAGACCGGCAAGAATCCGGTGGAAGTGCTGGTAAGGGCCGTGGTGAATACTGCGCCGGCTGAGGATGTCACACGAATAGCGTACGGTGGTATCGTCTACCCAATCTCAATAGATATATCTCCGCAAAGAAGGATCGACATAGCACTCCGTTTCATGACAGATGGCGCGCGTCAGGCTTCATTCAGCAACCCCAAGACCGTTGATGAGTGCCTGGCTGAAGAGATCATGTACGCAGCCCAACGGGATAACAGAAGTTTCGCGGTTCGAAAACGCGACGAGATGGAACGCGTAGCTCTGGCTTCGCGTTAGACCATTTCTTCATCGCTGCGTACGTTTTTCGCGGTTTTCAGAGTTCTAACCCTTAAATACTGGGTGCCAGTCTTGACTAGCAAATTGCTGAAGCAATCCTTGGAAAGATGATTCATGTCTACGGCTAAGAGACCACACTTGAACCTAATAATCATCGGTCACGTCGACCACGGAAAGAGCACAATGATCGGCCACCTTCTCTTCGACACTGGCAACGTAGACGAGAAGACGATCGCAAAATACGCCCAAGAATCCGCGAAGCTCGGAGCGGGTGAGACCTTCAAATTCGCATGGGTTCTCGATACTTTGAAAGAAGAACGCGAGCGCGGTGTGACAATCGACCTCAGGTTCGAGAAATTTGAAACCGAAAGAGTCTTCTTCACAATCATTGACGCGCCAGGCCACCGCGACTTCATCAAGAACATGATCACGGGCACAAGCCAGGCTGACGCGGCAATCCTCGTGGTGTCGGCCAAGAAGGGAGAATTCGAGGTCGGCGTTGGACCGGGCGGACAGACCCGAGAGCACGCCTACTTGGCAAGGACTCTGGGAGTATCCCAGCTCGTGGTCGCGATTAACAAGATGGATGACGCGACCGTCGACTATTCCGAGGAGAGATACAATGAATGCAAGAAAGAAATGGAATCCCTGCTGAAGGTGGTCGGATACGATGTGTCCAAGATCCAGTTCGTTCCAGCGTCCGGTTGGATCGGCGACAACTTGATCAAACCGTCGCCGAAGATGCCTTGGTACAAAGGTCCAACATTACTCAGTACATTGGACGGTTTCCAGGAGCCAGCGAAACCGACCGACAAGCCTCTCCGCATCCCAGTTCAAGATGTTTACTCAATCACTGGAATAGGGACCGTTCCAGTAGGGAGAGTCGAGACTGGCGTGCTTAAGATCGGGGACAACGTTGTTTTCATGCCGGTCAACGCTAGGGGAGAATGCAAGGACATTGAGACGCACCATACTAAGATTCCGCAGGCCATCCCCGGAGACAACATAGGCTTCAACATCAGGGGCATCGCGAAGACTGATGTTCATCGTGGAGATGTGGCCGGCCACACGGACAAGCCTCCAACTGTGGCGAACGAATTCGTGGGCAGAATCATAGTAGTCTACCACCCCACTGCTATTGCTGCAGGATACACACCGGTGCTTCATGCACACACAGCAACAACGTCAGCCACACTGGTAGAGCTAATGCAGAAGATCGACGCACGCTCGGGCCAGGTGACTCAGGAGAAACCAGACTTCCTCAAGACCGGCGACGCAGCACTGGTGAAGATAAGGCCGCTGCGACCGCTGTCGATCGAACCATACGCAGAGATTCCGCAACTGGGACGATTTGCGATCCGCGACATGGGTAGCACCATAGCAGTAGGCGTCGTTCAGCAGGTAACCCAGAAAGCAGAAATCCCCGAGAAGAAAGCGTAGCTTTCTTCAGACTTCAATCTTTTGCCGCAACGCGTACGAGATAACGAACGCTTTTTAAACGCCCCGTCGGCCTACGTGGGTGTTTCGCGCGCAACGGATGGAAGAGCCACATGGTGAACAAAGCAAGGATTCGACTTTCGAGCACTGACCCCCAAGGCTTGAATAACATATGCGGTGAGATCATGAAGATCGCTGACCGGACCGGCGTGAAACTTCGCGGACCCATTCCACTCCCGACCAAGAGGCTCTGGGTTCCCACACGGAAGAGCCCATGTGGTGAGGGAACTCATACTTGGGACAGGTGGGAGATGAGGATTCACAAGCGATTGATCGATGTGGATCCGAACGAACGTTTTCTCAAACGGCTCATGCGTATTCAAACGCCTGAAAAGGTCTTTATCGAGATAGAGCTTCTCTAGATCGTCTCTGCGTTGTTGATTTGACGAGCCAACCTGAAGTCTTTCATTGTCAGGCCACCTTCGTCGTGCGTTGTCAGAGTGAGTCTGACTCTGTTGTATTCGATGGCTATGTCCGGATGATGATTCATGGCTTCGGCAAGTTTGGCAACGCGGTTAACGAACCTGATGCTTTGCAGGAAATCCTCGAAGACAAAGAGTTTCCCTATCTGCTTGCCTTGGAGTTTCCAACCCCCCATTTTGGATAGTTCAGCTTTGATTCGCCCCTTCTTTAGCCTCAATTCCTCACCGAAACCTCAAGGAAAGAAATCACTGATATTTCGTTTTCTAGGTGCTAATTGCAGGGCCTTTCCAGTTGTGAAGGGTCTTGGTTGTCATGCGTGCGCTCAAGGAACGACAGTGTCGCCGGTGGTGCCTGTTGATGTGCCTAGTATTCATTGCCTGAACTAGATGCGCGCGTAGATATTGCCGCTGACCAAGCCTCGGCTGGTGATCTCTTCGTCTATCTGACGAAGCAGGAGTATTCTCTTGTAGGTCGGGGGATGTGTGGAGAAGGCTTCGTTGACTGAAGTCCACCTTGATTTGGCCTCTTGTTGCATAGCCAATTCGAGCTCATGCTCATCGAGAACACCGTTGTGGTCGAGGTCATACTTGTCCTTCTGGTTCAAGATCTCCCTGACTTCTTGTTTCGCAAGAGCTGGGTCTGAGATGAAAAGCGCGCGAGCCCCGTGCGGTTCCTGCGGACTTAGAGAGAGGCCGTAGGTGATTCTTGTGAGCGCACTCTCTAAACTTCTAGGAGACCCTGTCAAGTAGGCTGAGAAGGCATCCGCAAAGTGCTCTCGGAGGCGGCTTAATCGCAGAACCAGCAGTTGCGCTATGTAGTAGACCGCCAGCGCTATTATCCCCGCTAGTATGATGTAACCTGCTCCGTCGCGCTCTCCTTTGCGTCCGCTGACACGGACACCAAATGCCATGCGTGCAATGATGTAGGCGATAAGTGGGACCGCTGAGAGAAAGGTCATAACGATGGAATCTTTATGCCTGATGTGCCCCAGCTCGTGCCCTATCACTCCTTGTATCTCGTCCTCGTTGAGCTGCGTCAGTAGCCCTTGAGTCACAGCCAAAGTCATGTTCTTGGATGAGTTGCCGAAAACGAAAGCATTGGGCGTGGGCTCGCCCGATATCGCGAGCCGCGGCTGCCTAACGTTAGCTGCGCTCGCAAGCTTGGTTACGATACCTTCCAACCAAGGATTCTCTCCCGGTCGTAGATAGTGCAGACGGGCGGAAGCCGCAACAATGAACGGGCTGATGAGAAACTGAATCAGCATGAAGATCAGCGCTAGAATCAAAGCGCCAGTCAAGGTGGCGATGGGTGAAAGCGACATCTCCGCAGCCAAACTGAAGAAGACTGAGACGACGCTAAGGAAAGCCACAAAGATGAAAAGCGTGATCAGGATCGTGACTAGCATCGTGCCTTTGAGTTGGCTCAAGTTTGCCATTGCCGGTTCAACCGCTGCGAAATTCTTAGGACTTAAAGCATATTGATGATTAAAGCGTAGCTACTTGAATCCAGAGGTGGAGTATCGTTGGTCGCTGTCACGAAGGAGATCAATTGCTCGCATTGCGGTGCGCCGCTTCCGGTCCAGCCAGGGGAGATTCTGGCTACATGCTCTTATTGCGGCTACACGAGCGTCATCGAAACCGGCGAGGCCTTCGAGTTCGAACATTCGCTCATCTTGAGCACGGTGCAGGCTGAACAGGCTTTCAATGTGATTCAAGGTTGGATGGCTGGTAGTTTCATTGCCCCTAAGGATCTAGCTCGAAAATCCGTGCTAGTCGAGCAAAGTCTTGTCTACCTTCCGTTCTGGGTTGTGAGCACCGAGGCTAGAACACATTACAAGGGAGTCTTCGAACGCATATCACCTGCCGTCGAGAAAGAAGACAACATAGAGAATCGTTACGATTGGCTGGTGCTTGCCAGGAGGAAGGGCGATTTTCCAACTCGCGCGTATCACCTCACCTTGCGCGGAAAGATACCTTTTGAGGCAACAAAGATTCAGAGAGGCGCGAAGGTTCTGAACAGTGAGATCAGTTCAGACGAAGCAGTTCGGCAGGCGCGCGACGAGATCGAAAACTTGCATGAATATTTAGCGAAGGATAAGGTCGACCGCATAGTGGACATTAAGACGGACTTTGATGTTTCTGGAACCCTCTACCTTCACTCACCCGTATGGTTTCTCACCTATGGCTACAAGAAATCACAGTACCACGTGTTATTGGATGCTGCTTCTGGCCAGGTGATCAAAGGAGACCTGCCCAGCGAGGATTTTAAGCTGCTATAATCGCACGTGAAACCGAGTTCAAACGCTTAATAGCTTAGCAGATAAGTTTTGTTGCAGAGTTAGTGACCTTTGGCTGCCAAGACTCCGTTGGAGAGAGTTCAGGAGAGCGAGAAGCTCCTTGAACGATTGATGTTGGCCTTGCCGGGCTTTCGCGGATACAAGCTCAGGGAGCAGAGGCGTGAAGCAGACAAGATCGTCCGTAACTACATCTACGATACGTTCGAACAATCACGCGACGATTTGACGAGATGTTTCCAGGTCTTGAGTGATAGCAAGGCGTCTGAATTATTGGAACCAATGAACCGCGTAATCGCGGTACTGGATCGTGTCGCTGAGAGGATCAACCACGCGTCCTATGGGTACAGCGGCTTTTTCGATTCAGTGAAGATCGAGGAACCCGAACTGGACCGCATGTTGGCGTACGACGCTCAGCTCATGGATTCAGCTCGTGGGTTCAGCGAAACCGTGACATCTTTCAGAAACAATCTCGACCAAGGTAAGATTGAGAATGCCAAAGGGGAACTGGACGCGTTGAATGATGCGCTTCGCAGTTTGGAAGGCGCCTTTGCCAAGCGTAAGGCGATCATTGAGGGCGTGAAGGTGTAACTGAGATGCCACAAGTTGTCGAATGGGCCTCTGCCGGGCCTGAGGATATCGTTTGGCGTTATCCAATCGAGGACATAACCTGGGGCGCACAGTTGATTGTTCGCGAGTACGAAGTCGCGGTATTCTTCAGGGATGGAAAGGCCTACGACACCTTTGGAGCTGGACGGCACACGCTCACAACACTAAACCTGCCGTTGCTCACGAGAGTGCTTTCCCGCATTGCTGGATTTCAGCAAACGCCCTTCAAGGCGAACGTGATCTTCGTCTCGACCAAGCAGTTCGTTGGAAAGTTCGGCAATAGGGCGCAGACAACTGAACTTGCACCTTTGATGACCTTCGGATCCTTCTGGCTCAAGGTTGAGGATGCCTCGCTCTTCGTAAACGAGGTTGTAGGTGGCCAGAACGCATACTCGACGCCGGACGTTAACAACTTTCTAAGGGGTTTCATCAACGAGAAGATGATCGACGTACTCTCCAAGTACGACCTGCAGACCGTCTTCACAAAACTTGATGAGACCTCGAATGAGGTCAAGGCGAACCTGGGCGACTACTTCAAGCGACTCGGCGTACAGATGGTCGACCTGAAGTTCGAAGGCATAGATACCACACCCGAGTTCCGTGACCGACTCTTCTGGCTGAAGTCCGGGCGTGTTGCACCGGAAGAAGTGATCAGGATGGAAACGGTGAAAGAGGCGGCCAAGGAACTAGGCAAGTCAACTGGAGGAGGCGCGGCTTTTGGGGCAGGCATGGTTCTTGTCCCACCCTTGTTCCAGACCACGCCTGGTGGCACTGGCATGTCGGTTGCGCTGATTGGGTGCCCCAGCTGTCAGGCGCACATACCTTCGACTTCGAAGTTCTGTCCCAACTGCGGACAAAGCCTGACTGCAACCCAAGCTCCACCGAGCAATGTTCCGGTCAGAAAATGCCCAAAGTGCGATTCAGTAGTCGCATCCGGAGCCAGCTTCTGTCAGAGCTGCGGAACAAAGCTACTTTGAGACAGGCCTAATTCTGGTGTAGGCCAAGAAAACGAGGCCGAAGAAGACCAGAACAACGGCTAGAGCATACCCTGCCAACACGGTCTGAACAGACAGCGAAGCCCACAACAAGCCCACCACCAGTAGAAGAGCACCATAGGCCAGAGTTGTCCTCGGGGGCATCTCATAGGTCGCGGGCGCTCTCGATTTGAGCAGCGCCATGACGAAGAAAATCACTCCCAGGCCCATCAAGAAAACTCCAGGCAACAGGCTGAGAGTCACTATGCCGAGCAGAAACGCAATTAGCAGAAAGCCAAGGAGCAACATGATTGAACCTGCAATGTAGGTTTCAAACCTGTGCGAGGCAGACATGTGAGGTCGCAAGACAACTTCGCTGCGGCGTATATTTGCTTAGCTTGTCAGCGATCATTCGAAGGGAGTCGGCCTAGGTCTCGATCTTTCTTGGTAAACACAGCTATCCACGGGCTACCGAAATGCTTCCGCTCCTCGTTTGTGGTCTTCCTGTAATCCTTGAACTCACCCTTGCTGTAACGTGTGAATGGTTTCAGCGACGAATCTGGCTTTTGACTGTAGAGTTCAAGCCGGTTGGCAAGGTAAGTTGTTACGGTATATCGACGCTTCTCTCCGAATCGTCCAAACCGTCTGACTAATCGCTTCCAGTCTTCGGGACACAGAGACCTGAACACTTCAATGAAGTCAAGGACAGTGAAAGAACTGGTCTGGATCCTTTTGATGGTTTCACTGATCTTTTGCTCGTCGAGTAAGAGCTTCATCGCAGCCTCACTCCCTTTCCTGCTTCTGCTCTAAGAACGCAGGCTGAACAGATTTGCTTTTCATGCATACGTTGTGTACACGAAATATATGGCGCCCTACACGCGTACGCTAGGGACTCGAGTCGACCGTGATTAACTTCATGCTCGGGGAGGAAATGAAACGGAAACTTGCCAGCCCTTGAAGACAAAAACCTCCAAGGGCGGCTTATGCTTCCGACGGACCAGTATGAGACACTCGT
>CAZYOZ010000018.1:0-22794 GCA_964649235.1 uncultured Candidatus Bathyarchaeia archaeon
GATGTCCTCGTCCAGTCAGGTGCGCTGGCTGCAGACCCACACCACCTTCCCTCCCCAAAGAAGCTGAGGAAGAAGGAGAGCATAGTAGTTGACGCAACTTGCACGTACTCAGGATACTACGCGGACATCACTCGAACCTTCATCATTGGAAATGACAGAAAGTTCGAAGATCTCTATGAGAGTACGCTCGAAGCACAGCAAAGAGCGATCAAGGCGGTCAAGGCCGGCTTGACAGTCGGTTCAATTGACCAAGCTGCCAGAGAATGCCTTGCGGAAAAGGGACTCCGCAAGTACTTCATTCACAGAACAGGCCACGGGCTTGGCTTGGAGGTTCATGAGGCACCGTACATAGTTCCGGGTGGGATGGAAATAGTTCAGCCTTGTATGGTCTTCACCGTTGAACCGGGAGTCTACATGCCGAAGAGGGTAGGCGTGAGGATCGAGGATGATGTTGTCGCAACGTCTGTTGGGTGTAAGGTACTTACAGAAGCCTTACCGAAGGAATTTCGCTGGTGGTCATGAGAACGGTCGAATAAGGACCGTTCTCACGAATCAACTTCATCATCTATCATGTGAATGACCTTCCGACTGTTTTCTTGAACGAAAAGACTGGTTTGGTTCTACGCTGGATTTCACACTTATGCGCGGAAGGATCATCAAGATCTCCGACGGATCCCCTATGGCCAGGTAGCTTCCTTTTGAATAATCTCTCGCAACAAGGGCGCAGCTTACAGCGTCAAGTTCATCACCTGTCAAACTCCGAACCGTGATGTCTCCCCTGCAACCGATTCTTACGAGTGCTTCCTGCAGAGCCTTCTGACAGTGTTGTTTTCGCGGGATCGCAAGCAGATCCTGTGCGCCGCCAGGGTATGTCTCGATTGCGCGAACATTGAGTTGCCCCAGCTGTTTTGTCAGACTGATTCCGCGCTTGGTTAACGCTCTCATCGGTCCGATCGTGATTGGAAAGAACTTGATCTTCATCTGCATCAGCACGCTATCGCATGTCCGGAAGTGGGCGCGCCCGCGGCAGTGCTCTTCCAAGCAGTGGCGCCCTTTCGGCAAAGCAAGAGGAGCGTCGATGGCAACAGTCCTTGCCTTGCTTCTCTTAACCCCAGCGAGGATCTCATCGTCGGAATAAAGAACGCTACAACGAACATTCATCCTATCATCCATCACGCACACCCCTGTTGGGCGCTTCAGGGATCCTGCGAGGTCTATTCCGACATATCTCATAGTGACACGTCCTCAGTTCGCATATCAGCGTCAATCAGTGAGACCGCTGCAACCAGAAAGTCCGCAAGCCTCATTGAAACGGGGAACACAGGCAGGACGGCTCCGTGCACTTGCATCAGCGTTTCAGATATACCCAGGCGAAGTGGCTTCGGGCTCGGCATCTGTACTACACTCGCAGCAATTCGAACATATGTCGCAATAGCTGCAAGAGAAATGGGTTTCCTTGAGGCCGTGGGGGCATTCAGCGAAATGGATCTCGGTCATGGTAGGCTTTACTATGATTCTGGCTCATAAGTCTCTCCGGAATTGATGCCTTATCTTTCGACGTGCATGTTCAATTCTGATAGAAGACTTCCTGTTTTATGCTCGCGACGGTGTCGAATCTTTAATGATTCATAAGGAGACCGCTAGCGTCTGCGTGTATGCGACTTGGATAGCGGCTCGCTTGCGACCTTAATCATTTCGCAAGTAGGCTTTGGAGGGACATTGGGGTTTCTCTTAGGTTACGGTCTGAAGAAGGTCGCAGCCGCGGTTCTCAAGGTCATCGCGCTCATTTCGGCTTTGTTCATGCTCGCGTTGACTTGGCTTGCGTCAGTTGGAGTGATCACGTTCAACCTCAACACGTTTACGTCGACTGTGGGAAACTCCTTTGCCGGGCCAGTAGCCGCTTTCGTCAGTTTCGTCACGTTCGTAGCGCAGATTCTTCCTATAGGCGGAAGTTTTGGACTCGGTTTCTACCTAGGAGCCAAGAAGGGCTAGACGGCGCCGAGAACAGGTCAGTCTCTTCAGCGGAACACACTTCATCAGGACCCTTGAATATCGTAAGATCAGAACGATACCGGGGAAACTCGCGGTTTGAAAAGGTGGGCGGCAGGAGTCATCGCGATTCTTCTCGTGGTTGCTATCTTGGCGACTTATGTCATGTTCCAATCTCCAAAGCCCATTCAGATAGTCATCTCGGGTGTCACTCTTACTGTGGAGATCGCCAAGACACCCGAGGATCGGCAGAAAGGGCTCTCTGATCGCGATTCAATGGCTCCCGACCACGGTATGCTCTTTGTCTTCGACCACGAAGCAGCTTGGGCGTTCTGGATGAAGGACATGAGGTTTCCGTTGGACATCATTTGGTTCAATTCAGACAGGCACGCCGTATTCATCAAGGAGAACCTTCAGCCCTGCACGCCACAAGACTGCCCGGCGTACTCTCCACCCATGAACGCAATGTATGTGCTCGAAGTCAACGCCGGCTTTGTGCACGCCCACAACACTACCTTAGGTGAAACCTTCACCCTCACAGGCGCATAACAAACACCCGCACCGAGGCAAGGCATAAGACGCACTCTCTTCCCGTTAACATATAACTTGGAAGATCAACTACCCTGAGCATGGTTGTTGTCAGACTGAGCTACGAAGAGTTCGCTAAAACCGCTCAGCAGTTCCCGGAAGACCCTTTAGCGCCGCTGGTCCAGCAGGGGAAGACAGTGTACGTTTGTGCATTGACCCGTGATCTCTGCAGTGGATGCGAAACCCAAAAGCCGTTGTATGAGAAACTCGCAGACTCAATCTCTGAGAAGTACGGCGAGCAGGTCAATTTCAGTGCAATCCACGTTACTCAGGATATGCATTTCAGAGAGAAGCTTCAGGATTTCCGCCGAATTCTGAGATTCGCCGCGTACCCAACCTATCTAATCTTACTTAAGGCAGAGTTCGGAACCGTTGAAATCTACAGAGGAGTGGAACCCCCGATGGAAGAAATCGCGCGAAACATCGACATCGCGGCAGAACTTGCAAGCCGTTGACCGAAGAGATCAACGTGTCTCGTCACGGAGAACCACTCCCTGCATTCCCCCCGGCGACTCTGACAGTCGCGAACACAGAACATAAAACGTAATCAGAAGAGTCTGTCAGCGGGTTTCACTGTCAGGTAGACTCCGCCTAGGATAAGGGCTGTCCCTAAACCGACGTTTAGGTCAGGAATCTCCCCTAAGAAGCCCCAACCCAAAATGAGCGCAAAGATTGGGGTGATGAAAGCAAGCAGTGAGGCATTTGTTGCTGTCGTCTTTGTTAGAAGCCAATAGAGTCCAACAAAAGCCAGAGCGGACCCAACAATGGCTAGATAGAGCACAGCAAAAACTGCTGAGAGCGTGAAGCTCAGAACTGAGCCTCTTTCCGTGGCTATGCCAACGAGCGAAAGAAATACGGTGCCTGTCAACGCTTGGACCAAGACATTTGCCGCAGGATCAATCCTCGCCGCGTACCGCTTGCCCACAACATTGGCTAAACCGCACGAAGAGGCACCACCAACAACAGCAAGACTGCCATAGAGGGAATTTTGCGCGCCTAGGGTTTGCGACACAACGATGTCACCCCAGAATATTGCGACCAATCCAGCAAAAGAAGCGATCACGCCCACAACTTTAACTCCCGTTAGCCTCTCACCCTTGACCAACACGTGAGCGAAGATAACAACGAAGAATGGCAGAGTAGCAAAGAGCACAGCCGCAAGCCCTGAACTAATGTACTGCTCACCCCAAAACACCAAGCCGTAAGGCAGACTAATCTGGAAAACGCCTAGGAACAACATAACTACCCATGACGAACTGTCTCTTGGCAGGCGAGAATGAAGCAGCTTCATCAGAAACAGCAGCGCAGCTGCGGCAACCGCAAAACGAACCGCTGCAAAGAGAAATGGAGGAAGAGATTCGAGTCCGACTTTGATAGCCAGCCATGTCGAGCCCCATATAAAGCAGAGCGCCGAGAATACAAGCCCGGGAATCTTCGACCGCAAATGGCTCAACTCTGGCTAAGCGAATTCGCGTCCTCTTAAGGCAAGCGAACCGCTTATGTGACATCGAGTTCTGGGTTAAGGCTCTTCGTTCGAGAGAACCATGCTTGCCTCCTAACTTCTCATCATATCCCTGACCGAAGGAGGCGAATACCCCCCTTTGGGGGCAGGTTGAGCGTAGAATTCTGCGCCTCGAGGAGCTGCCTTCCCCCCGCCCACCTCCACGCAGCATATGTCCTTTCCCTAGAACGCTGTGCGCTCTGGTTCACCTTTGATCTCATGGATTATGTTCCAGCCGCCGCCGAAATCTCGGCCCAGAACAGCGACGTAGCATCCATTCGTCATCTAGAAAACTCACGCAACCGGCAATAGAACACGGGAGAATCTCAGGTTGGTAAATGAAGACATTACACCGATTTGTGGAACCAGACGAGAATCAGGGTACTAGCAGGTCGTTGTACTTCATACAACTAACGAATGTCGAAGACTATGACAGAGACTCGTTTCCCGCACCGTTGGCAGAAAATGAAGTTGTTAAGGATCTGCCCTACATTGGCTATGACGGAGGTATCAAACGCATCGTACTTGCTGTCAAATTTCGCTTTACATTCCATACATCTGAGTTTTACATGCGCCGTTTTCTGACTCATTATTAATACTTCACAGCTTGGAGACGAGATTGCCGTTTACTGTAATTGAAACCTTTCGGTCGGTTTCATCTACGGCAGTCCGTCTGGTCTGAGCGCTACTCGTCTACTTGAGACGTTCTAGCAGATCACCGATGCGATCTAGGCCAGCTGTCAGATAGCCCTCTGGCGGGCCGTAGCCGATGCGTACAAAACCGTCCATGCCAAAATGGTCGCCGGGCACGATCAGAGTGCTCTTTTCTCTGACAAGGCGATCAGCTAGTTCGCTTGAATTGATCTTCAGCAAATATCTCAGGAAAGCAATAGCCCCCGCGCTTGGCGGAGTAAAGGAGAAGTTGTCACGATGCCGCTCCACCCAGCTTTTCAGAACGGGGAGATTCGCCTGGAGAATCTTCCGAGTTCGTGCAAGAATTTTTCCGCGTTTTTCGGGCTGCAATGCTTTTCTTGCCAAGTAATCGCTTAGGGCAGATGGTCCGATTGTGGTGTAATCATGGTACGCCCACAGCTTGCTCACGAGTTCTTTCTTGCTCACCAACCAGCCTATCCTGAGACCCGGGAGGCCGTAAGCCTTTGACAAACCGTTCGTGACAATGACTCTCTCGTATTTGCCCCAAAACGTGGGAGTAGTTCGACCATCAAGTTCGGTTCCTTGGTATACTTCATCAGAGAGGATCCAGGCACGTACCTTCTTAGCTATCCGACAGATTTCGTCGACAACGTCCTCTCCAACAATCGCTCCCGTCGGATTGTTGGGATTACACACCGCGATCAACCTAGTCCTCTTGCCAACGCCCTTCTCTAGCGCGCGCAGATCCGTGGCCCACTCGCCATCCTGGTTGCGCAGCCAGAATGGCCTGACCCTTGCTTGGAAAGTCCTGGCCAACCCCCAAATCTGCATGTAATTAGGAAGCATCATCGCGATCTCGGCGCCCCTTTCTAAGAACGACCATGTCGCAACGAAGATTGCCTCAGAACTTCCGTTAGTAACCAAGACGTTTTCTTGATTAGCACCCACGTACATGTCAGCGATTGTTCTTCTCAGTTCCTCGGTGCCGTTTGTCTGGGAGTATCCCAGAGATTCTTTCAAGAGCCGGGTGCCGTCGCCGTCTAGGAGTTCGTCAAGTTGCAGGGGGTGGACGCCGCTTTCCGATAGGTTGTATTCAACTCTGTTCTCTAGGGCTGATTGCCAACGTTCCATTTCAAAAATCCTGAGCCTCATCGATCCGCGCCCTGAGCTACGCTGTGCGGAGGAACGATAACAAGGTTTCCTGTGCCGCGTTACTGCAAAATATATGACGGGAAAGAATTGCATGTGCAGGGCGTTTGTCCAGCAACGAAAGTAGTTCAGCGATGAAGGAAGGCAAACCGATAACTGCATCTCTTCAACACCTCATCTTCTATCCATCGATGAAGAAAAGCACCTATCCGACAATTGCAGCGCTTCACGGCCGCGGAACCGACGCGAATGATCTTCTGCCCCTCATTCAGTCCCTTGCTCTGGAGGACGTACTTGTGATTGCACCTCGCGCCCCGCTTCAAATCAACCTAGGCCTTGGTCAAGGCTACGCCTGGTATGACTTAGGTGAAGAAGAAGGCCCACGTCCACAGACTTTTCGCCGAAGCCTAGAACTCCTTCGCCGCTTCCTAGCAGAGATCAAGGCTGCGTACCCTGTAGACCCGGAGCGATTCGTTCTTCTAGGCTTCAGCCAAGGGACAGTCATGGCCTACGCAGCGGGGCTGACGGACCCAATTCTGGTTCGCGCGATAGTGGCGCTAAGCGGTTACATCCCCTGCAGATTAGATCTTTCCCCGGAACCTGGCAAACTCAGCAGGTTACGTGTCTTCATCTCACATGGAACTTTCGACGAGATCATCCCTGTCCAACTTGGCCGCGAAGCTGTCGAGCTGCTGAAGGAGGCAAAAGCAGATGTGGTTTACAGAGAGTACCCAATGGGCCATGAGGTACGCGAAGAAACATTGCGTGACCTCGAAGTCTGGATAAAGCAACTCCTGTCATGAGAACCGAGTGACCAAGCCGGGGAAGGGAACGGATTTTATCTGAGTAGGGCATGGAGACCGAACTGGTTACTGGCATCATGAGTGTAGGGACGAAGGCTCCACGGCCGCAGGAAGCTGCGCTCACGGCTGTGATGGCCGCCGCGACCGCCGCTGTCACGATGGTGATTAGTATTCCCTTTCCTCCTACGCGCGGCTACTTCAACCTCGGCGACGCTCTGGTCATGCTTTCGGGCCTTCTCTTCGGAGCTCGACTGGGCGGAGTTGCGGGTGGCGTCGGATCAGCCGTTGCTGACATTTTGTTGGGCTATCCCTATTTCGCGCCGATGACCCTCTTCATCAAGGGCACAGAGGGTTTCCTTACTGGTCTGATTGGGAACAACAAGAGGTTCACGATGAAGGTGGCCGGTGTCGTGGCTGGGGCAATCGCAATGTTGGCCGGCTATTTCTCAGTTGAGACACCTCTTTATGGCATGGGTGCAGCAATCGCAGAGCTCGTCACTATAAACTCGGTTCAAGTGATTTCCGGAGCCATAATCTCGCTGACCCTGGTTCAAGTAATACTCAGGGCATACCCTGACATCAGGTTCCTCAAACAGACGCGCGAGGGCACTAGGTCAGGAATAGCAGTGGTGATCGCTGCAGCCGTGGTCCTGGCCGCAATCGTCGGGTTCTACCTGAGTACAGGCATCTCGCCTTAGCGTTGCGCGGTCTGCCGCGGCACGATCTTCCTGACGACACAAGCTCTTGCTTTTCGGGATAGCCTACTCGTTTTGATCCTTTGGTCCTTGTTAGGTAGGCGTTGAGGACGTTTTCTAGGTAGAAGCCCATCAGATCTGCAATGATGTCGGCGAAGGAACAGCAGAGATGTTCAGGCAGGCTAATTCGCCTAACGCGAACATAGTCTCTCCATAGACCCTGTCTAGGCGGTTTTCACAGTGATTTGCAAAGAGCCGCATTTATCCTAAACAGCTTTTTACATAAGGCCGTGGCAAGTTCACGGACTATCTAGACAGATTGGAGGCCTTTAATACGCCCAAGATTCGCGTGGCCATCGTCGGAGTTGGCAACTGTGCGTCATCAGTCGTCCAAGGTGTTGAGTTCTACAAGAATGCGAAGGACGACGAATTCATCCCGGGCCTGATGCATGTCAAGCTCGGCGGGTATCACGTTCGAGACATTACATTCACCGCCGCCTTCGAAGTGGATAAGAACAAGGTTGGCAAAGATCTGGCTCAAGCGATCTTCACCCCACCAAACAATACGATAAAGATCTGCAATGTCCCGAAGCTCGGTGTCGAAGTTCAACGAGGAATGACCCATGATGGGTTGGGCAAATACCTTGGCAAGGTCATCCAGAAACACCCTTCCCACACTGTAGATGTGGCCCATGTCTTGAAGGAAACGAAGACGGATGTCATGGTCAACTACTTGCCAGTAGGGAGTGAGTTCGCAACGAAGTGGTACATAGAACAGGCACTTGACGCGGGCTGTGCGGTCGTCAACTGCATACCCGTTTTCATTGCGAGAGAGAAGCGCTGGCAACAGATCTTCGAGAAACGCGGACTTCCGATCATAGGTGACGACATTAAGTCACAGGTCGGTGCGACGATAGTTCATAGAGTACTGACGCAGCTCTTCAGAGAACGTGGAGTCAAGCTTGAACGCACGGTCCAACTGAATGTGGGCGGCAACATGGACTTCTTCAACATGCTTGAACGGGAACGGCTGGAATCGAAGAAGATCTCGAAAACCAGTGCAGTCACATCGATCCTTGACTACAGGATGGCGCCAGAGAATGTGCACATTGGCCCGAGTGACTATGTGCCCTGGCTCTTGGACAGAAAGTGGGCGTATATTCGTTTGGAGGGTACAACGTTCGGAAATGTGCCCCTGAATCTGGAGTTGAAGCTCGAGGTATGGGATTCACCAAACAGCGCTGGCGTGGTAATTGACGCAATCAGATGCGCAAAACTGGCATTGGATAGAGGCATCAAGGGCGCGTTGAAAGCGCCGTCTGCCTACTTCATGAAATCTCCGCCAGAACAATACTCTGATGACGTGGCCAGGCGTATGCTCGAAGATTTCATAAGGGGGAAGTAACGGCGACTGCGGAGAAACTCGATGTCTAAAGTTGTCATTCGAGCAATGTCAGCGCTGCAGCCATTGCGCCATGTTCTGCCAAGCCTTTATTCGCGGCACTAATTATCGCCACAACGTCGTTATCCCTCGGGCTGAGTGAGTCCATCAAATCGCGAGCCAACGGATCTTCAGGCTTCAACCTCCAATCCTTGCTCTCCGTAATGGGCATCAAGTATTCGCCCTTTCTGACTACCAACGTGCAGGCACCCGTTGCACCTGCGCGGATTGCTGCGTCCCTCTGCTCGATGCCTCTCTTCACCTGTCGCCCAGCACTTCTTATCAGAATCGCCACACTGGACTTGTCCAAGGAAAGTTGTTTCGCATCGATCGGAACCGTCTTAGACAGTTTGGCTCTCAGGTGACTGTGAAGCTCTATCCCACGCTTCGTTAGGACGCACCCTCCCTTTACCCTCGTGATCAACGCTGCATTTGTCAAACGCTTCATGATCGTTCGAATTGCGCCCTCCCCCAAACCGACCCTTTTCGACAGCCCTATTCTGCCAATTGGTCCTTCATCGCCAATCAACAGTAGCGCGCCACACACATGAACATGGGAGAAACCGGGTGCAGGACCAGGCCTTGGAACTTTGGAGAGGGCTTGCAGGGTCTGCAACACCTTGCTCCCTCCAGTAGGCTTGTCCATCATGTGACTTCCACCTGTCTTCAAAGCCGCCGGCCAGCCTCGGTCCTAGCTGCCAACTTGACTTTTCGTTTGGATACGAGTTTCATGAGGCGTCTTGCCGCCTCCTGCAGTGTAGTGTCCTTCTTGCAGTATGCTATCCGAATCTTACGACTGCCTAGGCCTTTGTCATGGTAGAGAGCGTTTGCCGGTAGTACAGCTATCCCAACATTCCTCAGAAGATGATCGGTGAACTCCTGCGCGTCTTTGAACTCTGCCGGGGCATTCACAAGGACATAATAAGATCCTTCAGGCCTGTAGTATTCAAGAGAAGCCTCATCAAGGAACTTCATCACCTGTCTCCGCTTCTTGTCGTACATTTTCGCGAGCTTCTCATAGTATGAGGAAGGAAAGCCCAGAGCCCTGACGAGTGCCTCCTGGAATGGTGTTGGAGCGCAGACGGTTAGGTAATCATGGACCTTTTGAATAGCTGCAGAAAGCTTTGCTTCCGCAATAGCCCAACCCACCCTCCAGCCCGTGACAGAATATGTCTTGGACGCCCCACTTACGGTGACCGTCCGCTCGTGCATGTTGCCTATCGTTGCCAAGCTGATGTGCCTCTTACCGTCATAGGTAATATGCTCATAGATCTCATCAACAATGGCGATCGTCCCTACGTCTTCGCATAGGTCCGCGATAAGTTTCAACTGCTTTGCGTCCAATACTCGGCCTGTTGGATTGTTTGGCGTGTTAAGGATGATCAGTTTGGGACGTTTTGCCATAGCTTTCTTCAGACGTTCCTCGTCGAGCAGAAGATCTCGCCCGATAAATGGCACGAAGGTGGTTTTGCAGCCGGCAATGATCGCGTCGGGCAGGTAATTCTCATAGAAAGGATCCGCTATGACAACCTGATCGCTAGGGTCCGTTAACGCGAAGACGGCTGCAGTGACAGCCTCGGTGGATCCGCACGTAATAGTGATGTTCTTATCAGGATCAGCATCGATTCCGTTGTACTCTTTGACCTTTAACGCAAGGGCTTCCCTCAACCGTCTCTGTCCGCGACTCGGGGAGTATTGATTTTTCCCACTTCTTATGGCCTCAACCGCTGCCTCCGTCAACTGGGAAGGCGGATCAAAGTCGGGCATGCCATTGGATAAATCAACGGCCCCATATTGATCGCCGAGTCTTCTCATCTCACTAATGACCGAGTCACTAAAAGACCCCAATCTTTCCGAGAAAGCCATGAGACTCCCTCACCCTCCATGTCGCCCATCCATGCTTAAAATGCCGTCAGTTCATGGCGTTCTCTATGCTTCGTTGATGCCAGCCTCTTCGAAAGGCTTCACTGATGGAGCTGAGAAGAATCCTCCCAGCGGGCGCCGTTTTGGCACAAATTACTCTGCGCTTGAGCCTCACGTTCGACACTCTTACGTGCACGATCTCTGGAGCCAAACGACCTGAACAGGTTGATGATAATGTCAAGGCAGTCACATCCCTTCGCCGAACTCCGAAATGATTAGCAAGATCCGTGAAGTCTATGATCGGTCAACTAGACCTCAAGGCGCGTTCTCGTAGAGTGATCTAACGTAGCCGTCAGTGTGATTTCCGAGGACGAGTAGAACGCGCCCGAAAAAGCCACACGCCCAAAGCTGCGGCAAGCAGAGATACAATGACGAACAAGCCGACCTTGGCCTCCTGGAACGATTGCCCCCGCCAGGATTGACTGAACCCTTCCCAGAATATTGTGTAAGCCAAACGTAACCTCTCCCGTCTACTGTCACGCCCCACATGTCACCTACTCCTCCAACCGCGTACTCTTGGAAAATGCGGCTGCTTGGGTCAAATCGGCCCAGCTTGCTCGCGTTCGATTCCGTGAACCACACAATGCCCCGCTCGTCAACCGTTACTGCAAGCGGCGCAGAATTTGCTGTCGGGACTGCGAACTCTTCGATGTATTGCGGTACGCCGCCGGAAGCCGAAGTCCGTGGAAGTAGCATGTTGAAAGCTAAGACTGCGAGCACGAGACAAATTGTTAAGCAGGAGGCCTGAAGCCTACACCGAACTACTATTTTCCGCTGCAAATACGAACCGCGGGACGCACGGAATCGCCGATAAATAAGCAAAGCTTGCTCTGGAGAGCCTACCAGCTGAACTCAGTAATGCAGTCCGCAGTTTTCGCAGTAGAATCTGTTATAGTACGGGATCTCGGTAAGGTCGCTACCGCATTCGGAGCAAACGTAAAGGTAGCTACCGCCCTCGGCAACAGGTGCCTCCAAGATGATCTCGAGTTCAGTCGGTTCCTGTCCAACCTGCTGTTCTTCGATCTCTTCAGACAATCCGAAACACGAAGTGCAATAGAGATTGCAGTTGATTCATAAGGATTTCGTGACCAAGTGAGAGAGAGAAAGCGTACGTTTCGCGCAGGCTCGGTATTCACGGTGTTCGACCGTCATGGCTTCCTACTTCCCAGATTCTCCCAATTGTCGAGATGCGACCTGCCAATTGACTGACTGGACTGCCAAACCTAGCATAAAGAGAGAGCCAGCAGCGCGCATCAGATGCCTGTATGCCTCACCCAGCGATAGGGCCTAGCCGTTATCAACAAAGCAATCTCACACCCTTTGCTCCGAAAGGATGGTTTGCAGTCTGCGTCGTTTCAGTGGTCATCTTCTGGTCCTTTCAGGGATACGAGAACGTTTCACATATGGCAGAGGAATTCAAGAACCCTCAGCGAGATTTCCAGCTGAGCGTCGCGATCAGCGCAGCCATCACCAACCTATTGTATATCTTGACGTCGTTCGCCACCATTGGAACGGCCATCTATATTCAACAGAACCTCTACGCACCGGTCGCCTTGATGTTCTCGAAGTCGCTTGGCGTTGGGGCTGTTGCTATCACGCTATTCTTGGCTCTAAGAACAAGCTTCGGTACCATGAATACAGCATTGGAGTCTCACGGCTCGTTTACGCTCCGGCCCGCGATGGAGGCATGCCATCGTCTCTGACTAGACTGAATAAGCACGCGGCGCCTGGGAGGGCTCTGCTAGTTCTCTTCGCCGGTTCGGCGATGACCCTAGTCATGATTGTATTGGTTGGCGCTAAGCTCGATCAACTCTTCCTCTTTTCAGGTGCAGGTTTCACTGCGCTCTATATCCTCGGTTCGGGTACTGCCGTTAGGCTGCTGAAGCTGCGAGGACTGAAACGAATCTTCCCTTATGTAACCCTTGCAGCATCGATCGCTGTCTTTGCCTTCGTGGGCCTGTACGCATTGTTCCCGTTAGCGAAAGCAGTTTTGTCCTTACTGTGGATCAGAGGTAAGGCTCGCGTCTCCGGAATGGTGGGGGCAGCCGGATTTGAACCGGCGACCTCTCGGGCCCAAGCCGAGAATCTTAGACCATGCTAGACCACGCCCCCAGAAAGACGCATCCAGCATAGGCCAGTCCGTATAAGCCACTAGATTCCGTAAAGAAGATTTCTAGGCAGATATTGGGCGTAAGACACATTCGAGAATACCAGAAGTCGCCTCGCCCAGTTTGCGTGCGCCGAGCTGCTCCACGCTCATAAAGAGGTTCATTCATTAGTGGCTGCTATGCTCCTTTCCTTGTATTTTTGAAGGGCATAACCCACTATCTCTTTGGCTCGACTGGAATCCTTCCATTCCTTGAACTTGGCCCATTTAGGCCGCTCAAGCCGCTTATAGGTCTCGAAGAATTCTTGAATCTCCCTCAACTTGTGCGGGTGAACGTGGCCAATGTCCGTCCAGCCATCGAACCTCGCATCATTCACTAGAACCGACAATATTTTCGGGTCTTCCCCTTTCTCATCCTCAATTACTAAAACCCCTATGACCCTAACCTTCACTACACATCCGATTTCAAGAGGCTCATAACTCAACACCATAATGTCAAGGGGGTCGTCATCGTCAAACCAAGTTTGCGGGACAAAACCGTATTCGACCGGGAACACGACAGACGAAGGGATCACTCGATCCAAGACAAATGCTTCCCAATTCGAGTTGAACTCGTACTTGTCCCTCGTGCCACTTCCGACCTCAATCACCGCGTTCAACAGTTCAGGAGGATGATCCCCCGCAGGAATGTCCTTCAAGAGGTTCATGGTCTTAACCTCACTCGCACCTTGAATCAATTAGCCAAGCCTTCCGCTATGAAAAGGGTTCTTGCCGGTTCAATTGGCAGCAGCTTGGTGAACCTCGGTTGCTGTCTCTCTGCGTTTCTGTGTTCTCTGCGATTTCAGAGCTCCAGTTTCTGAAAATGAAGGTATATTCAGTAGGGAGTAAAACGAGACTCCTACGAAGGCAATCTAGAGTATATGTCGTATTTGCAAAATCCTCATACTCAGCTCACGTCGCATGGATTCTTGGGAGGATAGTATGACTGTAGTGGACACTATTGATGCTTTGTACATGGCATATGCGGCCTTCGTCTTCCTTTTCGTGGCTTACTTCACCTACAAGATTACCAAGCGAGAATCGAAGTGACGGAAAATGGTCCATATGGAGAGAGAGGAGAAGCGTTACCTGCTCCTCCTCGTTGTGATCGCGGTCATCATAAATGGGGTAACCGTCGCCCCGCTCGTTCCTTGGCAGAACTGGCTTTTCTGGTCGAAACCAACTGCGGCAGCCATGTTCAACATCAGTATATGCAACTATCAGTTCACTCTACCCTCAGGCGGCATCAAAGCAAAGGTTGGCGAACCAGTCAAGTTTGTGGCGACATCTTGCGATGTAACATATGGTTTCGGAGTCTTTCACAAGAGTGGCAGAATGATCTTCCAAATGCAAGTACTGCCGAACTACAACAACGAGATCATCTGGATCTTCGACGAACCCGGATCATACACGATTAGATCGACGGAGTACTCTGGCCCTGAGCACTCGTCCATGGTTCTTCCGGATGCAATAGTGGTGGTGGCATAGTCATGGAGAAGGCACCAATGAAACTCGAAGTGCTTAGTCTGCGCTATGCGGTAGTCGCTATCGGCTTTCTGGGTCTCGCAGGCATAGAAGGGCTCTTCATGCGAACTCAGCTCTCAAACATCGCGCTCAACATACCCTTCGTCCTGTCGATCCCGATGGCACCAGAACACTACTACTCGATGCTTACGGCCCACCCGTTGGTTGGAGCTTACGGTTGGGCCTACTTGGCCGTTTTCGGAGCTTTCTACTACCTCGTGCCAACTTTGCTCAAGAAGCGACTCTACAGCATCAGACTTGCGAATACACATATGTGGATGCACATTATAGGTCTCCTAACGGTTTGGTCAGCGGGCTACTTCCTTAGGTTCGGGTCCCTCTACACTGTCTACTGGCCACTTCCAATAGCTCGGTTCTCGGCCATCAGTGTAATCGTCTTCGCCGTGGGTCTCGCTTTGGTAGAATTGTCCGTGCTCTGTTTCATCTTGAACATCTTCGCTACCGTACTGAGTCGAAGCGCAAGCAATCTCTTGTCGAAAGGTGTGGCCTTACGAAGCCTACTGATGGCATCGTTCGGATTGGATACCATAGCCAGATACCTTGATGGGCTGTTGGGACGGAAGACAGCTCTAGACGGAGGCGCGAAAAGTTCTGGCACTGAACCGCTTCCGGTCTTCGTAGTGGCAGTGATGCGCGGGTCTGTCGATGCCGTAATCAACGCCGTGGTCATCGCGGGTGCAGGTGTTCTCATGTTGGCTTTCGCCCTTCCGACGTTGCTCATGGGATTGAGGATGAACCCACTAGTTGTGGACCCTCTTGTCTACAAGAACGTCTTCTGGTGGGGTCTTGACATGGTGGCGGACGGAGACGTCCTGATCTGGGTCGCTGGAACCCTCTACCTACTCGCACCAATGCTGGCTAGTAGACCACTCTACGGGGAGCCCGTAGTTCGTTACGTTATCCTCGCCGATTTGATCGTCTCCATGGGTGTCTGGAGCCACCATCTACTCTCTGATAGGCCTCAACCTGAACTCATGAGGCTCCTTTCAGGGCAGTTCATAACTTGGGGTGAATTCTTCACGATGGGTCTGACCTTTTTCACGGCCCTTATGACTCTCTGGCTAGCGAGACCTGTCAAGCTGAGTATGCCTCTGAAGTTCATGTTGCTGGGCATAGTGGGCTTCGCTCTTGGGGGCGGCTCAGGGCTTCTCCAAGCGAATTTCGCCGTTAACGTAATCATGCACAACACGCAATGGGTGCCGGGCTTTCACATCCATCAGATGCTTCTGACAGGCTTGAGCAGCATACTCTTCGCTGCACTCTACGCATTGCTGCCAATGCTTACCGGAACGGGTTTGAGGAGTGAGAGGCTTAGCAATCTACATCTCTGGCTCTGGACGATTGGAGGGATCGGGATGGCGTTCTCTATGGGGTTGGCCTGGAGAGATGGCATGCTCAGAAGAACACTGTACCCCGGCGTCGAACTCTACCTGCCATGCATGAACACGGCGACCTTCTTCGGTCTGCTGCTTGCTTTCGGTTACCTAGCATTCCTGGCGAACCTGATCAAGACCTACGGCCTGAGAACCCTAATCGGCCTCTTCATTCCGTCAGTCGCAAAGCAAAAGTAACACCGGCTGTCTGCAGAAGAATCTGAGAAGCCGCCCAGCAGAGCCCTTTGACAATACGCTACTAGCGCTTCTCCAACCGCTCCCTATTCGTCTTCACGACATAGGGAAAGACTCGCTTCTCCTCAGCTTCAGGATGTTCATGAAACAGTATGTCCAATCCGTTGAGTTGCCCTTTCCTTGAGGCGAGGATTTCAGGGGGTTCTGGAGTCCACTCTTCTATCGGTTTCTCTATCTTCCGATGCTGCTGGAAGACTCTGATGGCCTGCCCGGCCCCTTCGCGCCCGTATGCGTCAAGGAGAACCTTCAACATCCGCGTCTCCCCTTCGACAATGTGTTGACTAAGAGAACCGTGAAGCCAACTTACGAGTTCAGCAGCCATTCTGTAATTCCCCGCCGAAAGAGCCTCCGTAAGCATCCCCAGGCGGTTCCCCTGCTCCTCCTGCTCCGTCAGAAGCACGGGAATCAATTCCTCCAACTCAAGCGGCCTACGAGCTACCTTCGGATCGCCCATTTGTCTATGCATTCTCCCCAATGATGCTGTTTGGAAGCCATCAACATGTGCTACGTCTGCCGAAGTATTCTGCCCGCCATCAGTACGGCAGGATAAGTAAGGTCCTCTTCGGTCTTCGCGTGCAGCCTCAGTCTCCTCGCGAAGTCGACAACGGTCTTCTTCTTGGATTTCCTAGCTACCTTCTCAAGCTCGTCAAGGGCTTTAACGATCTCCACGTGCTCTTGAAGCATCCTCCCGTACTCAGCCTTGAACTTCTCACAGAGCCCAAGCGCCTTAGGAAAGTCTGGCGATGTCTTATCCTCCACCAGTTCCCTCGCCACGCCTATCACTGGCAAAGCCAGTTCGTTCTCCCTCTCAAAGTGTGGGTGAAGAACATCTGCGACCTTTCTGGCTGCGTTCCCGACAGCACCTGGCATCTTGATCGCCATCCGCAATTCGCGATGAAGCTCCTCGTGTTCCTGCTCCATGGCTTCAGGAATACCCAGAGGCATGTTTTCCACGAAGCACGTTCAGTGGAAGTCTGCAGTTAACAGTTTGGCCTATACTATATTTGCCGAACTATTGGTAAAAAATGATAAGAATAGTCTGTGCGTCGTCACAGAGCCTGAGTCTAGAAAGGAAGTCGCTTCGTGAGAAAACGCCCTTCCACAGGACCCATCGAATACCTGAGGTGCAACGATGCTATAGCAAAAGCGAATTTCTTGAGCGTTTATTAGCATCGCGCTGACGTCTCATGAAGGCCTGCAATGCCTCGCCAACTAGGACTCCTGATTTCAGTTTTCGTTTCCGGGGCGGTAGTGATGGCCCTTGAACTATTGGGCAGTAGGTTGCTTGCCCCGGTGTTTGGCAACTCCATATTTGTGTGGGGGAGCCTGATTGGAGTGGTATTGGCGGCCTTAAGCGCTGGATACTATCTTGGAGGCAGACTGGCGGACCGACAACCGGACCTCCGCACTTTGTCAGTTGTGATCTTTGCAGCAGGTCTGCTGGTTCTTGGGCTCCCAGCCCTTGCTCCGCCCATGTTTGATTTGACCATAAGACTTGGCTTGGGTGAAAGATACTCGCCCCTATTGTCGACCACGGTGCTCCTTGGCCCTCCGAGCATTCTATTGGGCATGGTTTCGCCCTACGCGATTCGATTGGCAGCTCGAAATGTCGAGAAGATAGGTAAGGCGTCAGGTAACCTCTATGCCCTTTCGACAGTCGGCAGTATCGTTGGAACCTTTTTCACGGTCTTCGTATTGATTCCGACTTTCGGTGTTAACAAGATCATTCTTGGACTGGGCGTTACACTGTTAGTCGTTGCGTTCCTAGGTTTAGATCTAAGGCTGAAGGTTTTCGTACTTATCATTCTAATGATTGCCCCTTTCGCAGCCCCCTACATGGTGAACCACCGACTGACAGTGGCTGCTTACACATTAGCCCTTGGCGATGTAATTTACGAGACAGATACCCCGTACCACCACTTGGTCGTTGCAGACTCTTACGACCCGATGCATCAAACAAAAATACGCATCCTGATCTTGGATGACAATCTCCACAGCGCGATGGATCTCAACAACCCCGATAGAACTGTCTTCGCCTATACAGACTATTTCAACCTAGGATTCCTCTTGAACCCGAACATTACTCGGGTACTCTTCATCGGCGGAGGCGGATTCACCGGCCCGAAAATGTTCTTGAAAGAATACCCGAGGGTTGAGATCGATGTTGCGGAGATAGATGCTGAAGTCATACGAGTGGCCGAGCAGTACTTCCGGGTCAACCCCAGCAACCCCAGATTACATGTCTACAACGAGGATGGACGAATCTTTCTCCGCAGTACATCCCAGAAGTACGACTTGGTGATACTTGACGCCTATTCAAGGAGTTACGTTCCATTTCACTTGATGACGGCCGAGTTCTTTCATGAGATAGCGAATCATCTGACTGCACAAGGCAGTGTGACCTCAAACCTAATCTCCAGCATCTCGGGAGACAGCTCAGAGATCCTCAAAGCAGAAACGAAGACGATGCATGTTGCCTTTCCCAATGTCTACACTTTTGCAGTAAGAGGAACCGAAAACACGGATCTTCAGAACATCATTATCCTAGCAACATTATTACCCCGACCCTTGAACGAGACAGAGTTCGAGGAACTAGCCACAACCGCAAACGTCGGGAGAATTCCAGCGCTCAGAGACTATGTCGCAAACTATTTCACTGTGGAACCAGGAAATGCGCCTCTCCTGACAGACGATTTTGCACCTGTGGAAACGTTGCTCAACCCATTAACTGGACAACCACTCAGCAGCCAAGAAGAACCCGCAAGGATCCCCCAAGAGGCGCTGAGGCTCGCAGCAATTGCCTTGATTGCACTCACAGTCTTAGCGGTCCTGTGGAGGAAGAAACTCCTCAGCAATTGGTAGAACCGCTTCAGACCTACGAAGTTTAATATGCCGCAAAGCTTCGATGATGCTGAAGGAGGCTGAGGGTATGATTCACGTCTCACATTTGGAATTTCTCACCCAAGCCTTCGCTCGGCTGGGCTAGGCTAGAGCGTAACTTCCATTCTTGTTAGTTTCGAGGAGTCAGCTGTAGAGCGGGTCCACGGTGGGCTCCTTGTTGAACACGTCGAGTGTGAGTAAGAGGAATGTCGGACAGAGAATTAGCGTCTGCGCGGAGTTTCTGGAAGCGCAGGGAACTCCGATCTGGCAGAAGAAGCCGATACGTCGAGGTGACGGAGGTATCCCTCGAAACCGTTAGAGCGGACGCTATCGAAACTGGACTTGTAGATGACGTTCCCGCTGTTCTCGCGAGCGGCAAAGAGGCAGATGTCTACCTAGGCCTTTGGAAAGGCGTACCATTAGCGTTGAAGGTGTACAGACTGCATAGGACACCGCACAAGAAGAAATCCATGATCGGCTATGCTTTGGACAAAATAGGAGGGATAGCAGCCCGAGAGTTCACGATTCTGCAAAAAGCCTACCGGGCTGGAGTTCCTGTGCCGACACCGGCAAGAAGAGCCGACAATATGTTTACGATGAGATTCTTAGGAGACAGCGGTAGGGCACCAATCCTGAAGGACATAACTCTGGAAGAGCCGCAAACGGTGGCTAGGCAGGCAATAGAACTGATCGAGAGACTCCTAGATGCATTCATCGTGCATGCGGATCTCTCAGAATACAACCTCGTGATGTGGCGTGAACAGCTTTTTGTGATCGATTTCCCTCAGGCAGTTGATTTTTCATCGAGAATGACCAGGCATCTGCGTGTCGAAGAAGCAAAACCACTACTGCTCCGCGACCTCAGAAATCTCGAAAGCTACTTTGGAAGATACGAGGTTGAGCTAGATGCTGAGAGTGAGTATCACAGACTTCTTCCCAAGCTTGAACCTGGTCAGCCTTTGAGCACTGCGCGTTCATGAGTGACATGCATTCATGTAAGCAAATTCCATGCGAAGAGCAGTTGGGATATCGATTGACCTTCCGACGCCAGAGCGATCCCAATTCTGTCGTGTAACTTCTTCTCCCCTTCTGGTCATCCGGTGAAGCCGTTCGTCATAATCGAGAAGGCTAACCTCTCTCCGTCGAGACCGGTCACATATCCTGACATTGTTGAGACACGTTCCAGCGAACCACCAGCGGACGTGATGATCTTGAGGTTTGATGCTGGAATGAAGAGCTTCGATCCGCTGTGATCGAACACAGTTTTGCCCGAATCAGCGGGAGAGACGTGCAGTCTGATATGGATCTGGAAAAGTGTGTGCTTCTTCCCTTTGATCAGCAATGCCAAACAACTGAATCCGCAAGTACTGAACAAGTATTTGTGCGACATTCTCCTCAGCTAGCGCCACCGAAGAGGTTTCAGCCTGATCACATTGAAGGTCGGACCCAAGCTTACATTTCGTGTTGTCAAAATGGGAATTTAAGTTCCTCGCAAAGCAAATACAATTTCAGTCCGACGACAAAATTTCGCGTGAATCCAACTTACGAAGTGTTAAGAATGCAAACCGACCTTCTTGGGGGTTGCGGAGTAAAGGAAAATTTGTCTAGCAACGCAATTACACGTGTGCAGGCAGCTATTGTTATTGTCGTGATTGTCGCGGCGGTTGCAGCAGGCGCATATTTCGCGAGTCAACCTCCGACACCAGGACCGGGACCGACGGAGACGACCGCCACTACTTCAGTAGTGATCGAGAACCCCGATACAATCGTTCAGGAGACTATAGGCCAACCTGATACTCTCGACCCAGCAACCGACTATGAGACTGCAGGGGGCATGATCATCCAAAATGTCTACGAGACACTTGTGTGGTTCAAGGGCGATAAGGCTGATGAGGTTGTTCCTTGGTTGGCTGAGAGTTACGACCTGAGCCCTGATGGGCTCACTTACACGTTCCGCCTACGAAGTGGCATAACCTTCACTGATGGGACACCTGTCGATGCGGAGGCCGTCTGGTACAGCTTGATGCGTGCCATTATAATTGATGACCCTGATGGCCCTGCATGGTGTTTCTCACAGGTTATCCGTGGCGGAGCAAACTACAGTAAGGGTTACAACAACGCTGGACCAAGCGCCCCCGATGGGTACGGAGACACGTACACCAAAGGGGAACTGGATGACCTCCTGAACGCAAAGCCGGTTGAAGTCATCGACCCGATGACCGTGGCTACACACTTGGAACGTCCCTACTCTGGATGGGCATTTGTCATGGCATATTCGGTAGCGGCTATCGTGAGCCCAACTGCTTTCAAGGCTCATTGGACTGCGCCGACAGACGGCACACCGTACATCGAGGGGGCAACCGCTGGTGACTACCACGGCGAGTATAACCCCTGGCCGAATGAGAACATGGTTGGTACAGGCCCGTACTTGCTCAAGTCTTGGGACAAGGCAACGCAGACCGTCATAATGGTCCGGAACGAGAACTATTGGGGTGGACCAATGAAGCGAGGCTTGGCTCCGGTTCCAACAGTCATCTGGAGGGGTATCGACGACGCCAACACCAGGGTCCTTGACTTCAAAGCTGGAACAGCAGATATCGGAGGAATCCCAGTCACGGGCGGGCTGATCTTTCAGTTCATCGACCAGGACACGTGGTTCCGAGAGTACAGGCTTGTCCCGTTGAGCCCTGACTTTCAGACTTTCCCACAATGTCCACCATCGCAGCCAATCCTGGGTAAGTGCTTGTTTCCGTACCTGAGCAATGATTACATAGGGTACAATCAGCAGATCAACGGACCCGACAGAAAGCCTCAGGCCTTCCAGCCATTCCAGGATGTAAGGATACGAAAAGCGCTTACACTCTCCTTCAACAGAACGGCGTACCTACACGATGTCATGATGGACTTTGCAATACCTGGGACACAGATCATCCCACCTGGGATGTTCGGTTATGACCCGAACATACAGCCTACGCCTTACGATCCTGACACTGCGAAGCAGCTTCTTATGGAGGCTGGGGCTAACCCAGTAAAACCGGAGAACGCGTTCAGCCCGGACAACCCCCAGAATATTGAAATGGGGTACAACTTAGGAAACCTAGCACGTGAGACAGCCGCCACAATACTGGCCAACACAATAAACGCTTTCGCGGCAGACACAGGTCTCTACGCGCGAGTGGTTGGACTCGCTTGGCCTCAGTATCTTGCAGCTCAGCGAGCAAGACAATTGAACATGTGGTTCATCGGATGGGTCGTTGACTACGTCGACCCAGACGACTTCCTAGTGCCGTTCGCTCGAACCAGTGGAACCATTGCCAAGAGAATGGCCTATGGCAGCCCAGAGTTGGACAAGCTAATCGACGAACAGGCAACGATCGCTGACCCGGCGCAAAGGCTTCAGGCGATCAACCAAATACAGAAGATAGTGAATGACGATTATGCGTTCACCTGGCGGGCCTTCGGTACGACATGGTCACTATCTCGCTCTTGGCTCCACGAACGCGCCGACGCCTCAGTAGCCTCAGGCCTTCAAACTTCGAACCCAGCGCTGTACGGCTTCTACTTCCTAGAAATTGAGAAGGGCAGTGCAATGTCGCCACCCTCGGCATCAGCAGCCCAACCAAGCTTCCTGAGCCTAATTCAACTGCCTGCAATAAGCTCCTTCATGATGAAGAAGAGCTTCTAAAGGGGCCCAAACAGCCCCCTCCACTATTTTTCCACCGGCGATTCGGCAAGTCACAATTTCAGACTGAACTTGATCAAACTCGGGCTAGCTTTAGGCTGTCGTTTGGAACGGTCAATCAGACTTTCAGCTGATTATGAGTCGATGCTAAGCTGAAGGCAAGCAGAGAC
>CAZYOZ010000018.1:22804-29100 GCA_964649235.1 uncultured Candidatus Bathyarchaeia archaeon
GATCCTAACCTGCCTCTTTCAGACGTTTAGGTAATATCCGTAGAATATCTTGCCGCGTTTCGAGCCCAACTTCTCATAGAAACGTCGAGGAAAGTGACATGACGCATCTGAGTATGACGATCATGTCGTAACCTGCAACCGGAACCTATGATCTTTCCGTTTCTTGGACCTACTGAACCTCCGCGAAGTGATCACACTGCTCAACAATGCAAGAATACTGCAGCTCATCACACTAACTGCATTCAATCAGAGATTTCGGGTCTTGGTTTCATACCGGAAAGACATCGTGGGCTTAAGGCCCTTGTAACGAAAGCGATCTTCCAGACACGTGCAGCCAAGTCGAAGCACTTCTCGTGGCAAGGAGCTTCCATGACTCCTCCGACACGCCAACTCATAGATTCAAAACCTAGTTCCTAAGCTGAGGAGACAAGTCTAGGCACGCTATGCGTAATCTGCAACCTCAATCCCATGGCCGTTCCCTGAATCGAGTTGCCGCAGATCAGACAGGTTTGAGAAGATTCCATCCAATCACGCAACAGCTTGAGAGCTGGCGAGCATTTTCTTAAAGATGTGCTTGAAGGGTTAAGACTCGCACAGACAATCATCACCGTCAGACTCGGAAGCTCCTGTTAGCGGGAATACTTCATGTGGTCAGTTTATGCCCGATTTCCGTTGCCAGATGCTCGCACGGAAGTTTCTTAAGCCTTGGAGCCTCGGGCGGGGTTCGAACCCGCGACCTGCCGCTTTCTCAGATTTGGTTCTTACAAGGCGGCTGCTCGCCGGTGTCCGTCGTTGATGGACATCTACCGGGCTGAGCCACCGAGGCTCTTGCGGAGTATGGCCGGACATGCTTAAAATTGTCGCTCAGGATTTGGCTGAACTTCTCTTGTGACGTTTCGCTGCGTCAACGAGTGCGACTATTGCGGGCAGCTCTTCACCTGCCAGTAAGGAGAGCATTGCTCCTCCTGCTGTGCTCACATGTGAGAACCTTTCAGCTATTCCCAAAATCCCTGCATATCCCGCTAAATGCCCGCCACCTATGACGGTGAATGCATTTGAGTTAGCCATAGACTCCAGCAGGCTTCTCGTTCCGGTCTCAAATCCCTCTTGTTCAAAGACGCCTATGGGTCCGTTGGCTACCACTGTCTTGGATCGATTGATGATGCGGGCGAAATCCTCGGTAGTCCTAGGGCCTATGTCAAGTGACACGCCAGCGCCTCTCATTTTCTCAACCGGAACATTCACGCGCTTCCCTCTCTCGAGAGTTCCGAAATCTGATGGGACGATGATTTGCTTCTTGTACTTCGCGAGTATGTGTTTGGCTTTTTCGACCTGTTGCTGCGATTTCGCTAGTTCCTCTTCTTCGTTCTCATTGAACCTTTGTCCTGCAGCTTTAAGAAAGACCTTCCCAACCACTCCTCCGAGCAGAACGTGGTCGCCCTTTCTTGTCGAGAGGATGTTTTCGATTACCGGGACTTTGTCTTCTATCTTTGCCCCGCCAAGGACGTATGTGCTCGGCCTGTCAGGTTCTTCCAAAAGACGTTTGAGGGCTCCCAGCTCCCTCTCCATGAGTTTTCCCGCCGCTGAGGGAAGAACATAAGGGAAGGCAACTAGCGAGGCCTGCGACCTGTGGGCGGCTGCGAAAGCGTCGTTCACGTACAAATCGAAGAACGGTGCCAATCTGCGCACAAGGTTGGTGCGAGTGAGCTTCTCACCCCTCTCCTGCAGGTTCTCCTCGGCGCAGAGGCGAACATTGTCCAGTACCAGAACCTCTCCTTTCTTGAGTTCCTTGATTGCCTGGCGGGCAGCGGGGCCCATAACGTCATCAATGAACCTGACCCGTTGGGTGCAATGTTTCTGGAGCAGGGTTGAATGCTGCTCAAGGGACGTGAAATCTTCCCTTCCAGGTCTGCTCTGATGAGAGAGCACTGCAACCCTGGCGTCCACAAGCATATCCAACGTCGGCTTAGCTGACCCGATTCTCGTGTCGTCCAAGATTTGATTCGTCGTTGGATCCAAGGGGCAGTTGATGTCTAACCTTAGTAGCACTCTCTTGTCTCGCTTCTCGAAATCACTAAGGGTTAGGTAGTCGATCTCCATGGACTCGCTTTCCTGCCGTGTTTCAAGCGTAGCAGCCTTTCTTGATTAAACACTTTTCAGGGCGGTGCCGTGAGCGATAGAGAACGTTTTAACGTACAAGTTCGATTGGTTGTCTGGGCCGGGGTGGCTCAGCTGGTTAGAGCGCCAGGCTTTGGGACGATACTCATAATCTGGAGAGCCTTGGGCCCAGAAGCCGCGGGTTCGAACCCCGCTCCCGGCACCAAAACCTGGAGCCACATTCTGAATCGGAAATTACATCATCGCGTGTTCTGAGTGTTCACGAGGAAAGTGTAAGGACCTGCGACTATTGTCAGAGCCTTTGGATTCATGGACTGCAGATGGGTCCTGTTGTCGAACCTCATGCTGGCTTAAGTAGATCGACTTCTCCAGACCTCAGTCCTACGTAGGCAAAATCGGCCATCTTCAGGAAGAGACCCGTTTCGAGGACGCCGGGTATAGTCTTCAATCGTCTTTCCAAGTCGGCAGGCTTCTCGATCCGGCCGAAATCTACATCAAGGATGAAGTTCCCGTTGTCCGTAACGACTGGTCCAACCTTTCCTGCGCTCTCCCTCAGCCTTGCCCTTCCGCCGGTTTTCACAATTTGTGTTTGCACGTACTTGTAGGCGTATGGCAAAACCTCAACAGGAACCGGCTGCCTATCGCCTAGGTGCTTTGAGAGTTTAGTTTCATCTATGACCAAAACTAGTTTGTGAGCCGCGGAGTCCACGACCTTCTCACGGAGCATAGCTCCTCCGCCGCCCTTGATGGCGTTCAGTGTCGATCGCTCCACTTGGTCAGCTCCATCGATCGCGTAATCAACCGTGAAAGCCTCATTCATGCTCAGAATTCTGAGTCCATGCGAGATGGCCAAGTTCTCGATTTGGTGGGAGGTCGGAACAATCGAGACCTCGACCTTTCCATTTCTTGTCAGCCTAGAGAGTTCAGCAACGGCGTAGGCAGTTGTTGAACCGCTGCCCAACCCGATGACCCATCCGCTCTTGATAGGTTCGAGAGCCTTGAGGACAGCTTTGCGCTTTGCGTCCTCAATCCAAGACAAGCTCATCCTTCCGCTTCGATCTGTTCAAGGCGATCCATGGCCTTGAGGATTTCTTCGCGAATCTGCTCTATTCGCTTCTCAGCGCTACTGATCTGCTGTTCCTCTTCATCCGCAGGCTTCTTCTCCTTTGCACCCTGCTTCTGGCCGGCGCGGTCCTTTTTCTCCTCTTCTTCGGGTTTGCCCTTCTTCTCCTCCTCTGTTTGGCTGGGTTTCTTCTCTCTCTGTGCGGAGCTTTTCTGAACAGGCGGGACACCCGACCGGAGATTCCTGACCTGCGTATCAATTTCAGCTAGCTTCGCTTTGAAGTTCCTGACCAGCTCTTCTCGCGCACATTCCAGCTCGAAGATGTCGACGACACGCTGCTTCTCGTCAATGGATTTCTCAAGCCTCTTTAGGTCAACCTTGTATTTCTCCAGAAGCTGGTCCCTTTCGGGCTGGCTGATGAGGCCCTTAGTCTGTGATTCGTAGATTGTGGTGAGCGCTGAGCCGAGGATCTGTCTTTCCAGTCTTAGAATTCTGAGTTCCTCTTTGGCAAGGTTTGCGGCTTCCTGTGATGTAGACCGAGGAGTCTCAAGACCCAGGCCGGGGATAACTATGAGGGATTGAGGGGGAGGGGCGGCTGGAGGTTCTTTCCTCTTCCAGAAGGCTAACAGCGTTGCTAGGTTTACCAAGACCGGCCCCTGAATTACGAGCGTCTATCTGCGCGTGAGTGTATTAATGCTTCGCGCCCTTTCAGAGGGTTTTCCATCAGGTCTTCGGCAACTTTGTTGACTTCCGCGGAAACAAAGAAGAAATGGCGCATCAAACTCAAATGTTCTTCTCAAGAACGCAAAAACGCAGTATGGAGCCCCGGGCGGGACTTTCAGCGAATGAGAGTTCGCTTTTGAACCCGCGACCTTCGCCTTACCAAGGCGGCGCTCGTGGCATCTTTGATCACTCTACCAGGCTGAGCCACCGGGGCACACAATCGAACTGGAGCGGTGGGCACATCGCTAATTAACCTTAGCTCTCCGTTTCGGCATGTCTCTACTTGTCTGACTTCACAGGATTCGAACCAGCCCTCAAAGAACCGAGAAGAGTTTACGCCACACGATTGAAGACTATCTCTCTGTGTTGCAGGATGAGATCGCATCTCTATCGAGGAAGCCATTTGCGCATACAGTTCCCGAGACTGCGCTGCAAGATGGATCTGAGTGCGCTGTTGCAGGGCCGAAGCGGCTCGTGATTCTATATGTCGCCACTAGAAACGCTTCAGAAAAATGGCTGGCAGTTCCTGCGAAAGTGCCGTACTCAAAATCATGACTTCGCTTGACTACTGTAGGTGTTTCGGGGACATTGATCTGCCGCGCTCGGCAATCTTCGCACAGAATCAAAGAATCGTTGGCTGGCTTCGAGATATTGGTAAAATCTTCGTATTACCGGTCTTCGCGCGACCGGAAGCTCCTGCGCGAAGAACGCTTGAGGAGATTTGTCCGGGGGTGCTCAAGCGACGCACGTACCGAGGCCTTGCTTTGTCTCTGTCAATGAAATTCGAGAAGACTGCCTCTAGACGGCGATTTGACGTTATCGGGAAGTTTTGCGCTAAAAATTGGTATAACTGGCCTTTTACCAATCACTAATCGAACAGGGGTTTGACCAAATGCTTAAGTGCGCTCCCAATGGGACCGTGTTTCCGTGCTAAACAAACTAAAGGAGGATAATTAAGAAAATGGTCAAGAGATGCCTATCATGCGGCTACAATAACCGTGACGACGCAGCTTTCTGTTCCAGTTGTGGCGCATCAGTTGCAGGCGTAGCGGCCCCCGCACTCAAACCGGTTCCTTCCGTTCGCGTGGTAACACCTGTCACCCCTGGCGGGCCAATTAGAGTTCCAGCACCAGGCCAATGTTTCTACCACCCGAATCTTCCGGCGGTGTATGTCTGTAACCGCTGCGGAAGAGCAATCTGTCGCGACGATTCGAAGGCCTACATGGATCTCGTGCTCTGTCCTCAGTGTTACGCAGGAGTGGTTCCGGCAGTGGCTCCGCAAGTTCCAGCACCCGCGTACGGCCCACCTATGCCAGCACCGGCGTACGGCCCACCCATGCCAGCCGCGCCAGCACCAGCGTATGTAGCACCGTTTGCCCCGCCATTCATCCAACCAGCTGCACCTAGAGCCCTGTGGGGATTCATACTGTCCATGATTGCAGGAATCCTGATCATCCTTAACGCTGCAGCATTGCTATCGACACCATTCTATACGTTGTGGACAGGCGTGTTCTTCTGGTTGCCAGTCATCGATCCCTCTCCAACTCATGGCCTCGTCTTCGCAATCGGCGCCATCATCGGACTCATTGTTGTGGTTGGGTCCATACTGATGCTACTGGGATACGGCACAATAGGAAGCATAGTTGTCTTCCCGCTGGCAGTGCTGAGCCTGATAATTGGCGGAGGTTTTGTGGCTGGCTTCGTCCTTGGCGTGCTGGGCGGAATACTCGGCATGCTGGGAAGGTAGCGGCCTCACTAAGGCCCCCTATTTTTTATTTCCCTTCGATTTTGATGTAACCTTTGTCCTACGTGAGCATACGCTAGGCTTTTCTCTCCCAGACACGCCCCAACACGACTGTAGAAGACTAATTTCTAAGAGATCTGTTACGCGATCCCCTTGCCCATTGTGGGGTTGCGGGTGGGTGCGCATTGGGAATGGGTGGTTGGAAGCAGAAAAGGGGGAGAAAAAGCGAGGAAAAGCTTAGGGTCCCAGTGCGGTTGTGTTCGTGTAAGTTATCGTAGTATTCGCGACCATGGTTGTGGTGGTTTCCGTAATGGTTACGTTGGCAACCGTGGTGGTTGTTGTTTGAGTAATTGTTGAGTTTGCGACAGTGGTGGTCAAGGTCGCGGTGATGGTTTGATTGAGTGGCTCAGTCACCGTGGTTGTAATTGTCTGATTGAACTCGGTCGTTGTCGTCGTGATGTTCTGCGGCATTGTGACGGTCTCGGTCGTGGTCTGGTTCCCGAATACCGTTGTCGTCGCAGTCTGGTTGCTAGTTACTGTTTGAGTATTGTTTTGTGTTATGATTTGGGTCAGGGTCTGAGTCACGGTGCCTTCGTTTTCACTCTCGCTCGATGTCGAGCTTGAGGAAGTGGAACTGCTGGAACTACT
>CAZYOZ010000019.1:0-29051 GCA_964649235.1 uncultured Candidatus Bathyarchaeia archaeon
GCATGGACATTTTGAGGTCTGGGCGCTTTCTCATAGACCCCACTAAGAAGTTACCCCGCAAGTATCGTCAGAGCCTGAAAGTAGGTAGCCCATCGTAGGGTTGACTGCCGCAACTTGGCTGAAGCCTTTTCAAGCTCCTCAGAAGACTGTTCGCCCGGCGTGGCTGCCATGTTTGTTGGAAGAGATTTTCTATCGATAGCGGACCTTGGTCGTTCAGAGATCCAATCGCTTCTGGAACTTGGAATCATGATGAAGTCGCAGGTTCGCGGTGGCAAGCTCGAACCTGTCCTCTCTGGGAAGGTTGTTGGGCTTCTATTCGAGAAGCCTTCTACGAGAACACGAGTGAGCTTCGAAACTGCAATTTATCAGCTTGGCGGGCAGGCGATGTACTTGAGAGCTGATGAGCTTCAGCTTGCGCGAGGTGAGCCGCTGAAAGACACTGCGAGAATTCTGGGCGCCTACCTGAATGGAGTCGTTATCAGGACGTATGGCCATGGAACCCTGGTTGAGTTCGCAGACTACGCTCCCGTTCCGATCATCAATGCCCTAAGTGACCTCGAGCACCCAACGCAGATAATCGCGGATTTGATGACGGTGCAAGAGGTCAGAGGAAGATTGGCTGGCCTAAAGTTCGCGTGGGTTGGAGACGGAAATAATGTCTGTAACTCTTGGTTACTTGGTGGCGCTGCCATGGGAATGGAGGTGCGCGTCTCGTGCCCCAAGGGATACGAACCTGACACGTCCATCGTGCGGAAGGCAGAGAATCTGGCCAGAGAGTCCGGCGGGGCCATCGAACTAATTCGTGACCCCCGCAAAGCAGTAGAGCACGCTGATGTCATCTATACGGATGTCTGGGTGAGCATGGGGCAGGAGAAGGAGACCAAACGGAAGGAGCAGAGGTTCAAGCCGTATCAGATAAACGCGAAGCTTGTGTCTAAGGCGAAGCAGGACGTGGCCGTGATGCATTGCCTTCCCGCACACAGGGGTTTGGAAATCACGGACGATGTGCTGGAAGGACCTCGGAGTGTTGTATGGAAGCAAGCTGAGAACAAGCTGCATGGGGCTAGGGCGGTTCTAGCTGCCTTCCTTGGGGTCGCTTAATGGCTGCTGCTGAGTCTGCAGCTTCTCCAAATAATCGTTGGCTTTGCGAAGGACATCCTTGGCATTCTTGTAGGCCAACCGGTCGTACGCCCTCGCATACGACAGCCAATCGAAGCCAACATGCTCTCTGGATAGGTGAACGGCTTCTGTCTTGGATTCGAGGAGGTAGAAGATGACTTCTTTGAAGACGGTTCTTCCGCTTCGCTTGTAATAGTAAGTGATACGCTCGCGGTAACCGTCAACGAAGTTGAGGTCGGTTATGCCAACTTCTTCCTCGGTTTCCCTGAGAGCAGTCTCCTTCTCGGTTTCATTCTTCTCAACATGGCCCTTGACGAAATCCCAGTGGCCTCGTTCGTAGTGCAGCAGGAGGTACTTCCTTTGCGCATTCTGCTTGAATATGACGGCGCCGCATGACTTCTCTGATGGCACGATCAGTCCACTACCTGCTCTTCCGCAGCTGCAAATCCACAGAAGTTACGGTTGGTCTTTATTCTTTGCCTTGTTAGAATAGCCGGTCTAGCTCTCGAGCCCTACATAATTACTGAAAGAAAGAACGCCAGCCCCGCTCCCATAAGAGGGGCGAGAGTCCAACCCAACATGATCTCCCTAGTGAGCCGGTCGTTTCTCACAACGATCTTTCGAGGTATAGCTGCCCCGAAGACGCCGCCGACAACCGCCTGAGACACTGACACTGGTACGCCAAACTGCGTGAACCCATGAACCGTGACTGCACCCCCGATCTGGGCTGAGAATGATGCAGACGGGCTCAGACCAACGATGTTTTCGGCAACGCTTCTTGTGGTTCCCCCGCTTAAGAAAATCATGCCAACAATGGTGGCCGCGGCGTAGCCGAGAGATATCACAAAATGTTGGTACACGGGGGCTTCAACCATGCCCGTAATCAGGCCCACCGTGTTAGCCCCGAGTGCGTATGATGCGTAGATTCCGCTGAAGATCGTTAGATACGCGTAGAGTTTGTTTAGAGTCATCACTCTCCTAACCCTTCTGGCCATTCGCCTTGTAATCTGGGATAACGCAATGGCCACTACAAGGCCAATCAGCGGCGTAACCATCCAGGATGCAGCCACTAGCGATGTGAATTTCCAGTTGACAGCAATTCCTTGAGCGGCGGCTGATCCGATAGCTGCCCCTACAGCAACCTGTGATAGACTGATTGGAAGACTACGATAGGTCAGAGCTGCCATAATGAGAAAAGACGCGAGGGCAACGTCAAGCGTGTATTGCTGTCCCGCTGAGGAGACCACGCGCGAAGTTATAGCAGCTGACAGCTTGTACCCTTCGAACACCGTCCCCGCGATGACGCCAACCGATGCCAATGTCAAGGCTTGCGAGTGTCTGAGTGCTCTCGCTCCGATCGACGTGCCCAGACAGGCGGAAAGGTTGTTCGCCCCAAGCATCAAGCAGAGTGTCAATCCCAACAGAACGTCGATGTATAACTTCACGTCACTCAGAACTGGACCCAGCCCTGTTTCAGTCAATGCTCTTGGAGGTTGCGAATATCACAGTTAGGATCGATCTAGACTCTCTTGGCGATCTCGTCCGCTTTTTCTTTGAGGTCTGTCGGTTTGTTCATTACTCCGTGCCTTTCGCAGTAGTAGACCGCTTCGTGCGTACCGCTAGCCGAGTTGTTGTTTGCGGAGTCCATCTTCGTCATTTCTTTAGTGCAGAGCGGGCATTTCAATAAAAGAACGCGTCCTCTAGTCGAATCTTGGTTCTCGGAGGCTGCTATGCCAACCAATTTTCTGTCTATCATGCCTTTTTAAAAGTAGAGATTTCGGACGTGTCAGGATCAAGGTTCTAATAGAGCCTTTCAAGCCTGGGCCTTGGCAACTAGCGATATCACTAGGTCTGATGAGTCTTCGGCCGAATCCGCAATTTCGTCAAGCTTCAGGACGAAGTCTCTCAGCTGCAGCAACGTTAGGACCTGAAGCTCAGCTTTATGTGCAAAGATTCTCTTGATCAGACTGTTCTTAATCTCATCTGCTTCTTCCTCAGCCCTTTCAACTAGCAGCGACTTGCTGACGGCAACTTCAGCGTCGGTCTCAAGTGCTTTAATCGACTCTTCCAGGAGAGTGACCGCCGAAAGCAGTTTAGCGTAAAGTGCGCCCAAGTTCGCGGTCTTCTCTTCAAAGAGTATCTGGAATGAGCTTGAGTCGATGGGAGCTTCTGCAAGTATTCTGGCAGCGTTCTGGGCTGCGTCTGCAACTTCGTCGTTTGTCTCCATCAGCTGGAGAAAGTCTTCTCGCGTCCCTGAGAAGAAGGCGCCTTGCGAAATTGCCACGACCGCGTCACGATGTAGTCCGTCTGCGATTGTCTCAAGCTCAGAGATCTTGTTGGTCATCTGCTCGACATTTTGCCAGCTTCCGCCCTTCGCAGCTTCTAGAACAGACTCTAGTTGTTGAACTGCTTTTGTCACCGCGTTGAAGTGTTCTGTGATTAGCTCTAGCACTCGTCGTTCCTTTCTTCCGATGAGCTGAAAACGGCCCAGAAGTCCCATCATCTTGGGCACCGATTCCATCAGCCTACTTGGATGATCTTGCAGCGTACTGATCCAGTGTACCCTCGGGCGGTAGGCCGGCTAACTCTCTCTCAATGTGGGACTGCAAGCGTTTCAGGGCCTTCTTGTGTTTCGGTTCAGCTATGCCAAGCATTTCCATCATCTGTATGCAGTTTTCGGGTGCGTAGCCGTGGAAATGGTTGTTGAAGATTCCGAAGAGTTTCTTAGTGTTTAGGCTAAGTTCCTTTACTTTGGGAGCCCATCCTTCGAGCTGTTGTTGCGAGTAACGGTAGTCATACCATGGGCGTTCGCCGTGGCCATGCCACCGAACATAACCTATGGGTGAAGTAACATGAATCTCGGGGGGCAGAAGGGGTTCGTCCACAATGCAATAAGCAGCTTCGTACTTCGACAATGTCTTCCAAACGGCGTCGTCCAACCAAGAGTTGTGCCTGAACTCCACGACGTAGTCATAACGATGAGGCAACGCGGCTAGGAAGCTCTCGAGTAGCCCATCGTTCCTTCTGAGGGAAGGCGGTAGCTGGATTAGGAAACATCCCAGTCGGTCCTGCGTTAGGAGCGGGTCGAAGAGTTGCACAAACTTCTCCAACTCCTCTTGGGTAGCCTCGTTCAGCTTGAGCCTCAAGTCGTGAGTGAACTTGCGGTTGATCTTGGCGCTGAACATGAACCCTCGGCGCGTGTTGCGAGTGAGCCCCAAGATTGTGCCTTCGTCCAGGGGCTTGTAGAACGACGAGTTGATCTCTACCGTGTCGAAAACGCTGGCGTACTGCTGCAGCATGCTTTTTTCCGGGTCATAGAGTGGCCCGACCCACTCCTTGTATGACCAGCCTGCGCATCCGAAATACAGCCGGGAACCAGATGATGACATATGGCTTCCTGATGACCCGGTCTGGCCGGGCGATAATGGTCCTAATCTTGCTGGTTTATTTCTTCATTGCGGGTACTTTCAGGTTGACATGCTGTGGGTCTCCCATTTTTCAGGCAGTTCTTGCCCATTGTGAGGATGTCTTCGGAACAACCGATAATAGTTCCTGCTACAGCTGAGCTGTTGATGGCTTAAGGGGGTCTAAGCCTGATCGTCGCGAGGTTGAGTTGTTGAAGTTTGCCACCCTGGCAGATGTGTTCGAGCAGATTGAGGCGACCACCAAGCGCCTGGAGATGACCAGCCTACTCGTTGACCTCATCAAGCAAACCCCGAAGGACGAGATCGGCAAAGTCGTCTACCTGCTCCAGGGAAAGCTGTACCCAGACTACATGGGAATCGAGCTCGGAGTGGCAGAGAAGCTTCTAATCAAGGCCATTGCGAACGCGGCAGGCAAGCCTGAGAAGATTGTTGAGGCTGATTACAAGAAGACTGGAGACCTGGGCTTAACCGCTGAGAAAATTCTTGAGAAGAAATCACAAACAACACTCGTCAGAAGGGCTCTAACAGCCGGCTCCGTCTATGATACCTTCGACAGGGTCGCGCATGCAACGGGCGCTGGGTCTGTCGAAACCAAGGTTCGCCTGCTGACCAGCCTGCTGAATGATGCTTCGCCAAGGGAGGCCAAATTCATCGCTCGAATGGCCGTGGGCAAACTCAGGTTGGGGATCGCGGACATGACCGCCTTGGATTCATTGGCGTTGGCATTTGGCGGGGAGAAGTCCGCTCGCGAACCTCTGGAACGGGCCTACAATCTCTCTTCAGACTTGGGCTATGTGGCAGAGGTTGTTGCACGACAAGGCCTTGACGGCATTAAGAAATTCAAGATTACAGTGGGCCGGCCTATCAGGCCCATGCTGTGCGAACGCTTGCCATCGGCCCAGGAAATCTTGGACAAGCTTGGAGGCGTGGGCGCGGCGGAGTACAAGTATGATGGGCTCAGAGTCCAAGCGCACATCACACCCAAAAAAGTTCACCTATTCTCGAGGAGGCTCGAGAACATAACAGACCAGTTTCCTGATGTCGCAAAAAGACTCCAGGGCAGCGTCACGGCGAAGGAAACCATCTTGGAGGGCGAGTGTGTAGCTGTGGATCTGAATACTGGAGAGATGTTGCCTTTCCAAGTGATTTCCCAGCGCAGGGGAAGGAAATATGAAATCGAGCGGATGGCGGAAGAGATACCCGTTACGGTCTTTCTTTTCGATGCGCTCTACGTTAACGGTCGCGACTTGACTCTGTCACCTTACCTTGAGCGGCGTAAGCAGCTTGTGAAGGTTGTTTCGCCGTCCGAGCACGTTATGATCGCGGAGCAGCTCCGCGTTAAGGAGCCTGAGAAGCTGGAGATTCTTATGGACCGGGCGGTGGCTTCCGGATGCGAGGGGCTCGTTGTGAAGAATGTTTCTGATGAATCGATTTACCAAGCTGGAGCTCGGGGTTGGCTTTGGATCAAGTACAAACGCTCATACAAGGCTGAGGTCATGGATACATTCGACCTTGTCCCCGTGGGCGCCTTCGCGGGTAGAGGGAGACGTGCGGGAAGCTACGGTGCCCTGCTAGTGGCAACATACAACGACAAGGAGGATCTCTTCGAGACGCTCTGCAAGCTAGGTTCAGGCTTCACCGACGAGGACTTGGAGAACCTACCAAAGATGATGGCGCAATATCTACTCAAGCACAAGCATCCGCGCGTTAACTCACTCATGGAGCCTGATGTGTGGTTCACTCCGTCCATGGTCCTCGAGGTGGGTGCTGACGAGATCACGCTCTCCCCTCTGCATACCTGTAGCCGAGACCTAGTCCGGCAGGAAAGTGGCTTGGCGCTCAGGTTTCCGAGATTCACTGGAAACTGGAGGAAGGACAAGTCGCCTGAAGACGCGACTGCGTCGCAGGAGGTATTGCAGATGTACAGGAAGCAGTTGAAGAAGATAGAAGTGGAAACCTAGTGAAACCCGGCTGTTAGGTACCCCCCCGGGGGGGGTGTAGAATTCTGTTCGCGTGTCAAAGATGTACTATGCGTCTGCGCTTGGGTGTTTTGACTTTCCAGAATCCTGAGGCGTCTCGATAATACTCGGCGCTCTCCAATGCTTTGAGTCCTCAAGAGTACTATTTAGTATTCATAGTATATTTAAAACTTAGCAATGCTCATAAGGCCTACAGAAGCCTCATAGGCCTGCAGGCACCAAAGGCATGTCCCAGCCCCTAGAGATCGTCAGGCTGCAAAGCTTCCGCGGTCAATACAGAATAACCATACCACGCGAAATGGTTGAGAAACTGAAATGGCAGAAAGGGCAGCCTCTCTTCATCTCGATTGAAGGCTCACGAGTCATAGTGGAGCCTGTCGTCAGAAAATGAGAAAAAGAGTGAGCTTTGAAGTGGCGGTCAGGTAGCTTTTGAAGCTTCTAATTGCCCTACCAGCTCCTCTGCTGTAGCAATGATGTCAGCATCCTGACTGATATCGGCGAGGATGGTTCGTCCGTTGAGCGACAGCTGGAGCCTGTATCCTCTTTCGGTTTGAGCCACAGTGTACGAGTGCTGATTGAGTAGGTCAGTTATGGTGATTGTTGGCGGGTTATCACCAGGAACTTGTGCCCGCTTGTCTCTGTGGTCCATCCGTTTCACCTTGCTATCGGCATCCTTCCCAGGAATTCGTTCCGGGCCCTACGGGCATCCTCGTCGCGGCTGAACTCAACTGCCTTCGCCGGCGAAAACCAGCCTCGGCCAAGCCTGAATCCATCGCGGCCAACGCGAATCATGGCAGCGGCCTGAAATCCCCTGTCGATCTCAGTTCTACGAAGCAACCTTCCGAGGAACCCAAATCTTCCCAGGATGCTTGTTACCAAACTCAACTTTTCAACCTCCATTCATGCAGTTGCACGGACTGACGGTAGTAGTTTGTACCGGCGTACGATGGGAAAATTTTGTAGGCGTCCGCTGGGCGCCAGTCACAGGCCTGCGACGGCATAGCGCTTATCTACCCTGCCGCTGGTATTGCGTCTAGACCTAGTATGTTCGAGGTTTCATTCAGACTTCAGCATGACTGCCCAAATACGCGGTTTACTCAGAAGCATCCGGACGTGAAGATGGTAGAGTGGTGCAACAATAGGATACACGTTGTGGAAGTCGAATGCCCCGACATTGAGACTTTTACCAGAATTGAGCCGGATTTGCAGACGCTCCTTCTCTGGAAGGGCGGCAAAGTGCTGAAGAAGAACTTCCTGGCAGGCAACCTGCAGTTAGTGGTGAAGACCTGTCGTTGCAGTCAGCTACGAACTAGCGTCACGGATGTGATAGAGAGAAACTCGTGCCTAGACATTCCCCCCGAAATATACCACGGCGGGTGGGAACACTACAAGGTCGTAGGCTTCAGAGACAGTGACTACAAGAAGCTGTTCCAAGAACTCAGCGAGCTTGGTCCGGTTGAGATTGTCGAGAAAAAGGTGCTCCCTGAGAACAGCTTGCGGGACGCGTTCTTAGTCTCAATGAGCAGTGTCTTCTCAGACTTGACAGGTAAGCAAATGAATACGCTGTTGGCCGCGCTGGAGTACGGGTACTACAATATTCCGAAGAGGCTAACGGCCGAAGAGATCGCCAAGAAGCACCATGTACCAAGGACTACGTTCGAAGAGCATCTTAGAAAGGCAGAGAGCAAGATCCTGCAGGCAGTAGCCCCTTACGTCAGGTTATACACGTCCGAAGTGTCTAGGACTCTCGAAGTGGCGCCAGAGCTTACTGTGAAGTAACCTTCTTCCATCTACGTCTTTGGCATCAGCCAGAAGACATTGCCGTCCAGATCCTTGAACGTCGCGTAGGTTCCCCAGGGTTCGGTCTTGGGCTCCTGAGTGAAATCAACGCCTCTTGCCTTCAGGTCTTTGGCGGTCCCCTCGAAATCTTTTGCGAGCAGAAGTATGCCAGTGTTTCCGGGTTCCAAGGTCTCCCCTTCGCATAGGTGTATGCCCGTGGAAGATCCAGGCGGGCCTACCACTGTCCAGTGTTCTTCGCTCTCTTCCATGATCACGAAGCCCAGTTTCTCCTTGTACCAAGCGCCAGCCTTCTTCCGGTCTGAAACGACCACTGCAACAGAACGAAATTCATCTATCATGGCTGGTGCGCCAATGGCTGGCGGGTCACATAAAAGCTCAACCTATTGATTTGAAGTACAGTTATTACCCACCTACCTCGTTATTTTCGTGCAACTGGCATGTTCTCTCGAATCCTAGTCGCCGTGGACGGTTCACCTTACGCCGAGAAAGCGCTAACATACGCGGCTGACCTAGCCACGAAATACGATGCCAAGCTCACCATCGTCCACGTCGTCTTGCGGAGGTTCTACGCCGTAACGCCATCTGAGGCCGGCGTGCTTGCCACAACAGTCTTTGTCAAGGAGATAGAAGCTGAGGGGCGGGAGATCATGCGGAAGGCCGAAGAATACGCCAAAGGCCAAGGCGTCAAGTACGAGTGCAAGCTGCTGCAGGGCGTCCCAGCAGAAGAAATAATCAAAATGGCCCAGTCAGAGAATGTTGACCTTATTGTCATGGGCAGCCGCGGGTTGACTGAGGTCAGGGCCTTTCTGTTAGGATCCGTTTCCGACAAAGTCAGTCATCACGCTAGGTGCCCTACGTTAATAGTGAAGTGAGCGCCGCTACAACGACATCGCCAGGTAGATGTCTCCCACGTTTGTCCCCGTCGGGCCGGTGGTAATGTTGTCACGGAGAGCCTTGAAGAAACGGTAAGAATCGTTCTCGGTTAGGAATTTTCTCGGGTCCAATCGCTTTTTCTCGGCCCGAGAGGCTGTCCTTCCATCCACGATGGCTCCCGCCGCACTGCTGGTCCCGTCAACCCCGTCGCTCGCTAATGCTGCCAAGCATGCTCCGTCTAGGTTTGAGAGCCCCTCGACAGACGAAAGCGCTGTGTGTTGGTTGCGGCCTCCGACCCCGCGTATAGCGACGTGAACGGTTGTTTCGCCTCCAACGATGAAAGCTCTATGACGGTTTTCGGATGCTACGGATACGAGGAACCTGCCCATACTTTCCGCGTCCATCTCTGCTGATGTCGTCAGGATCGTGGTTGGCAACTGCTTCAAAGCCAACGCACGCGCAGCAGCGGTAGAAGCCGTTCCGTTGTCCGCGATTATGAAATTGCTCACGTGCCTGAACCGCGGGTCTCCAGGTTTGGGGGTTTCCGGAATTGCACCACGCAATCCGAGCATGAGATGATGCCTAATCGCGGATGGAGTTGAGTTCCAAAGTCCGTGCTCCTTAAGCACATTGGTTGCATCAGCGAAGGAGGTTGGGTCTTCGGAAGTAAGCCCAGAGCCAATGTCTGGGATAGAGTTGCCTGGAACGTCCGAGACGATCAGAGACAAGATTCTAGACGCTTGGCAGGAATCCACAAGTCTGCCTCCCTTCAGATTAGAAATGTGTCGCCGCACAGTGTTGATTTCGTGGATATTGGCTGTGCTGGCGATCAGTGACTGGGTGGTCTTCCTTAGGTCACTCAAGGCTATTCCTCGGACAGGAGCTGGAAGGAGTGCCGAAGCGCCACCTGAAATCAGGCAGACGAGTAGATCTACCTCTCGCAATCCGCTGACTAGCTCCTTGACTCTCCGGGAGGCCTTGATACCTGCTAGGTCAGGAATCGGATGTCCTGTATGGAAAACTTCCACGATGTCCGGAAACTTCGGAATCTTGTGTCCAACAGGAGCGACAAGGATTCCGTGAACCGGAAATCCTCTGAAAACTCTCAGGCCAGCAGCCATCATTGAGCTGCTAGCTTTTCCGACGGATAGAAGCACAATCCGCTGGAAGTCTGGAAGAGAAACCGAGAGGTCACCTAAAAGGAGCTTTTTTTCTCTAATCTTGACGCGGGAAAGCACGCAGTGATATGGGTTGACTGCATTAAGTGCTCTCTGAAGAGCGTCCAAGCACAGCCGTCGTGCTCTTCGATCACGTGTGGTCCAGCCATTTCGGATAAGTTGCTCTCGATTTCTTATCATGACGGGTCGTGAGAGGCGCGTGAGGTCTTGCAGGCTAAAGTCTCCGATAAGCCCGGTCTACACGGTGCATACCAAGATGGGGGACGAAAAGAACGGAAGTTCTTAGACCCAAGCAGGGTCTAACTGGCCTGCATCTCACCGCTTGACATTGAGCCGGGTGAAGGTTGGGATGTTGGCTCCATCGGTGGAGCTGGGGTGGGTTCCGGCGCCGGTGCCATAGCAGGAGCGGGTTTCGGCGCGGCCTTCTTCTTCGGTCTTGCTCTCTTCTTGGCCACGCGCTTTGCTTTCTTCTTCGCGCCTTTCTTGGCCTTTCGTTTCTTAGCCAAACAATTACACCGCCGTATTGTCGAAGGTGGATTGGTAATAAATCTTCTATGAGTTGAGCAGTTTGGATTACAGATTCGTGTCTAGTACGCCAGCAAGTCATTGGTTTTGTTGAGGATCGATGTACAATTGATTTTGAACAGTTGGTCCGACGCATAATGGAAACTTTAAGGACGCAGGAAGGAATTCGCGGCCACCGAGGGCGGTTTTGGATTGCGGTTCTCAACCAAAGCGGTTCATGCCGGTGAGGAGCTGGAACGTCCCACTGGGACTGTGGTCGTACCGGTGTATCAAGTCTCAACCTACCGTCAACTGGAGCCTGGCGTTGAGGGCCCCTACGTGTACAGTAGGTCGGGTAATCCCACCCGCACAGCTCTTGAGAACAGTCTGGCTTCTCTTGAGGGGGCCAGGTATGGTCTGGCCTTCGCTTCGGGCATGGGGGCCATAACGACTGTCATATTGGGCCTTCTCCGCAGAGGCGACCATGTGATTTCCGTGGAAGACTTGTATGGCGGCACGAGGCGCCTGTTTGATCGGATCTTTCGCAATTTTGGAGTCGAGTTCACCTATGTTGAAGGTTCGAAAGCCGAGGAGTTTGAGAAGGCGTTAAGGTCCGAAACCAAGATGGTTTGGGTTGAGACGCCAACTAACCCACTGCTGAAACTAGTTGACCTTGAGAGTGTTGCCAAGATTGCACATGAGCACAGCTCTGTCGTGGCTGTCGACAACACATTCATGAGCCCCTATCTTCAGCAGCCGCTCAAGTTCGGCGCGGATATAGCGGTTCACAGCACGACCAAGTACTTGGGAGGGCACAGCGATCTGGTGGGAGGTGGCGTTGCCCTCTCAGATGAAGAGGTCTATGAGAAACTGCGATATGCACAGAATGCGGCAGGCGCCATCCCTGGGCCTTGGGATTGCTGGCTGGTTCTGAGGGGCATCAAGACTCTGGCTGTGAGAATGGACCGTCATTGCACTAATGCCCAGAGGATTGCTGAGTTTCTGAATGAGCACGAGAAGGCGGCGAAAGTTCTGTACCCAGGGCTGAAGTCACATCCGCAGCATGAGTTAGCCCGGAAGCAGATGGCGGGATTCGGTGGCATGGTCAGTTTCTACTTGAAGGGTAACAGAGATTCGTACAAGAATCTCCTGAAACACGTTGAGGTCTTCACTGTCGCTGAAAGCCTGGGTAGCGTTGAGTCGCTGATTGAACACCCAAGCTCAATGACTCATGCTTCTCTTCCGAAGGAAATCCGCGAGAGTATTGGTGTGACAGATTCGCTGATTCGATTGTCCATTGGAATCGAGGATGTTCAAGACTTAATAGAAGATCTCTCCCGGGCGCTTGATCAAATCTAGGAAGTGCACGGATTGAGTGGGACGAAGTCGTCTCCGGAAGTCAGCTTCGAGGAATTCAAGAGACTGGATGCAAGGGTTGGGACAATTACTCAAGCGGAGCGTGTCCCGAGAACTGAGAAACTCTACAGAATTCTGGTCGACCTAGGCAGTCTAGGAGTACGCCAAACCATTTCAAGCCTTGTGGGTTACTACGAACCCAGCGAACTTGTGGGAAAGACAGTCGTATTCTTGTACAACCTGAAGCCGACTAAGTTCGCTGGGGAGGTTTCTCAAGGCATGCTGTTAGCCGCGGAACACGGTGATAAGCTGGCCTTGCTGACGATTGACCGTGAGCTTCCCAACGGCTCGCGGGTAACGTAGAAGTTGGAATTCTGCAGAACTTCTATTTTCAGCAAGCAAACTGGAAGTTCTATTTCGAGCAATTTTCAAACGTTTAAATGGATTGATGCCTTAGTTCTGGCACAATTCTCGATTACTGTTCAATTTCAGAAGGTTGTCGGTTGCCTCGGAAGGGTCCAACAGAACAGGACGTATTGAGGATAGTTATGGAACTCGGCGACATGGGCATACTGCAGTCTGAACTCTGGAAGAAGCTGACCGCCGACAGCCGCGAAGGTTCGAGGGCTGTTCTGAGGCTTGAGAAGAAGGGTCTCATTGCAAGAAAGAAAGAGCTTCACGATGGACGTTGGACCTACAGAGTTTTCGCGAAACGCCGCTACTCGACCATAGACTCAATAATTGACATTCCGTGTGCCTTCTGTGACCTTGTGGGCAACTGCCCTCAGGCTTGGATTATGAATCCAAACAAATGCGAACACCTGACAAAATGGATGCAGGCGCTTGCTGCCAGCGCGGTAGCCAAAAGTGCCAAGTGAGTGGCTGAGGAAAAGGAAGAAAGACCAGTATCACAGACTGGCGAAGGAGAAAGGCTTCCGAAGCCGGTCGACCTTCAAACTCCTCCAGATAGCCGAACGCTACCGGTTTATACGAAGCGGAGACCGGGCGCTGGATTTGGGTGCGGCGCCCGGAGGCTGGCTTCAAGCCATCCGTCAAATCGCTGGCCCGCAAGGACTTGTGGTAGGGGTTGACAAGGAAAAGATAACCCCCTTACCTTTTGATAACGTCGTGACAGTCACCCGCGATGTAACACAACCCAATATCGTGCACGAGATTCGTGCGGTAAACCAGTCTGCATTCGACGTTGTAGTCTCAGACCTAGCGCCTAATGTGTCGGGTGCGTGGGAGGTTGACCACGCACGGCAGATCCACCTGACGCGGTGTGCACTCGGCATAGCGCGACAGGTTCTGCGGCCTCGGGGCAACATGTTGGTTAAGGTCTTCCAAGGTTCGGAACTCAAAGAGTTTCAAAATGAGATGAAGTCATGCTTCCGCGAACTGAAGATCGTGAAGCCGCCTGCCAGCCGACCGGAGAGCGCAGAACTCTATTTGCTGGGCCTAGGCTTTCTTGGCTAGGGCCCGCAGTATGGATGCGATTTCTTTTGTGCTTGCTTCGGTTCGAAAGCCGTTCGGGTGGAAATGGGTTCGGCTGGCTTCGTAGCCCTTACTGCTCAGGCTGTCCAGAACTTGGGACAGCTTTGGAGGTTTGATCTGCAATTTGCCTGCTAAGACATCAGTGCGAAAATAGAGCATTGGGCGGCGCATCTCTTCGTGCACGTGTTCGAGAAGTGCTTGTACCTCCGACAGGCGTGATGACAGAAGTAGGGGTACTCGGCCCAGCATCAATCGAACGGCTCTTTCGTCCCAGAGCTGACCTATCCACAGTGGGCCTCCCACAATAATCTTCGAGCCGCATGCCCGGCACGTAGCTTGAACAAGTTCAAGGGATTTGCGCGTTTCTCGTGTGAGGCAATTGGGGCAATATTCTACGAAACCGATCGCTCTTGCAGTTGCATTAGCGTACGGCCTTCCCTTGTGGATCTCCGCGTAGATTCTCGTGTAGTGGTCGGTGGCGTGACAGAAGACGATTTCAATGCCAAGCTCGAGCCTCATTGCAGCCGATGCCAGCGTGCCCGCAAGCACCCGTGTTGCGAATTCCTTCTCGAATTCTGTTCGGATAGAACGAGACCCATATTTGCGCCAACACGCGTCTGGTTTTGCTCCAGTCAGGGGGCCCATATCGGTAGCCGTCATAGCAAGGACGCCACCATCTGCCGTTGCTCTGGCCGCGGATTCAGCAAATGGCGCGGGTGTACCAAATGGGTCTAGGTCGATCAGGCCGAATCTCTCTCGGGAATGAGCTATCAGCAGTTGGTTCGCATCGGATTCGATGAGCGTAATTCTATCTTCTAGGCCGTTTAATCGCACGATACCTTTCGCGGTTTCGACTGCCTGACTGTTGGTGTCTGCAGCGATGACATCGCCAACGGTTGGCGCTTCTAAGACGTACCTGACAGCACGGACGCCGCATCCGGTCATCGGGTCGCAGACGCCCAAGTGCTCTTCTTTAGGGAAGAAGGAGGACGCGAATAGAATCGCCAGGTCGCGGTTTAGGCTCATTCTAGGATTGTAGAAGACAGCGCCGACTGTGGGGCGTTGATTTCGAGGAAGTATTAGCCTCGCTTTGCCTTCGGTGAGTTGCAATGCGGCTTGATTCGTTTGATTTGTCAACCCGTTCTCATATTTCATGCTTGAATTTCTCACTTATTTGCGCAAGGAGCCTATCTCGGTTGGCCGGAGTCACTTCAATGACCTGGTATGCTGGATTCGTTTTTATGGCCGAAACCAAGTAGTGGGAAGCTCGCTTGTGGATGGTCCCGATGAAGTGCTTGGGCGACGCCAGCGCCAATTCCACGGCCAATATGAAGGGCTTCGAGTTCAACTCCATTGGCCCTATCTCGTCAACCACCACAACGTCTGCTTCCAATATAGCCCGCCTAATCGCGGCAACCCCAACCCGCTCGATATCCTGCAGGTTCACACGATATTTACCTACGCGCGGCCCGTCCGCCTGGTCAACATGAGCAAGTATACCGGTTTCACCCGAAAGTATGTCCTCGAGCTTGAACCCAATCCTCTGACCCTTCTTGCGAATTTCGCCTGAGATCATCCCACCAGTTTTCTTGGCCTGCAGTGACAGCGCTTCGCAAATTCTCCTGACTAAGGTAGTCTTCCCGCAGCCAGGTTCCCCTGTGAATAGAAAGCGAAGAGGGTTCATGCGTGAATTGGAGGGAATCGCAGCTATTAACCCCTGAGCAGTCTGTACTGGTGAACGTGGCGGATTCGGCAATTGCCAGAAGGTATCGCAGGCGTAGACGACGCAGGTCGCGGGCCAATCATAGGACCGATGGTTGTGGCGGGCGTTCTATTCGATGAGAACCACATTAGGGAACTTGCGGCCACGGGTGTCAAAGATTCGAAGCTCCTGACGCCGGACGTGCGCAACGTGCTCGCTGACAAAATCAGGTTGCTGGCAGACAAGGTAAGCATCGTAGAGGTGCAGCCAGCTGAAATCGACCACGTGGTACTTCATGCAGGGAAACTCAGGAAGCTGAACTTCCTCGAAGCAAAGATGATGGCCCAGGTCATCAATGACCTTAGGCCAAGAGAAGCCTATGTAGATGCGTCGGATGTCAGAGAAGGCCGATACAAAGAAACAATTATGTCGTTTCTTCCTCCTGAGCTGAAGGGAATAAGGGTAATCTCAGAGCACCATGCCGACCGACGCTATCCCGTGGTCTCTGCGGCTAGCATAATTGCGAAGGTACGCAGGGATGATGCTGTGGACGGGCTTCGGAGTGAATATGGGGATTTCGGTTCGGGGTACATCACCGATCCCAAGACGTTGGATTTCCTGAGAAGTTGGCGCCGCACACACACCGAATATCCGCCAATTGTCCGCAAATCTTGGAAAACGATAAGGCAAATTGAACGCGAATTGGCGGAAGGATACAGAAGGCTGCAGTAAGAAAGGAGACTTAGATGTGTCGTGGTTCCCGCTCAGCCCCGTAATCGGCAAGCTCCTTTGGAACCCCGAAAGCTATGACAACGAGGCTGTGGAATGCCCTGAGCAATTCGGTAACCTGAGGTCGGTACAGATATACTGCGCCGCGTTCCCGGTACATCTCATGGTATTCTAGGCTCGTTATTCCGAGCAGTTTCTTTACGGTGAATTCCTCGATCGCTTCTCCAGAAACAGTGTAGATGGACTTGCCTAAGTCCATTCGTCGAAGGATGATTATCGGCAACCTGATTCTGTCCTGATACTCTCTCGGAACCAGCTTCGCGAGTTCGTGGAGCTCAGCTGATTTCAGCAGAATTGACGACCCGTCCACGGCCTCAAGAGCAGGGTCTGCCTTTTTCAGCAGTTGAGCGAGCGTCATCCTTCTCTTCGGAAGGTGGGTGTTGAGCTTTCGTATCTCATGCCAAAGGACTGCATCGTAAGCCCGACCCAGGGCGCTGTTTGATTTGAACATGGGTTTACTCCTTCGTGCCGAGCACTATGGCGTGGTCTCGCTCGTAGGGTTCAAGCCTGATTCTCTGCGCGATTTTGAAGCCGCGCCTGCGCAGGACTCCGATCTCCTGCTCGAAAACATCTGTGGGCTCTTTGGTGACATCGACGCTCCGAGATTTGATAGCAATCATAATGGAACCTTTCGGCTTGAGGAACAAGTCAGCGTTGTCCGCGAGTAACTTGGCCTGTTCGGGCTGGGCCACATCAGAGTAGATGACGTCCACCGGCGCAACTAGGGCCTTGTACTTCTCGGGTTGTCTGGCATCGGACAGAATTGGATATACGTTTCGACGGTTGGTGCACAAAGCGTCGATCAGCTCACGCATGCTTCTCTGGGCAAAGTCAACACAGTATACTCGACCACTGTTTGCAACGATGTCGCTCACATGACTTGCAGTTGTGCCCGAAGCCGAACCCAAGTAGAGCACGTGGCTCCCTTCTCTGATGGGCAAAGTCTTCAGATTTCTGAGTATGGCAGCTGCAAGCTTGCTTCGGTGAGCATCCCAAGTCCGATATTCTGAGCCGTCTGCCTTTACGAGGATTTCACCGTAGACGCTGATTCCAGGCGCCAAATTTCTGGTTGCGAGACGCGTGCTTCCGTCTTCTAGGCTTACCCGGAATACCCCTTCGAACCGGTCATCCTTTCTAACGCTTACGGCCAACTTCCTTCTTCTTCGAGGGTCCTGGAGGTGATGCGTACCTCTGCTTGATTTCTTCCGCTTTCTTGTCGAAATCTGCCTTCAGCTTGTCACCCATGAAGTTTCCGCCGAACGCATCGATCCGAGCGGCGATGCTGAGCTTGCCCGCAAGAGTTCGGGCGATTTTTCCTCTTTGCCATCGGGGTGACTGGTGCACGGCGGTATACTGGAAGAGTACGCCATGCTTTGGAGGCCGAGCTCCAGTCTTGAGCGCCCTAAAGAGTGCCTTCTCTGCTCCGAGCACTTGAAGAGTGCTGGCCGGCATCTTGGCCAGATTTTCGAGGCTGCCCGCAATCGAAATAAGCCGAGCAGAAAGCGCGGGGCCGACGATAGCTGTCATGTTCGGCGCTACTTGCTTCATGACGTCTTCCACGTATGTCTGGGTCTTCTCTCTGAACTTGTATAACTCCAGCATGAGCTCGCAGAAAGACTGAAGCACGGCAAGGTCATGTTCTTCGACAGCTGCGCCCATGGATTTGCGTGCTGCCTGGGCGAGCTGATCTACCCGGTCTTTGGGCAAGCCCTCAGCAATGACGTTCTCGGGCGTGTAACTCTCGCGTTTTCCCAGCTTCGAGATCAGGCGAGCGTACGTCTCGTGTTTCTCAATGATGCGGTCCATCTCGGGGAAGTGAAGGCCGTACCATTCTCGGACTCTGCCAGCGATCAAGTTTAATGTCTTGTCCAAATCATCCATCGCGCGCACCGCTTGCACTGCGTTGAGGTCGCGCCTAGCGGCGGCTCGTGCCACTTCGGCTCTAGCTATTTGTAGCGTGATCTGGCGGACGAAATCGTTGTAAGCGTCAGGCGTAATCAGATGAGGCGATTCCAGCGACTGCATTCTGATCCAGCTGTCACGCCCATCCCAATCGGAGCTCAGGCGGTTCCGAAATTGATCGCCAATGGAAGTTGGCCTGATTAGGACTGGCAGCTGTCCCTGGTTTTCGACGGTTCTCGCAAGCCCCTCATGTTCGAAGACCAGTGGGCTGTACTTGGCCGCTGCCTTCTTGAGGGCATCTATCATTGATGGTGTGAGTTGTCCCGACTGAAGTTGTTTGAGTTCAGCTGCAGCTTTCTGAGGGTCCGGGGAGAAGAGAATCTTCTCGATGACGTTCGTTTGATCATCCAGAACGAAAAGGCCGACCGGTGTTTCGATAACATATGCTTCCAACACTATAGTCTCTCCAAATTTCAGTCATCGGCCGAGGCGAGCGGCCTCAAGGAACTGTAGTTACCAGTGAGTTGGATAAACCTTTGTTACAGCTGTGAAGTCTCAACTCCCAGATCGATAGACGACTCTTCCACCTACCATCGTCAACAAAACCTGGATATTCGGTATCTCGGATGGCGCAGCTTTTCTCGGGTCCTCCTTCAGAACCACAAGGTCGGCCAACTTGCCCGGACTGATGGTCCCCCTTCTTGATTCATCGAACGACGCATATGCAGCGCTTCTCGTGTAGAGGGCCAGGGCATCTTCAATGGATAGCGCCTGTTCAGCCCTGTCCACGGCAGCAGCGATTCCAGTTAGAGGGGCGATCGGGTCGACGGGGCAGTCGGACCCCGCAACAACAGTAACTCCTTCGCGAAGCAAGTTCTGGAACGGGTAAGTGGATCGTGCCCGTGCCGTGCCCAGCCTCCGTTCGACCCAAGTGTCTGATGCCACGAAGTGAGGCTGTACGGAGGCTATGACGCCTAGATCCTTCATCTCCTGTATGAGTTCGGCGGTGAGGACGGAGGCATGTTCGATTCTGTGCCTCAACTCCTTCTTCGCCATCCAGTCCCTGGCTTTCTTGACGGCCTCCAGAGCCATTCTTATGGCCCTGTCTCCAATGGCATGAATTGCAAGCTGAAGGTCGGATCGGTGTGCCTCCGCCACCATGCCGTCCAATTGCTCTTGCGTATAAGTGGGAATGCCTCGGTTCAGAGGGTCGTCGCTGTAGGGGGCTTCGAGAGCAGCTGTTCTGGCGCCTAAGGAACCGTCAGTGAAAATCTTAACCCCGCCGATTCGAATCCAGTCGTCCCCGAAACCGGTTCGGAGGCCGAGCTGCGATGCAGTGCTCTGCAAGTGAACTGGGAGCAACAGGTAGAATCTGATTGGTAAGCGTCCTTCAGCTTTCAATTTGAGTAAAGCGCGCAATTCACGCTCAGAACTAAGAACACAGTGAACTCCAGTCAGTCCAGCCTCAACGGCTTTCTCACAAGCAGCCGTCGTCGCCTTTTCGTATTCTTCAGGCCCTTCAGGCTGCCCGACGCCGGGGCGCGTAATGCCTTCTTCAACCAGATTGACCGCGGTTTCGCGAAGAATCCCTGTCGGCTCTCCATTGGAGTCTCGGTCAATTGAGCCCCCTGCTGGATCCGGGGTGTTCCTGTCGATTCCTGCCAGCTTGAGTGCGATTGAATTGGCCACGCATATGTGCCCGCAGACTCTTCTGAGAATCACCGGCTTTTCCGGGGCCACTTCATCTAGGTCGGCCCTAGATGGGTATCTCCTTTCGACGAATATCTCTTGGTCCCAACCATGTCCTTCCACCCGGCTCGGCGCCATCATGCTTTTTTCGCTAACTCGTTTCTTCATTTCCTCGATGCTTCGAACACCGTGCAGGTCGAGACTTAAGCCTGAGACTGCAAATCCATAATCGATTAAGTGGACGTGGCAGTCTATGAAGCCGGGAAGGACTGTAGCCTTCTTCAAGTTAGTTACCGAAGTCTCGGGTCCAGCAAGTTTGGATATCTCGGCATTGTTGCCGACGGCGGCAATTTGATCTCGATGGATCGCAACTGCCTGCGCAGATGGTTGCCCGGGGTCCATCGTCACAACATTGGCGTTGAGAAAAACGTAGGATGGTTGAAGGAAACGGAGGGGCTCACTACTTGCCTTTCTTTTCCCAAGACGCGAGGACTTTCTGGATTTTCTCCGGCCACTCAATCTTTCCGCCGCAGTTGTCGCAGTACTTGGCTTGGAGAAAAACCTCGCGGCTGCAGTTCTCGCAGAAAAATCTCTGTTGATGAACCTTCTCAGTCACTGTGATCTCGGTACCCCAGCTGTTTCTTGGCAAACGGGTTTCAGACGAGATATGTTGCTTTGCGTCGCTTTAGGCTCAAAAATCTTCGGATGCGGAGCGTTCCCTGCACAATATCGTTGCAAAGGTAAGTCGATTGCCATTGAATGCCATGAAAACCTCAAGAACAACGACACGAATAGAAATGCTGCGAGAACCTATGATCTGCCCAAACTGCGGGACTCTAGTTAATGATGCTAGGGAATTAGATGAGCATCAGAAGGTTTGTCCTGGTATGGTTCAGGGCAGATGCTGACCACTGTGGATTTCCTGTGCCATCTAGACTACTGTGACCTGAACTGCATGGTAGCCACTCGCACCATCTGGGAAGGGAGGCCTGGCGGTCTGATCCTGCACCTGCCCCTGTCCATCGTAGGCTCGAGCAGTTATGGTGTATGTGCCCTTGTTCGGCGGGTTCCACTCGTAAGCCCACAGGACCCATGAATAAGGCGACTTGGGCTTCTTGAGGAAGGCCTCCTGCCATGTGTTGCCGCCATCTACGCTGACCTCTACTTTGCTTATGCCTCTGTCCCCAGCGAATGCAACTCCAGCGATCGGCAAGGGTGCCTTAACTTGAGCTTCCGACAAAGGATAGTATACAATCGAGATCGTCTTGATTCTGGCGTCGTTAGACCAACCTCTCTGCTGCCAGTAGCCAAGGTAAACGTAGTCAACCACCTCAATCTCTGTGATCCATTTTGCATTCATCATTCCATAGATTCCTGGCACGATTGCTCGTAGAGGAAATCCATGCCCATTTGGGAGGAACTCATCATTCATCTTGTAAGTTAGCAGCGCTCCTGGCTGCATCGCCCGATCCAGCGGAACCCCTACCGAATATCCATCAGCACAATGGAACACAACGTACTTCGCATCCCTTGCAACACCTACTTGATCGAGTAGCTTGGAGACCGGAACACCGGTCCATTTCGCATTGCTGATGAGTGCGCTTGGTGGGTTGATGGTGTTGCTTACGCATTCCAGTGTGGCATACTCGTCTCTTGTCGGGAGAGCCAATAGGCTGCTCCTGTTCAGTGTCGTGGGATTGTTCACTTTACCTGAAATCTTCAGTGACCATTGGTCAAAATCTAGCTGCGGAGGAATTGGGTTAATATCGACTCTGTAGAAGACTCTGTTGTCAGTCACTTCGGATGCGACGAGGTCGCTGATTCTTGGGTCGCGAAGGATGTCAGGCGCGTCTAGGAATTCGAAGCCTGGAGGCTGACCGTTTGTTGGGATTGGGGTATTGCTTCGAACGACGGGTTGCCCAGACAAGAGGGAAAAACCTATCTTGGCAGCTATCCCAGCAAAGGCGACGACCGCTGCAAGCACTGCGATTTTCTTGAGAAATCCACGGCGAGATGGGCTCATCATCGTGGAGGGTTGTTTGCCGATCTGGGGACGGGAGGCTCCGACCTGCTCAATTACTATCATCGAATAGGCGAGGTTCACAACCAGCAAAAGCCCCACCACAGCCAGCCACCCCAGAACAGAGGTCAAGACGGACGCCCTAGCAGCGAGCGTCAGCTCGAGGCCGAATCCAATGGCCGACGTTATACCTGTGCCAACCAAAATCGCGTAGAAACGCTTAGCACTGAAAAGCAAACCAACGAGGACTGCCACAAGGGTGTAGAGTAGAACGTAGATTGCCGACGCGAATGCGAAGGCAGAGTATTTTCCGTATTCACGAAAAGTCTCGACGATGAACGATTCAATCGAACCCGGCACCGGCGATATCAGCAGCTGGAATATTGCCTGCGGCGGGAACGGGATTCCTATCAAAGTCGCCCCCACGTAAGTGGCAACCGTCGCGAACGCGCCGGCGAACAAGCCTTGGATGAACATCTTTCGTATCCGGTGACCTTTCAAGGAATCATTTTCCATACGAGTCAGCCTAAATCGAGAGTTCCGATGCCGCCCGAGAAGGAAACGATTGGATTAAGAGCTTTACCAAATTTTCCCCCAACTGTTGCCCAAGTGGTATACATGCTAACCCACAACACGCTGGCATGAGGTCCGGAAAGGTAGGGAAGGAAAGCCGCCGTTCGGGCATCTAACCGAGAGCAGAGCGGGGTGGCCTTTATTGGCATCTCTCATCGCGCGCAGCTTGGTCGGAATTTAGGATTGGGCCAAGTTGTCTTCCAACAGTATCCGAATTTTCACTCAAATTCCCCGGTTATGCTATATGCCCCCAACCGCATCATGAACTTCAGTGCCATCGCAATTGTCGAGTGTGGTTCGACGAATACTCTGGTGGGTCTTCACCGGAAATCGTGGAGGCCCGAACCGCGCTCGCGTTGTCGTGGCGCTGAAGGAGCAACCTTTGAACGCCAACCAACTCGCGCAGAAGTTGGGTCTGGACTACAAGACGATTCGGCATCATTTGGATGTCTTGCTGAAAAACAAGCTTCTGGTCGAGGTTGGGGAAGGCTACGGCGCGATGTATTTTCTGGCTCCTGAGCTTGAGGAAAACTATGAGGAGTTTCAGAGAATTTGGGGGAGAATTGGGGTAAAGTAGATAATCATTCGATTCTGAAGGTCGGGTGGGCACACATTGGTTGATGTCATGCTCCAGGCAGCTGCAGTATTCTCATTTGCGAATGTGTTGTTATTGCTTGGTCTCGTGGCGGTTTACGGCAATAGTTTTCACAAGGTTAGGGCTGAATTTACTGCGGGTTTGCTGTTCTTCGGAGCCCTCCTCTTGGTTCAGAACCTCCTCTCGTTGTACTCGTACCTGGCCATGTTCATGTATTTCGCAACAGGCGTGGGCCCGCTGGTCCTAACGATAACCGTCGTCCAGACGGCCGGTCTGGCGGTCCTTCTCTGGCTGAGCCTCCGCTAGTCTCCGGCTGGACTAGCCCGAAGAGGGGAGATGGGAAATTGAATCCTGGACGAAGAATCAGAGAGTATAGACCTGGAACGTTCGCCAAGCGCATCGCATACGGGCAACGGGATCGGAAACTCATGCTTGTTGCTCGGGGAATTATGAACGGATTCAAAGTAGTTTGCAAGTCGGAGAGCAAAGCGAGAAACCTTGCGTACGCTTTTAGACTAAGAGCCTCCCGAATCGAGTCTGACGAAAACACACAATTTGGTGTGAAAATAAGAGTGGATGGGAAGGCAGTCTACGTGTTTCGCCGCCCCAAGCCCGCAACGCGATGAGAGATAGTATGCCGGCAAAGCGGAAAGCATAAAGAAAGACTCGCATAATGGTATGGTGTGGTAGTCGCTTGCCCAATCCGTCTTGGCTAAGTGATTACGAGCCTCAGGAGCCCAAGTGCCCGTACCAGCAGAGAGTTTGCCTCGAGTGCGAGTTTGCAGAGAGGCTCCTCTTGACCGGAGTGCCGGTTGATTGCAGGCGCGGCCACATCGAGAAGATAAAGTCGCTCTGGTTCTACATGTTCAAGGGCTACAAGAAGTAGGCAACCGACATTCCTGAAGATGCAAGCCCGCTCTAGGCAACGCTTAGTTTTTTATGGGTTCACGCCGGATAGCCGCAGTTCTGAGTCTTCCCATGGAAGGTTTTCTCGGAACGAAAGCAAAGCTGGAAGCCGACCTGAACTTGCTTCTGCACTTGGTCATACTCGGACTCATAATGACAGGTTTCACATTCGCCAGACGGAGGAAATTCATGATCCATGAGAAATGGATGTTTCCGGCGATAGTCTTGGCGGCAGTTTCGCTTCTGGTTTGGATGGCACCATCATACATTAACAACTTTCATGTGATTCTCGCAGAGTTTTCGAGCCCTGGTGTCATTATAACCAACGTGCACGTCATCTTGGGTTTGATAACTGGTGCTTTGGCCGTATACATAGTCCTCAGGATGAAGTTCGACCTTCCTCAGCGATTCGCAGTAAAAAGGCTGAAGCGTCTCATGAGGACCACTTTCACGCTCTGGTTGGTGACGTTCGCTCTCGGTCTTTCTTTCTACGTGTGGTACTACATACGCTGATCCGAAGGCTCCTTTTCTCTTCTGAGACGTTTCCTTAAGCATGTCAATGGCACCACGAGACCGACACCAAGGATACTGGTGCACAAGTGGCTGACAAAAAGGAATTGTCAGACAAGTAGATGCCAGCGTCAGACAAGTAGACGCCACCTGCACAAGATTCGCAACAGGCTCAAGAATGCCTCATTCTCGCAAAGGCCGAGTGGCTCAGATCCGAGCCGGCGCAGGAGTCGTGGAAAAGATTTCGGCAGCTACGAAATTGGAGAAAAGGCCTTAAAAGAAGTTGGAATCGACAGAATGAGCTATTGACTGTCTGCCCTCTGGGGTCGCGCATGGACCGAGACGAGCCACCAGTCGCTTGGCTCCTGAATTCCACTGATCCTTCCATACGTTACTTTACGCTCGTCGAATTGCTAGATGAGTCGACAGGCTCAGCTGAGGTCCGGAAGGCTCGTGAGAAGATTCCTGAGGGACCGCGCTTTCGTGCCCTGCTCGATGGGCAGCGCGGCTCTGATGAGTTGCCGCGTAGGGCGTCATCAAAAGGAAACCTGAAGTTTTCCGCGCAGCGTGGCGGGTTCGGAGTTCATCCCTACCAGAAATGGACTGGAGCGCAATGGCGCCTAGTGTCGCTGGTTGAGCTAGGGCTTCCGTCAGGGCATAGGAGGGGGATTGCAGCTGCTGAGCAAGTGCTTCGTTGGTTGTGGGGCGAAAGCCACCGCATGAGCATCAAACGCACTAATGGGCTAGCCCGCCGTTGCGCGTCGCAGGAGGGCAATGCACTGGCAGTCTGCAGTCGCTTAGGATTGGCGGATGATGAGCGTGTCGGTGGACTTGCAGAGTCGCTCATTGAATGGCAGTGGCCGGACGGGGGATGGAATTGCGACAAGAGGCCGGAGGCAGACCATTCCTCGTTCTATGAGAGCCTAGCGCCACTATGGGGACTGTTTGAGTATCACCGGGCTATAGGAGATCCTGAGTGTCTTAAAGCGGCGCAACATGCGACCGAGTTGTTTCTGAGGCATCGGCTTTTCCGCTCCGAGAATGCCGGGCAAGTCATCAACAATGAGTGGCTGAAGTTCCATTACCCGCTGTACTGGCATTACGACATTCTCCAAGGCCTTCGGATTCTCTCGTTAGTGGATGGACTGAATGATCCTCGAGCCCAAGAGGCGCTCGATGTACTTGAGCAGAAACGTGACCCTCATGGCCTATGGCGCGTGGAAGGCTGCTACTGGGCTCCCGTGGGGCGAAGAAAGTCGAATGTGGATGTAGTCGACTGGGGCCGTGAAGGGCCCAACGAGATGATAACGTTAAATGCGCTTCGAGTCCTGAAAACTGCCGGCCGAATTCGGTAGGGGCATACACACAAAATCAATTCACGAGTCAATAAGAAGTGACCCGTCACGGCGGAAAAAGAAGCTGACCCTCCTAAGCTTGGCTTTCGAAATGTAATCAGTTTGGGCGCGGTCAGCGCGTTTACGGACATTTCAACCGAGATGGTGCTAGGAGTTCTCCCGATCTTCGTCATAACCGACCTCCACGCGACGAAGGCCATACTGGGGTTAATGGAGGGCGCTTCTGAGTCACTGAATTACCTCTTCAGAGTCTTCTCCGGCGTTCTGTCGGACAAGATCGGGACCAAAAAGCCGCTCATACTCTTAGGGTATGGGCTTTCGACGGTCTCAAAGCCGTTCTTTGCCGTGGCCCAGTCTTGGGGCGATGCCTTCGCGATCAGGCTTACCGACAGAGTTGGGAAAGGTGTGCGCACGTCTCCGAGAGATGCCCTCATCAGCGATTCCGTGAAAGAGGCTCAAGGAGGAAAGGCTTTCGGACTCCATCGATCTCTCGACCAACTCGGAGCCATAGTGGGCCCCCTGTTCGCGTTCCTCCTCATTCCCGCAATCGGGTTTAGGGGCATCTTCTGGGCCTCGGCAGTGCCGGGGGTCATGGCAGTACTAGTGCTCCTGTTTTTTGTGCAAGACAGCAGAGTCGCGAAACAGTCAGCCGGTGTGCTCAGGAATGCCAGAACTGTCCTGACACGGAAATTCACTGTGTTCCTACTTGTTTTGGGAATTTTCGCATTGGGCGCCTACAATTTCTCCTTTATACTCGTAAAGGCAAGCACATTGGGAGTGAACGAAGACACGATACCACTCGTCTATGCAGCGTTGAATGTTAGTACAGTCATCGCTGGCTACCCTTCAGGCATACTTGCGGACAAGCTTGGCAGGGGAAGAGTTCTGGTGTTTGGTTATGGGCTGTTTTTCATATCTTCTCTGGCCGGGGCGCTGATAACCGCGGGGGTGGTCTTCGCGTTCGTCATCGCATTGATTTATGGGCTCTATTTGGGCACCTCCGAAGCCATTCAGCGCGCGTTCATCCCATCACTTGTCCCTCAAGAGCTGAAAGGAACGGCATACGGCGTTTACTACCTACTGATTAGTGCCTGCTCCGCACTGGCCAACGTTATCTTTGGCGTGCTCTGGGATCAAGTGTCGGTCGGGTTAGCATTCTCGTACAGTATGGTGACGTCGGCGGCCGCCATTGTGGGATTAGCACTTCTGCTCAGCCGACGTCGATACTTCGTCGGGTAACCACGCCGTACGAGTGAGATGATGACGCTTTGAAGAGGCGAGCGGCGACTTCATCTGGAACATGAATACGTGGCCTGGACCATACATTCGATAGATTGTTTGAATCGAAGCGGCTGAGACTGTGGATGATTGCTGCTCTGGCCGGAGTACCGAGGCGAGGCGTCGCTTTCAACTCTCTCATGCTACACTGGGTTTGTGAGTGGGGATTTCCGTGGCTTGGCGCTATTGATTCTGAGTCGTCGGCACACCGCCAAAGGAAATCCTATGACGCAACCGACGTCTGATGAAACGCTATATACACTGAGCTTTCATCAAATTACATGTGGCGATGATTGTGCCAAGAACCATTAAAGCGTTCGAGCTGATTCGCGCGCGTACAGGTAAAGAGGAAGTCCTGATGGAACGTCTCATGAGGCTTCCCCACGTGGAAGAGTCGCATCTTCTAGCCGGCAAGTTCGACGTCATGGCTACGCTAGTCTTCGAGGACCAACCCGTAGACCCAAGGGAACAAATGCTCAATGTGGTAACCGGAAAGATACGCAGAATGGCCCTTGTAAGAGACACAAGTACGGTTATTCCCGCGATGTCGCGCATGCGGGAAGTTCATTTAGAGCATCCGGAGCGCCGCGCCTATGCCTTCGTCTTCATATCGACCAAGTTGGGTAAGGAGCAAGATGTCATGAACGAGATCCTAAAATGCGATGAAGTTGCAGAATCACATCTGCTTCTTGGAAAGTCTGACGTTCTAGCAGTTCTTCATTTCGAGAAGGGCATCTCCCCCTCCGTGCCTGAAAGGGCCGCAAGGATAGTGACTGAGAAAATCGCAAAGATGGATAACATTGTTGAAACACAGACACTCTGCCCCCTAAGGTCAATCACCAAGTAATAGCCGCCCGTCTGTTCGGTCCTGTCTACCACGCAATAGAGCTTGGGGATTAAGCTCCTGCATAGAATTGATCTGCACCCGCTCATGACACCTCGCTCACTGATCGTTTTGAGCGGTAAGACTCATTTCTGCAAGGATGCGAACTTGAGAAGCACATTTTGACACTTGAATCAAATTCAACGAGGGGAAAGCGTTGTTCGAATTCCTGTATGACCCACGATGGCACCCCCTCAAAACAGAAAAGAACTTCGTCGTCGACAAGTAATAGCCTGACATTTTTGCGCGTGTGGGGTATGATGGTGAGCACACACATTTCCGCCAATTGGGCGAGAAAAAAGAGAGGAAATCATAGGAGCGCGGTTATAGTCCACACTACTTCTTGGCGTATTGGGCTGCGCTCAGGAGTTCGAAGGCAATGACCGGTTTATCTCCCAGAACCCAAGCGTCGTGGCCCGGTGGAATCTCGTACGCGTCTCCGGGACCTATCTCCGCTTCCGTGCCATCATCGAGAACTGTCTTCATTCTCCCCGAGACCGCGAATCCGACATGGTGGACTTGGCAACTGTTTGTTTTCACAATAGGTCTTACGCTCTTTGACCACTTCCATCCAGGTTGCAAGGTCATCCTGCCCATCGTGAGGCCTCCTACGGTTACTACGTCAATCTTGCCATTCTCAAAGGACCTTTTTTCGTCCGGAGCGTCCAGATTCTTCTTTTCAATTTTTGGCATTTTTCCACCTCCGGCTTGATTGTTGATAGACTCCTTGGATGATTCGCCGCACCACTGACTGCCGGAATTTAAGCTGAATGCCGTTTGATTCAAAATGCGGGAGAATCCAATCGTGTTCTTCGTGTGTGTGGGTCTAGTGGTGCGGGCATAGGAAATTGAAACATCGTCGTTTGAGTAATTGTGTGTGGCTGGGTGTATTGGTGCCGCCAACCAAATTTGTACGATGAGCCTTCGTGCATCTGGTCATGACGGTCCGTGTCTGCGCGCTATTGCGCGTGTACGGAACGTTCCTCGAAGAAGCAACACTTAGGGCCGCGGGCAAGTGACCTGTTGTGTTTCTAGGGTTGGCCTTGTACAGGAGCAGTGACTGTCGGCTCAGCGGACTTCGGCTTCTGTTGGGTTAGTCTGCATGCGGCCAGGTGAGCAAC
>CAZYOZ010000020.1:0-1758 GCA_964649235.1 uncultured Candidatus Bathyarchaeia archaeon
GAGATCTAGTACGGTCTCGTGGGCTCGGAGATGTGTATAAGAGACAGTACATACGGACCACGGTTGGCTCAGCTCACGATACGGTTACCTGAACAGTTGAAGCGTCAGATGGAGAAGATGCGAGACCTCAACTGGTCTGAGATCATTCGCCAAACCATACAGGCTAGGATTCATCTCGAAATGCGAAGGAGACGAACCAAGGATAAGCGGCTCGTGGCTCAGGCGGTTAAGAAACAGAACGATATCGCTGAAGCCCTTTCATCTCGCTACAGCGGTCCTTGGAGCGGCGTCGAGGTTATTCGCTATTGGAGAAGCCACAGGTATTCGTCCTCGACGCGTCAGTAGTAGTAAAGTGGTACGTTAAAGAGGAAATGCGCGATATCGCATTAAAGTTAAGAAACCACTTCGTCTCCGAGCTAATCGATCTGGAAGCGCCAAGCCTAATACTGTACGAGCTTGGGAACGCCCTCCGACACCACCCTGGCTCCACTGCAACCGATTGTGCGGAGGCCGTGAGACAACTTCAGAACATTGGACTAATCTTCCACGAGCCCAACGACAATCTGATCGACGAAGCTGCGGCCTTAACCTACAAGGAGAACATAACCTTCTATGACGCGGTCTACCTAGCCTTAGCGAAAATCCTCGGAACAAAACTCGTAACCGCAGATGCAAGCCTGATCGATCAACTCAGCGAGGAAAACAAATCCGACGTTACGCTTCTCAAAGAATACGCCTAGCATTCACCTATCCTTGACAGGGTTAATCCTATTGACTGTCCACGAATGCAAATCATGTTAATGCGCTATCACCTTTGACCCATTATTCTATGTGAGAGAACTGCACCTTCACCGGCTACTCTTCTAGATATATTGAGGTAGGTAAGCTAGTATTGCACCGAGCCCCGCTGAGTTCGAATCATCAATGAACTTGGAAAGAATGCGTGTCTTCTTCTTCGACCTCGACGGAGTGCTGACAGTTGGCAAAGAGAACCCACGCTACATAGGCGGCCGGGAAGTCGTAGCAAAAATAAAACACGAAGGCAAGAAGGCCATGGTGCTCACCAATGATTCGACGCACACGTGCGAGGAGATTCACGAAAACCTAACCAGGCTCGGCTTCCAGTTCAACCTCGATGATATTCTCACATCGAGCTCCTTGACCGCCATGTATCTGACTGAACAATTCGGGCACGCATCTTTCTTCCTCATCGGCGAGGAAGGCTTGAGGCGCGAACTCCTAGCCGCAGGCCATGAACCCTCCCAAGGAAACCCAACCGTGATTGTTGTGGGCTTCGACCGACAACTCACATACAGCAAGCTGGACGACGCGTTGCGTGTATTGAAGAAAGGTGCAAAACTGATTGGGAGCTATGGCGGGGCAGTGTACATGAGCGACCATGGGCCAGCCCTGTCCGCCGGCCCGATCATCAAAGCCCTCGAATACGCCTCCGGCCAAAAGGCAATAATGGTCGGAAAACCGTCACCAAGAATGTTCAAGCTCGCCCTCATGCGTGCCAGCGGAAAAGCAGCGAACGCTGTGATGATTGGAGATCAATTGGAAACAGACATCCTAGGAGCCGAGCGTGCCGGCGTACACACGATTCTGGTTCTAACTGGCGTTGAGAGCCGAGAGTCTGTCAGGCGTTCGCGGATCAGACCTGAACTCATAGTTGATTCAGCAGACGATTTGATTAAGTTACTTTGAACTGTGGCGATGAGCATTTCATCGAGGTCAAGGCGCGGGGCTAGCCGCGAA
>CAZYOZ010000020.1:1858-28221 GCA_964649235.1 uncultured Candidatus Bathyarchaeia archaeon
GACATTGCATTCTTGTCCGTCAAAATTGGCTTCCATCAAGTAGGGGGCAGGGTTTCCTACGCGGCATCCGTGTGCACGATGGCTTCAAGTGGCCGAGACGAATCATAACCCTTAAGACTGCCGGTTTCTGTTGTTGCTTTCACCGTTTGGTTAGAAGTCGAAAAGAATGTCAGAGGATGAAGCACAAGCCGGCGTTTCGGCACCTAGCGTTAAGGTCAGCGAACTCGGCCCCTACTCCAAACAGGTCAACACAACGGTGAAAATAGTCCAGAAAGGCGAAGCACGGGAGACGGTTTCCCGGCAGGACGGAACAACACACCGCGTAGTCGACGTTCTCGTCGGCGACGAGACGGGCGCCATCTACATGACCCTATGGGACGATAACATAGACAAGGTGAACGAAGGCGACACCGTCAGCGTCAAGAACGGCTACGTGCGGCCCTTCAGGGGATCCATGCGGCTCAACATAGGCAGGTACGGAGCCCTGGAGGCTGCGGAAGCATCGATCGGCGACGTGAACACGCAGAACAACCTTTCGGACAGAACCGTTGAGGAACAGCCGCGCTACCGCTCCTTCGGTGGAGGCGGAAGACGCTTCGGAGGCGGAGGTTACGGCGGAGGTTATGGCGGCGGTGGCGGCAGGTTCGGCCGAGGTAGGGGACGAGGCTACGGCAGAGGCCGCGGACGCGACCGATACTAGAAGTAGAATTAGCAGCTGAACGCTGCGGTTAAATTCCCACAGAATTTTTCTTTTCTTACTGTCAACTTAGCACAGAGTCCGGACCTAACAGTCTGCGGGTTACATTCTTATTACCGCTCAGAACTCTAGGCCAGAAGCCGGTGCATTTCGTGGAAGAATTCGGCAAACTCGCTGTTGAGTACGCGTTGAAGCTTGGAGCTCAATACGCGGAAGCTAGAGTGCAACGCAACACAGGTAACACTTACACACTCAAGAATGGTTCCGCCGAACCCGTCTCGCTCATGAGGAAATTTGGGGTAGGCATACGAGTCATCGTGGACGGGGCGTTAGGTTTCGCCTCGACCAACAGTCTCGACAACGCCGACGTCAAGTTCGCAGCCGAATCAGCTGTAAGGGCCGCTAAGGCTACACGAAAGCTGAGCTCCGCCGTCAAACTCTCCCAAGAGAGGAACTGGGAGGATAAGTGGGAAGCGCAAATGAAGGTTGACCCTCGCAGCATCCGACCCGAAGAGAAGTTCGACGTTCTCTTCGCCATCGAGAAGAGCCTGAGCCCCGAAAATATAGGTGTCTCATTACCTTCCCGGATTCTACTGCTCATGGAGGATACGACAGAGAAGTTCTACGTGAACAGTGAAGGCTCGAGGCTTGACGGGTTTGTCCCAAGGCTCAGCTTAGTCTACTACTTGACTGCGCACGAGCCAGGAAAAGGCACGATGCAGCGGTTCAGGCATGAGGGGCAGAGCCGCGGCTGGGAAGTTGTCAAGGAATGGGACCCGCAGAATTTTGCTGTGATGGAATCCCGGATGCTGGGTAGGCAGTTACGCGAAGGCGTCCAGCCCCCGAGGGACGAGGTTGACTTGGTTCTGGGCTCTGAGATCACGGGCATCGTTTGCCATGAGTCCTGCGGCCACCCTCAGGAAGCAGACAGAATTCTAGGCCGGGAGGCAGCCCAAGCTGGCGAATCGTACGTGAAGCCTGATACATTGGGAAAACGAATTGGGTCTGAGCATGTGACCATAATCGACGACCCCACACTGCCTCACTCTTACGGTTTCTACCTTTACGATGACGAAGGCGTCAAAGCCCAGCCGCGAACACTGATCAAAGAAGGCGTCATCGCAGACCTGCTCCACAACCGCGAAACCGCAGCTGAATTCGGCGTCTCAAGTAACGCGGCCAGCAGGGCATCATCCTACGACCGTGAGCCCATCGTTAGAATGGGGAACACCTACATGAAACCCGAAGACTACAGCTTGGAGGAACTGCTTGAGGGCGTGAAGCATGGCGTTTACATGAAGAGCTTCATGGAGTGGAACATTGACGACCGCCGGTACAACCAGCGGTACGTGGGCCTAGAAGCCTACCTCATCGAGAACGGGAAAATTACGACACCAGTGAAAAACCCCATTCTAGAGATAACAACGCCGGGGCTTTACAGTAGCGTAGATGCGGTGGGGAAGGAAGTCGAATATTCCGGAGCCACCTGCGGGAAAGGCGACCCCATGCAGGGCGCACCCGTTTGGACGGGCGGACCCCCAATCAGGGTAAGGCAGGTGCACCTGGGAGGATAGGATTTTGGACTCGGACGGAACAATGCGGGAAATCATCTCCACAGCACAGAAGCTGGGCGTGCAAACAGTTGCGGCTGGGTTCTGGCGATCGCGTGAAAGAATGGTGCGTTTCAGCAACAACGCGATTACCGTAACCAATAGTTGGCAGACCGAAATTCCAGCCGTCTATTTAGTCTCTGGCAGAAAACGGGCAGCATGCATAGTAGAGGAACAGGACCCAAATGAACTCAAGCGCGCGATCGAGGAGCTAGTAGGAACAATGAAGGTTACTCCACCAGGAGACGTGGACTTCGAACTTCCAAAGGGCCCCTTCAAGTACGAACCTGTCCCCGGAATCTACGACAAGAAGCTGGCAGAAGCCGAAACTGAACTCGTGGATGGCGTGGAACAAGCCATCAATGCGGCAAGGAAGGAAGGCGCCCACAGAGTATCGGGCGTCATCATTTCCCGAGCTTGGAAGCACTCCATACTTACCTCAGCGGGAGCCGAAGCTTCAGACAACGCCACGCAAATCGAGCTTACCGTTCGAGCATTCGTGACCGACGAAGCCACAGGCCAAGGAAACTCCCTTGCAACGAGCCTCGCGGAGTTTGACCCGGAAGGGGCCGGCAGCGCAGCTGGAAAAATCGCCAAAGCGGCTCAGAACCCGGAGCCGGGCGCGCCTGGAAAGTACAATGTGGTTTTCGGGCCCTCCATCTTCGCGAACCTCCTGACCCGGGTGGCCGACGCTGCCTCGGCCTACGCCGTTGACCTAGGGTTCTCCTTTTTCCAAGAGCTGCTCAAGCAGAAGGCGGCCTCTGAGCAATTTACGCTTCACGACAATGGCCGGCTTCCAAAAGGTCCCGGCTCCATGCCCTTTGATGATGAAGGCTACCCAACACAGGAAATTCCCATAATCAGGGACGGGATGCTCGAGAACTTCCTTCACACATCGTATACTGCGGCAAAATTCAAGGCTCAGCTGACGGGCAGCGCTAGGTTTGAGGCTGGGGCGGCAGGGATGGTACCCGCCGCAAGAAACATCATTCTCAAGGAAGGCGACAGGACGCTTGACGACCTCTTCGACCTAGCACGCGAGGGGCTCTACATCACGAACAATTGGTATACGCGATTCCAGAATTACCAGACGGGCGACTTCTCAACCATCTGCCGCGACGGCGTCTTCGAGATCAAAGGAGGAAGATTGGGTCGGCCCTTGAAAGGCCTGCGTTTGAGCGATAACATGGTGAGAATACTCAGGTCAGTCAAAGCACTCTCAAGGGACAGGCACTGGATAAAATGGTGGGAAGTTGACACCCCAACCTTGACCCCTCACGTCCTAGTTGAGGGAGTAGGGATTACCACCGCTAAGAAATAGCAACGCCGAACTATTAGCCGGATTTGGAGATGGCGAGGACAAGTTCACGGAGCTTCTTGGGGAAGCTCCGGCTATGAATCCTGTACCCCTTCTCCCTGAGAACCTGGCTCAGCCGAGACGAACCTGACCAGAGCTCCTCTCTTGTAGTCCAGCAGATCCTATCGTCCTGAACAAACCACACCTCGTTCTCGCTGGCAATGACGTCGACGCCATCGATCCTTCGGCGAAGATCCACTAAGCGTCCCTGCCAACTCGATTTCTTTAGACAGAACGATTTAAAATTATATACTCACACCCAACAAGAGGCTACAGGTGTATGTCAAGCTTGACAGTCCTGATCGACTTGGAAACGAACAAGCTGTTCATTGGCGACGCGAATGTTCGCAAATCAATTGGAGACATAAACGAACTGAAGCTCTCCATTCAAGAGAAAGGCATTCTCCAACCGCTGCTGGTAAGGCCGAGCAGAAACAAGTATGAGGTTGTTGTCGGCTCAAGGCGATATGAAGCAGCCAAGGCACTGGGCTTGAAAAGAATACCAGCGATAATTGCCCCCATGGATGATGCGGACGCCCTCTCAATTTCCCTAACAGAAAACATCCAGCGAACAGACCTAGAGCTTGAGGAAGAAGCCGAAGGAATTCTCAAACTGATGAAGCTCGACCCGAAGAGGTTTGCAAGTGTCAAAGCTGTCGCAAAAGTTCTCGGCCGATCTGAGAGTTCAATCCGTGAACTCCTCGACGCCTATGAGCTCACGTTCAAACTTCGCGAAGGAGGAATGAAGGTTCGGGCAGCCAGGGCCCCCCCGGAGGAAGAAAGGCGCAAAGCAGAGTCTATTCCACTAAAACACACCGAGCTGGTGGCGCGAGCTCTGAAAACATCAGAGGTCCGTAAGCTTCCGAGCCGCGAGATTGACCGTAAGATTCCGGAGATCGTCAAGGTGATTGCACCTCTTCCAGAGGAAGAGGCCAGAAGAGTCGTAGACCGGTTCAAGATGTTCCCAGAGAAGCCAGTCGAGAAGATCAAGGAAGAAGCATTGGCCAAACAGACTGGCATTGCCGTCAAGGTCTACTTCGCGCCTCGTGTCGCACGGGCATTGAGCCAAGCGGCGGAAGAACGTGATATCTCTGAAGAGGAACTTGTCTCGATCGCTGTAGAGGAATGGCTGGTACTCAAGGGCTACTTGAAATCAGTGTGAAACCCTGGGCCCAATCTACGCCACAAGCAATCGGTTCGTCAACTCGGGAAGCACATACGTCCTCACTACGAAGAGTAGGGCGAAGTAGACCACTAGCAGTCCCAAACAGATCAGTAGGTTTCGTTTCCATTGAGTACCCCAGGCAACTCCCAGCGGCAGCCCCAGCCCGAACCCTATGATGTGGGATACATAGGCAACTTCACTCTGGACATGGTAGTACACAGCCACCGCATTGTACAGGAAGTAAAGAATCGCGACCAGCCCGACTGGCATGAGTAGAAGCCAGGAAAATCGGAGAGGCTTCAACAGCATTACCACCGCTGTTAGGGTGAATATTGCCGCGGAAGCCCCTACGAATGTCGACTCCGGAGGAAAGAAAGGCAGACTTAGCGGGAAGCTGACCAGCCCTCCCAAGAAGAAAGCCATAAGCATTCGTCTGGTATCGGCAACACTCTCCAACGTATTGCCGAACACATACAGGAAAATCATATTTCCGACAAGGTGTGCGAGATTGGCGTGAACAAAGACCGCTGTCACCAAAGTCCAAAGCCTGCCCTCTAGAACGTTCTTAAGGCTGAAGACCAAGTTTCGTTCGACGAATCCAGAATCAGCGGTCCAACTGTAGAAACTCACTACGATACAAAGCAGAATGAGTATGTTCGTGGCCCTCATGGCGTTTAGCACGAGACCGACGAATCAAGATCCTTCAACTCAAAAGCATACCGAAATAACGCCCGCCGAAACGCTGCTCATGATACCAACCCTGAATGAAGAGGAGGCAATAGGAGAGCTCGTCAGCGAGGCACAACGGGCAGGCTTCACAAGGATCCTTGTGGTAGACGGCTTCAGCTCAGATGCCACCCAGGGCATCGCGCGCCGGGCTGGGGCTTCTGTGATGCTTCAGGATTTCGGAAAGGGAAAGGGATGCGGTGTTCGCACTGGCATGAGAGAGTTCCTCGCTGGCCATTCGAAGTTGCTTTGCATAATTGATGGCGATGGAACAAATGCGCCATCGTTTCTTACAAGCATGGTGCCCGTCGCCATGTCGGGCGAAGCCGACGTAGTGCTCGGTTCGCGAACACGTGGCCGCCGAGACAGGGGCGCTATGGGCACGTTGACCTTAGCATCTAACCTGACTGTATCATTTCTGTTAGGGGCTAAGTTTAGGCGGATTTTCACAGATGTTCAAACGGGCTATTGGTTGTTCACGAGACGCGCAGTTGAACGGGTCTACCCTGCGCTCCGTTCGACTGGTTTTGAGATTGAGTTCGAGCTCTTCGTCAGATCCCTCCAGCAGGGTTTGCGGGTCGTTGAAGTCCCAGTAGGCTTCAGGAAGCGCAAGGGGCATACTAAGTTCAGTTTCATGTTACGCATGAGGAATCTCTACTACGCCTTCACGTTTCTTGCCTCATAGTTAGCATCTTTGCGCGAACACAACTAATAGGCAAAGAACTCTAGTCATCTTTGGACAGGGCTTGAGCTTTGAGCGCCAGGACGATAGTTGGGATCATCGTATCCGTCATTGGCCTGCTTCTACTGCTCTTTGCGGCATTGGGGTTCAACAACCTGCTCTTCGTCCAGAAGATGCTGACAAAATCGGACATTCCGGCATACAACCAGAGCGTCGCTCTACCCGCCTTCTTAGGACTCCTGATCTTGCTGGACGGTTCCTTTGTCCTCGGCTTGAAAAGAGCCTTCAGCCTGAGCCTCCACGTTCTGGGAAACTTCGTATGGCTGTACGCACTGTACCTCCTCAACCACAACCTCGCGATCCCAGTAACACAAATTCCCGCCTACCAGCAAATCTTCTACCTAGTTCTCATAGGCATCATCTTCTTCGTGGTTGGAATTATCGTGAACGACATCCCGCAAGCAACACGATGACCAACTTTCCGACTTCTCAGTCCGATTACAAGAGGGATCTGCGGGGGGTGTTCGCAGGAAGATGAGCAACCAATCACAAGGGACATGTCGCATCAATCAACAATCGGAGACATGAGGGAACATTTGACTAGTGCCTAGACGTTGACCTTGGAAACATATGGATTGCCGACAATGTAAAAACGCCACTTACGATCTCTTCCTTGCCTGATCCCAACTCGAGCTGATTGTCCTATTTCGAAGTTCTGTGGGTCAGCGCTTGTGATGAAAAGTGGGCCCGCTTTTGTCATGTCAGCTGTGTTTAGGGTTCTGTCGATGTCGAGAGCCTTCGTCAATTTGCCCGGGCCGTTTGTTAATTGAAGATCCGGAACATGCGGACGTAGCCTCCGCATAAATTCGACTCCTTGGGTAGGTTCTAGTGCGCGGATGAGGACGGCTCCTGGGATTCCCTCGGGTTCGGTGGTTACGTTGAGACAGTAGTGGTTTCCGTAGGTGAAATAGATGTACGCACGGCCTGGTTCAGCGAACATGGGCACGTTGCGTTTCGTTAGCCCACGAAAAGCATGGCTGGCTGGATCATGGGAACCGCGGTAGGCCTCAACCTCTACTATTCTCCCCGCCATGCGAGCGCGGTTCACAACTCTGACGAGGCATCTTCCAAGCAGGCTTCTGGCAACATGTATGGTATCTCGGATGTAGAAGTCCTGAGGAAGAATGGATGAAGCTCCAGTAGCTGTCCTCAATTGGTCGCGCACTCTAGTCGCATGGGTCCGTATTCAAGGCAAGACTTAATTCTTGTTTGCCAATAGCGCAGACTCGTTTGGTGACTTATTCAACCAAAACTTGAATCTTGGATCGTGTTGGGTGTGGATAAGAACAGAGTGGAACAAATGACAAAGGCTCTCTTGGAGGAGATGGGGGAGAACCCGCGGCGCGAAGGCTTGAAGGAAACACCGAGCCGTGTTGCTGACATGTACGCAGAGCTGACCGAAGGATACTCGATGAATCCTAAGCAAATCCTATCGAAGGAGTGGAATGAAGTTACTGGAATGGTTGTTGCTAAAGACATTGGATTCTTCAGCCTGTGCGAGCACCATCTGCTCCCGTTCCATGGTAAGGTGCATCTGGGTTACATTCCTTCAAGGACCGTGGTTGGAGTGTCGAAGCTTGTGAGGTTAGTTGAATGTTTCAGCAAAAGGCTCCAACTCCAGGAGAGGATGACAAAGCAGATTGCGGATGCTCTAAATGAGCACCTGCGGCCGTATGGTGTCGTTGTAGTAGTTCAGGCTCGACATCTATGCATGGAAATGCGTGGTGTCCGCAGCGGCGCCGACATAGTCACCTCTGAAATTCGCGGCCAATTCCAGAAGTTTGAAACGCGCAACGAGTTCTTCGAAATGCTGCGAAAGGAGGCATAGCAACTCGTGTCCAGCTCTCCCCAACGTGACATCGCCCGGCTCTATAAGCGGGAGTTCGCGGCGGGCCACATCATTGCGGGTCACCCTAAGTGTGGGCGCCAGCACGGACACAACTATCTACTATTAGCCAAGGTTTACGGCCAAAGCACTGAGTGGCTGGACTTCGAAGATATCAAACGCCAAGTCGACAAGTTCATCGATGAGAAATATGACCACCGCGACCTGGGAGACATGACTTGCGAGAGATTGGCAAGGGAGTTGCAACAAGCGCTGAGTAATTGCTTCAAGACGAATGTGAAAATTGAGCTGTGGGAGACAGGAAAATTCGGCGTCGAAACTGTATGAATTAGACTACAAACTTGGCAATCCGGGTTAGGGTCGGCTAGTACTTTTCTACTTCCCCGCGTACGTGCCCCGCCTTCAGGAGAGCGAAATGGTGAACCTCGGTCGGGACGCGTAGCTTACCTGTGTTGTGAATGTGCTCAATTTTCTGGAAGGCTTCCCGGTCAACATCTTTGTCGAAGGTTAGCTCGCCACTATTCTCAAGATGGAAGTTTCCCAGCTCCTTATGCAAGCCTACTATGTCGGACTTTGAAAGCAGAACGGACCCGGCGATGACCAGCTTCTTCGTGTCAAAGACATCGTGGGTCTCCGCTGGAGATTCCTTCAAAAATTGGATTAGGGCCTCGTTTACCAGGTCAGCTACGTTCTTCCCCTGCTGCTTGGCCTTGGCAACTACCGTGTTGTACAGATCACGGTCCAACCCCCGAATCAAGACTGCGTTGTTTGCCAAGATAGCCAACTCAAGGAGTTACGCTGCTTAACTTGATATACAGTTAACATTGATTACATAGCTTTCTTATAAAGCTTGCTAATTCTTTTAACACCCCTTAACTTGTACTACACGCTTGCCTCGTATGAACTCGATAAAGGAGAAATCAAGTTTGGTCGAAGACCTGGAGAGACTGCTCTTCGAAGAAATCCCTGAAATGGAGACACCCAGGATAAGGCGCTGCGAGTGGTGCCACCAGCAACTACCCAATGAACGCTATCACCTGAAGATCTGCCCCACTTGTCGAAGGGCGTCAATCGACGCCTTCATGAAAGCGCACTGAGCCAAGCAGATCAGCCTGCACTGGCAGGCAAACCGAAACGTACAAGTTCTTTTGAATCCTACTAAGACCTTCCAACACGGCTCAGGCAGACAATTTCTGTGCTCTGGCCTGGACTATCTTCAGGCATCAGGAATTCTTCCGGCGGCTCCCAAAATCATGAAATCCGATAGACCTCATTCCCTTCCCGGAGGGGCAATATGCGTAGGACCATCGTACTTCTCTCCGGCGGGATCGACTCGGCGACTGCTCTCTACATGGTGAAACAGGAAGACACCGAGACCTACACTGTCAACATTCTGTATGCTCAGGCGAGTATCCGGGAGGCTGAAGCGTCAAAGAACATAGCTGCTATTGCCAAAGTGAAGGAGCACCTCGTCGTGTCACTACCGTTCTACAAGGAAATACAGGACCGTTATCATCCGGGGCCATCGTCCAGCGTTTCAGCAGCGTACGTCCCTGCCAGGAACATTGTGTTCTATGGCATTGCTGCAGCCTACGCCGAAACATTGGGCGCCCACGAGATAGTCTTCGGTTCAAATTCTGACGATGTGAAGGAACTGCCAGATGCTAAGCCTGAGTTTATTCAACTCATGAACGAGTTGATCAAGCGCGGAACTCGTATGGGGACCGAAGGAAGCCCATGTCAAATTGTGAACCCACTAATCAACTACAACAAGCAAGAAGTCCTTAAGCTCGCGCTGCAGTTGAAAGTTCCACTTGAATCAACTTGGAGCTGTTATGAAGATGTGGCTGTCCCCTGCGGCAAGTGCCGCGGGTGCCGCAGCAGACTGGACGCCTTCAAGCTACTTAGAGTCAAGGACCCGTTGCCATATCCTGAATGACCAGGACAGCCGCCTTTAGAATTTTCATCCGACACCGGCCCTTCGCGGAACTGTAACCAATAAAAGCCTTTTCAGCTGCGTGCCATGGTCAAGCATGAATTCTCTACTCAGATTCCAGTAGAAGCGCCCCAGAGGGCGTTGAGCATCGCGATGCATTTCGAGAAGGATCGGGTACAATATTTTATACAATTCTGTCGAAAACTATTAAAGTGCATTAGAGCAGTATGTGGGTTTCCCCATCTTCTGAGGAGCGAAAACCAAATTGGTAGTTCACGCCGAAGTTTCACGTAAGAAGGCTAACGGGAACTTGAGGATTGCCCAGATTAGAAAACGAGACGGACGCATTGTTCCGTTTGACAGTGAGAAGATATCGAGCGCAATCTACAGGGCCATTGTTGCGATTGGAGGCCGCGACCACGCATTAGCTGAATCACTGGCGGCGCGTGTTGTCGAGGTGTTGGACGAGAAATACGGCGCTGAGGCAATCCCGGCAGTCGAGGATGTTCAGGACGTGGTTGAGAGAGTTCTTGTTGAAAACGGGCAGGCAAAGGTTGCCAAGGCCTACATAATTTACAGGCAAAAACGAGCAGAAATTCGCCGTGAAAAACAGCGGATCCTAGAGAAAGAGGTCATCGATGACGTAGACAAAATATTCGACCTCAATGCACTCAAAGTCCTCAAGGCCAGATACCTGAAAAAAGACGAAACTGGGAAACTGATCGAAACACCCAAACAGCTGTTCACCCGAATTGCTGTCCACGCGGCGCTTCCGGATTTATTCTATGACAACGATGTTTACGACGTTGAGAAGAAGCAACCACAACATCCAGCAGAATCCATTGACCCTGTTCAATTCCACGAAAAAATCATGGTAGGAAACTATGCGCTGAACCGCTATCATATCGAAGCCCTGATGCGCATGTATGATCGTTTCAACCGCGAGGGCGCGATGAAGGTCTCTTGGTCTCAGTTCTTCAAGATGCTCAGGAATGGACACCTCAACAAGTACGAGAAATCGATCACAGCTTTCTATGACCTGATGGTTTCGAAGAAGTTCATGCCCAATACTCCTGCCATAGCCAATTTCGGAAATGTGCTTGGAATGGGTTCAGCCTGCTTTGTCCTAGACATTGACGATTCCATCGAGAGCATCATGGAAACGCTGAAGCAGACAGCGGTAGTCTTCAAAGCAGGAGGAGGAATGGGCTACAACTTCTCCAAACTAAGGCCCGAGGGAGATTTCGTCAGCTCAACCTCAGGGGTTGCATCAGGCCCCATCAGCTTCATGATGCTATTTGACACCATGACCGATGTCATAAAGCAGGGCGGCATCCGACGCGGCGCCAACATGGGCATATTGAACAGCAATCACCCGGACATTGAGAAGTTCATCACGGCGAAGAAGGGCAACAAGGCGCTGAGGAACTTCAACATCTCAGTTCTCATATTGCCTGATTTCTGGGACTGTTACAATAACAACAAACCCTACCCACTTGTGAACCCAAGGACAGGCCAGGTCGTGCGTGAAGTCAACCCACGCCTCCTCTTCGACATGATCGTATACCAAGCTTGGGAGAGCGCCGAACCAGGCGTCATCTTCTTTGACCACGTGAACAAGTACAATCCATTCTACGAGCAACTAGGCCCGATCGTCACAACTAACCCCTGTGGCGAAGTACTGCTCTACCCCAACGAGTCTTGCAACCTAGGGAGTGTAAACGCCTGGGCGTTTGTGCGACGTGACGAAGACGCCAAGGTCACATATGATTGGGACGGCCTGAAGGAAGCCGTCTACTTGGCTACGAGATTTCTTGACAATGTCATCGACGTGAACAACTTCCCACTCAAATCTATTGAGGAAATGACGCTTGCCACCAGAAAGATCGGCTTAGGCGTAATGGGACTAGCCGACTTGTTATTCGAATTCAAACTGCCGTACAACAGCGATGAGGGACGAAAACTCATGGAGGAATTGATGGAGTTCGTCAACTACCACTCCAAAATTGAATCTGCCGAGCTGGCAAAGACGCGAGGCCCCGTTCCATACCTAGACAAGAGCTTCTACCCGCAAGGAAAGTTGTCCTTCGCAGGATTCTATGATAAGAAATCCTCGCACTTCGACTGGGACAAAGTTGTCGAAATGGTCAAGCAAAATGGTATCCGAAATGGCTACACGACCGTGATTGCTCCGACCGGCAGCATATCCATGATTGCCGGTTGCAGCAGCGGCATCGAACCGATCTACTCGCTTGTCTACGAAAAGCACGTCAAAGTCGGGAGCTTCTACTACATAGACCCAGTCTTCGAGCGCGTCATGACAGAAGAAGGGCTCTTCGGTGACGACCTGCTTAGAGACGTCAACGAGCACGGTGGATCCATTCAGAGAATCAGCTACATTCCAGACGACCTGAAACGAATCTTCATCACAGCACTCGACATTCGCCCGCAAGACCACATACGTGCCCTCGCGGCTTTCCAGAAATGGGTTGACTCATCAATCTCAAAGACCAACAACTTCCCGGCCAACGCAACTGTCGAGGACATGCGCGACTCCTATCTACTAGCCTACAAGCTGGGCTGCAAGGATGTGACGGTGTTCAGGGACACATCGATTAAGGGACAGGTCTTGGTTGCACCGCGCAGAATGCATGAAAAAGCAGGCGAGCAGCCAGAGACAGAGAACACGCAAGCTACCCAAGCGCCAAAGATATTGGCTGTGCCGCTTGTTGGCGCTTCCTACGGTGTTGCAGAACAGATTAAGTTGTGCCCGCAGTGCCAATCAGAGGTCGTGTACCAAGAAGGCTGTTACATCTGTCAGGAATGCGGTTGGGGCGCCTGCTCGTAAACAGACTCCACGGCTTCACTTTTCTTTTGCCCCCTAAGGAATGAAACGACAACAGCTATCGCATTGATTACACCGAATGCATAAAACGCATACTTGATAGCATCAAGCAATTCCAGTATTTCCGTCTGACTGCCCAAAGTCGTTGCACTCACAACGACCGCGAGCTTGTCGTATGGCATTACCGCTGTCATGATGCTTAACGCGAGCGGAATACTTACCACCATACTCGTGTTCAAAATTGTACTTCGAACCCCAGCGCCTACGCCCCGCCGCTCTGGCGGAATGGAACCCATTACCGAACTTGCATTGGGCGACCTAAAGAGGCCGATACCGAATCCACCCAGCGCAAGCGCTGCGGCAATTACGATTGCGTTAGTCTCCATTGAGAAGGTGCTGAAGACCAGAAGCGCGATACTAGTAATGCCGAGTCCAATCGTGCTGAGACCACGCTGGCCATACCTGTCGGAGAGCCGGCCAGCGATTGGCCCAATCACGATTAATGTGAAATCCATGGGTATCAGGGCTAGTCCCGTTTGCAGAGGGCTGTAGCCTTTGACCAGCTCGAAGTAAAGCGTCAACTCGAAGGCTAGCGCTGCGAACGCTAGGCCATTCAGCAAGTTCGTAAGGTTGCCTGCAGTGAAGAGCCTGATTCTGAAGAGGCCCAGGTCCAAGACTGGGTGCTCTACTCGAGTCTCGTGAGCCATGAACAGAGCAAAGAGCAATGCGCTTGCCAGCAGGAGAGATTTGGTCAATAACGAACGTAGGTCCCCAAGCGTTAGGGCGAGAAGTATTACAGTCAGCGCAGTGGAAAAGAGAAGTGCACCCGAATAATCGAACTTTTCTTTCTCGGGCTTCGCGTAGAGCTCTCTGAGCCTCCTATGAGACCAAATGGTACCGAAAATTCCAACCGGAACATTGATCCAGAAGATTGAACGCCACCCGAAAAGGCCGATCATGATTCCACTAAGCGTGTAACCGACGATTGTGCCAGCGTTTATCGCCATCTGATTGATGCCTATGGCCGTTCCGAGCTCTGCGGTGGGGAATGCGTCAACAACTATCGCCATGCTGTTGACAAACAGTAAGGCTGCGCCCAGACCTTGGATGAGCCTCGACGAAAGCAAAATCTCAGCGCTTGGTGAGAGGCCACAAAGCGCGGAACCGACTGTGAACACAGCGAAACCTGCATTGTAGAGCCTAACCCGACCCATGATGTCTGCTATTCGTCCGATGGTGACCAGCAGAATTGTGATCATCAGACGGTAGCCTGTAATTATCCAGATTCCTAGGAAGAGCGACGTGTTCAAGTTTTCAATTATGACTGGTAGGCCGACAACGACTATGCTGGCATCTAGAGTGGACATGAAGATTCCCACCGTTGTGACTGTTAGTACTGTCCACTTGTATTCCAAGCCCATTTCGACCTCTGTCGTTGAGCCAGCTTCGTCGGGCCACCGGTCCTTGAAACGCCCCATCTTGGCATTCTAATAAAATCTAATCCCGTTATCCTGCTACGATTTCACGATACATACTTCCAGCTTTATCTTCTGAGACCTAGTAGCTGTTGAGGCGTGGTTCCATTGGACAAGCGATTGCTGCAATTGGTTAACAGAATCAAGGACAGAAAACTTCGAAAGAAGGTCTACGAGCTGCTTGACAATCCTTCGACGAGGATTGGTGGCAAAACCTTTTCCGGCCTTCCGGTCGAAGAATCCCCTGCGAGCATCAGACATCACCACAACTATCCCGGTGGTTTTATCGAGCATACCTTGGCACTTTCTGAACTATGCCTCAGTCTTACTCGCATTGTCCAGAAAATCTACAAATGTCACGTTGATGCTGACCTAGTGACGTGCGGAGTCTTGCTTCATGACATCTTCAAACCAGCAACCTACGCAGTGAAAGACGGAGGGAGTTACGGCCGCTCAAGCTTAGCCGAACGCGTTGACCACCTGACACTTGCAACTGCCGAATTGATTCGAAGAGGTTTCCCTCTGGACGCTGTTCACGTCGTGTGCGCAAGCCACGGCCAACAGTTTGGACCCATTGGACCGATGACAATTGAGGCACTTATCTGCCACATAGGAGACTATGCCGAGGCTAAACTCAACGGCGATATTCTCAGCGCGGCACGCTTCATGATTCGAGAAGTGACCGGAGGACAAGAGCCGGCCGCGCTTAGTGGAAGAGATGCTTTCGGCATTGTCAGGGCGAAGACAGACAAGGGTTGGAACGGCGTCAAAGAATTCCTGGAAAAGGCTGGAATAGAACGGTAGGACCCTCTCCAACTTCTCGGTGCCGTCGATGAACAACGGCCTATGGCGTGAGGTCATTCAAGCCATAGAAGCTGCAATACCTGAATACGACAGGGTAAACGAGAAGATTTCCTTTGGCCGCGCCATGAGAGCGCGTGAGTATGCTGCAGACCGGCTAAAACTGAAAGGGGGCATGATCGTTCTCGACGCTGGTATTGGTCCTGGGACTATGTCCAACGTCTTGCTCTCGAGATCATCTATGCTGAACGTGGTGGGGTTGGATGCCTCCACCAGGCTGTTAGAGTCAGCCCGCGAACGTTTCACGCGTTTGGGCAAAGGTAAGGTTCAGCTTATACGAGGAGCCTTCGAAACCTTGCCCCTCAGAGACGGGTCTTTCGATAGAATAGTTAGCGCGTATGCATTCCGCGACTCACGAAACAAGACCGTTGCAATTCAGGAGGTTCACAGAGTCATCAAGGACAAAGGCACCTTTGCAATCGTGGATTTGGGCAAGCCAGATTCCCGACTGAAACGCGCGTTAGTGACAACTTATGTTGGCTACCTAATGCCTGCCGTCGCCAGGCTATCAATGTCGAATGCAATTCATGGCAACCCTTGGCGGATGATATTCCCAACCTACAAGCTGCTCGAGAAAAACAGCAAGCTTGTTGCTTCTCTCGCAAGCAGGTTTGCCGAGGTCGCGATCAAAGAAACCTCTTTGGGTGGGTTGGTGATTGTCTTTGCTAGGAAAGCTTGAGCGGAGTCGCACTATTCCCCTGAAACAAAATCTGAGATTCTCTTGATGGCTTCTACGATTCGTTCTTCAGGCTCACTGACGAATGTCATCCTGACGTGCCCTATTCCCTTCTCTCCGAAGAACCTGCCAGGGATTACTGCAACTCCTTTCTTCTTCAGGAGCTTTGACGCGAACTGTTCCTCATCTAGCTTGAGTGTGCACAGATCGGCACGCATGTCAACGAAGAAGTAGAATGCACCTTGAGGCTTGGCTGTGTTGGCATCGGGCAGGTAACGTTCCAGCATTTTGCTCATAGCATTGCGCCTCTTCACTGAAATCGGCAATACTGTGTCCCTGATGTAGGATTCTTTCATGTTTGCGTTGAGGAATTTCACTAGGGAAAACTGGCCTAAGCTTTCCGGTGCAAGCGTAGTATACTGTTGCATCTTTTCCATCGAATCGATAATCTCAGCAGGAACAAGGGTGTAGCCCATCCGCAAGCCCGGTATCCCAGCTTCTTTCGAGAAACTGCAGACGGTAATCGTCCGTTCTTTGGCCCCTGCGAACCGCGCTATCCAAACATGTGGGTCCTCGTAGACGATGTGCTTGTAGATGTCGTCGCTTACGATCCAGAAATCGTAATCTTCCGCTAAGTCTACGAGGGTTTTCACGAACTCCTCCTTCAGGATTCTACCTGTGGGGTTGTCTGGGAAGAGAACCATCATAGCCTTCGTTTTCTTTGACACAATTTTCTTCAGTCCTTCGGTGCTCGGTTGGTATCCATCTTCAACAGAAACAGGCAGCCACCTTGGCATCCCCCCTGCCATTGTGATTAGCTCAGGGTACCCTAGGTAGGTTGGATCTGTTATGACGACCTCGTCGCCCACCTCAATGAGGGACGTTGCTATGCCAAAGATGACTTCCGTAGCACCCGATGTCACGATTATCTCAGAGCGCGGATCATAATCTAATCGGCCATACTTTCTTGCGTCTTTCGCTATCGCCTCTCGAAGCGCAGGAATTCCACGGGTTCCGGTACAGCCGCAAATTCGGAGCGGGTTGATCCTTAGCAGATGAGAGAACTCGTCGAGAAGTCCTTGAGGCGGAGGAATACTCGGCGCCCCTCCGCCAAGGGAGATGACGTCTCTACGTTCGCGAGCTTCATCAAGCAGGGCCGCAACCTTGCGGATGGGCGACATGTGAATACTATTTACTGCGTCAACTTGTGGGTGATTTTTGTGGCTCCACCCATGTAGGGTTGGAGAGCGGTCGGGACGCCGATTCCTCCATCTTTCATCTGGTGGTTCTCCATTATTGCGATCAGTGTTCGCTCGCTTGCTACTAGTGTGCTATTCAAGGTGTGTACCCACTTCGTAGGCTCGTCCGGTCTGTCCCTGTACCTAACCTTCGACCGAACAGCTTGGTAAGCTGTGCAGTTGCTGCACGAAACTATCTCTCTGTACTTGCCCTGGCCCGGCAACCAAGCTTCCAAGTCGTACTTCTTTGCTGCAACAGTCCCTAAGTCTCCAGAGCAAACGTTGACGACGCGATACGGAATCTGCAGGAGCTGGCAGAACTCCTCCGCATTTGCCAACAGCAAATCGTGTTCTTTCCACGAATCCTCAGGCCTACAGAAAACAAATTGCTCAACCTTCTCGAACTGGTGGACGCGAAAGATCCCCTTTGTGTCCCGGCCGTGGGCCCCAGCTTCTTTTCTGAAGCAAGGGCTTACCCCACCATAGTGGAGCGGAAGCTGCTTGCCGTCGAGTATTTCGTCCATGTGTTGAGCAAGCAGTGCGTGTTCCGATGTTGCCAAGAGGTAGAGGTCTTCGCCTTCGATTTTGTAAATCACATCTTCGAAATCCGATAGGGCCACAGCTCCTCCAACTGCCTCCCTCCTCAACAGGTAGGGGGGCTGGATTAGCTTGAACATCTTCTTCTCAACAAAGTCCAACGCGAACTTGATAATCGCATAGTTCAGTTTGACAAGGTCGCCTTTGAGGTAGTAGAATCTGGAACCGGCCACTTTTGCGGCCCTTTCTAGGTCGACCAAGCCGAGATTGTTGGCGAGGTCAATGTGGTCCTTTGGTTCGAAATCAAATTTCGGCGGTTCGCCCCATCTTTTCACTTCTACATTGTCGTTCTCGTCCTTTCCCCATGGAACGCTTTCGTGCATAATGTTTGGCAGTTGTAGAAGTGTGTCCGTGATCCTTCTCTCAAGCTCCTCAACTTCCTTCTCCAGCTTCTTTATTTGGTCGGGAATTTCCTCCGCCTGCTTGACTAGTTCGGCGGCGTCTTCGCCTTTTCTTCGCAGTTTGGCTATTTCCTCAGTTAGTTTGTTCCTTTTGCTACGCAAGTTGTTGGCTTCTGTTTGAAGCCTTCGCCAATTCTGATCATTCCGAAGTAATTCATCCACCGATGACACCTTCTCTAAGGCGCCCCGGCGTTTCAGGTCTTCCTTGACGACCTTCGAGTTTTCACGAACGAATTTTATGTCAAGCAAGCCTTAGCACCCTAACTTTGCTGAATTGAACGCCAAATCTAGCGCAGGCTCGTATTTGTGTAAGAGGGTGCAACTTGAAGGGTTGATTCAATCGGAAGTGCAGAGTTGAGCGAAAAAGTGGGCTCAATATGATTGGCGATCCATCAATACTCACTTAGCAGGTCAACCACACCAGACCGCCTAATGATTTTCATTGAAGGGTGTGGCTCGATCAGCCTCACCTTTGCTTGCTCATTTAGTGCCCGTAACAATGATGACAACTGAAACAAGAATCAGTGAATAGCCAAACATCTGCACCAACGTTGGAACCTCGGCGAAGAGAACCATCGCAAATAGAGAAGCAATGATTGGTTCCAATAGAGGGAAAAGGTTCGCTGTTACTGTCTTAATCGATCCTAAAGGCGTAGTTGTAGAGCGAATGGCCAACCGCCGTCGGCACCACTGCTAAGCCAAGAATCGCGAGTAGGTTCTGGGCATCGTACAGCCTAAATGGGCTCTCGCCGAGAGTCATCGCAAGAACCAAGATAACGCCCGCAGACACTGTGTACACGTACGACGTGTAGCAGGCCGTTGCGAGGCCGCTTGTTCTCAGGTACCTGCCCACCAAGGAATAGAGCGCAATGAAGAGAGCTGCAAGTAGAGCGGATAAGTCCGCGAAACCGAACTGCTTGAAATTCATTCCTGCATTTGCCACAAGAACTACGCCGAGGACCGCGACAACAACGCTGACCCCTTCCCGCGATGTTGTACGCTCCTGATTAGCAAAGGCGACAAGACGGCTAGCATCACGGGCTCGTGTTGACCAGAAAGGTGGCATTTGCTACGGTCGTCTCCTTGACAGAAAGAATGAATGTTGCGAAGTGAAGGCCTAACACTAGGCCTGAAATTGACACCAGCTGCAGATCCCGTGTGGGCAGACTTTTCAGATTTCTTTGTGACACGGCTAGAAAGATCATGGCGAGTGCTGCTACTGCCAGGCGGAAGAAGGCTAATGATAGGGCGGAGGCCTGTGTTGCGTACCTGATGAAGACGGCGCTAGATCCGAAGGAGATTGAGGCGATTAGCAATGCGCTCATAGCCTTAGACAAAGACAAGTATTAGACCACTACCCGTTTGACAGACGCCACCCGACAACTGTTTTTTCGATCTGCAAGACCCTACGGATGAACCGCTCTAGACTAAGCGGTTCTATAGAAACCGATGCTTTCCCGTCCACAATTTGTTCCGCGAGCAGTTTTCCACAGACGAGGTGGCCTGTGAAAGCTGAAACTTCTAGACAGAACTTGATTCCGTTGGCCCAGAGCGCTGCTCCCAGCGATTCATTCTCGTATGCTTCGAGATCCAAATTTCCACAGCATATTCGAACTTTTCTCCGCAATCGAACTTCAGATAGGGATGATGCCGTATCCTCAGCTCTTCGCGCAAAGGAGACACCCATTCTGGCTCATGGAATTGGCGGTTCTAGCTAACTGATGGATATTTATGGTTCTGCACGATGTGTCAGTCTGGCGCTTCATCAACTTATGGAAATCTCGGCGGGCATGACTTGAACCACCAAACTAAGGGCGCATTGCTCGTAATGAGCGCCGGGCTCCTTTGGGGAACTCTGGGGATCTTTTCTAAGCTCACTTACGCTGAGACTTCAGTTGGTCCGATTTCGCTCGCCTGGTTCCGCCTTGTTTTCGCAATACCCATCTTGGCTGTTTTCACGCTGTTCAAGAAGTACGAAGTCTCACTCACCCGTCGCGAGGTTCTGTTGTTCATTGCCTTTGGATTTTGTAGCCTGACAGTGTTCGAAGCGCTGTACTTCACGACGATAGCGTACACGAATGTGCAGCACGCCGTCGCGCTACTATACACTGGCCCAGGTTTCGTTGCAATTCTGTCAAGAGCAATCTTGAAGGAGCGGATGAGTCGCGCAAAGGTAACTGCTGTAATACTGTCCATGCTGGGGGCGTTTCTGATCCTTGGTTTGGCCAGGGGAGAGCCCCTCTTCACGTCCAAGAATCAACTCGGTGATTGGCTAGCGATCGGTTCAGGAATGGCCTATTCGACCTGGTACATTTTCGGAAAAGTACTTGGCACGAATCGTGAACCAGCCGTAACATCCTTGGTCGCATTATCTTTTGGTGCCGTACCGCTCTTTGCCGTTATGTTCGCCATGGAAGGCTTCCATCTTCCCGAGGATACGCTCGCATGGTCTCTTGTTGCAGGAGTTGGGTTCCTGCCCACGGCGCTCGCGTATCTTCTCTATCTAGGCGGACTCAAACTCATCGAAGCTACGAAGGCAAGTGTATTTGCAATAATGGAACCTGTTTCAGCCGCGACCTTCGCTTTTCTATTGTTTCATGAAACGTTCACACCAGACGCTCTACTGGGATTTGTCATGATAATCGCAAGCATCCTCTTGATGTCGAAGACGAACGCTTAGCGATATTGGCATGCTAGGGTCGATAATATCCTTGACTAGCTTCAATCGATGAGCAAATGAAGAGGCGACGTGACACGCCGAGACAACTTCGGGCATGGTACCTTTACGTCGTCCCCATCAACGCAGCCTACGGAGGCATTTGGACACTCTTACCACTCTACCTGCTCGACCTAGGCGGTACGGTAATTGACGTTGGCTATGCAAGCGCGTCATTCAACCTTGCTGTCATCCCAGGATCTTTGATTTGGGGTTACGTAGCTGATCGATATCCGAAACGTCGCTCCCTGATTCATGCTGCAACTTTGGCCATTGCTACAATTTTCGTGGCAAAATTCCTCACGTCTTCCATCCCCACGCTAATTCTTTTGTATGGAATCTACGGGTTCGTGAACACAGCCTACACACCCACTACGCAACTACTCATCATGGAACTTACGCCAAAACGCGACTGGGCGTCCGAATTTGCCAGAATGAGCAGCGCTTCGAGCCTTGGGTTTGTCCTCGGTGTAGCACCGGGCATCATCTGGACCCAGTATCTTCCACTGAACACCTACCTGATCTACTGCGTGATTATGCAACTCTTGGCGCTCGGGCTAGCAAAAATGATAGAGGAACCCGACAGGATTCTTGAACGTGAAGCACTAGTATTTTCACCAGAGGCTTTCGCGTCACGAATAAAGGACCTTCCACTAATCTTCCTGAAGATGCCTACAGTCAATGATTTCAAACGTTTCTACAGGATGGTTAGGCTTAGTCTAGCTCAAACCTTGCCGTTACTTTTCATCGGCATGACACTCTTCTTCAGCGGCGCCTCCCTGTTTTTTACTTCGTTCACTCCGTTTCTTAAAATCAGAATGGTTCAGGATTTTGAGGTGTTCATTGTCTATCTTCTGCTATTCACATCAAACACAGTCTCGTTCTTCTATGCAGGAAGGATTTCAGCTCACGTCGGCGAAGCCAAAGTGGCAATCGCCTCAATGCTGGTGAGAAGTTTGACGCTTTTCTCAGCAGTTGCACTTACGATGATTTCCGGGGTAACCGAACTCATTATGGCCAGCGTTGTGACACTGGCGGTGGTTGGGGCCTCTTTCACTCTAGCAAACACAGCGAGTTCTATTATCATATACCACAACCTACAGCCCGGCAAGCAGGGCGAGATGCTTGGAATTTATAGCGCATTGACTGGCACAGGACTGCTCTTAGGAGCATTTGCTTCAGGTTTCATTTCCTTTCACTTAGGCTACGCAACCACATTCGCCATGGCAGGTATTGTGGTCTTGCTGGCGATTGTGATCTTTAGGCGTGCAATCTCATTGATGTAGCATGGATCATAACACAACGCTTCAGAACAGCTTTCGCATGTTGGAAAGTGTTCACGTCTTCACGCAGCAGTTGGGGTTGTCGAAGAATTCGCGGCTGAATCGAATCATGCTCTTGTCTGACGTCACAATGGCGTAGGCTCCCTCTGTATCGAAATGCGAGACAGTGACCAGTTTCTCTGAATCGCTTATCAGCAGGTTACAGTCGCAATCCATCTCTCGGAGGTCTCCAAAAGAGCTCATGTTCTCGGCCTCAGTCAAGTTTCGGGTAGCTCCAATTCCGACCCTAATTCTGTGCTTTTTGGCCTTCAGCTGACCCTCTGAGACTCCTCTCCAGAGTTCTTCGTTCGAAATTAGGACTACGATCTCCTTTCGACATTGTTCGATCATTGTTAGCATTCGCTCCACTATGTTTCGACGCCCCTTCAGTATGTAGGCCAGTTCGACCTGCGCTGGCTCGGCTCGAGCCTCTGTTAATGGTTCTGCCTGTTTGCGAAAGATTTCCACTAAGCGTAGGCGGCGCCTGTGTTCTTCCTGTTGTGCACGAAGAAGGTTCGATTCCAGCTGTTCGAATGGTACGGGCCTATAGAGAGTCGGTGTCCCATGCTGTGATTCGACTAGTTTGGCCCGGTCCAACTCCTCTAGCGCATAATAGATCTTCGAGTCCGGTATGCCAGTGACGTTGCATATACCACCAGCTGATTGTGGAGCATTTGCTAGCAAGGCGACTAGGGTTCTTGACGCATAGCTCGATAGCCCCAAGCCTCTGAGGGTGGAAGAGAGGTTCTCCATTACCCTCCCGTCTACCTCTGCAGCTCGCGCCAGCGTTTGCAAATTTCTACCACTTACTAGTAGTAGAGTTCAGAAAGAGTTTATATCCCTTTCTACTTACCAAAGTTAGTAGATCGAAATGAGTGTTGTGAAATCTCTCTCCCAGCTGCGTAGCCTGCTCGCAGGCAATGACTCAGGCCTATCCGAATACTTTGAATCGGAAAACGTGTGCAAGACAGAGTGGACACCAATAATAATATCACCTGGCCCGCTCGTAGGCCCGATGATTCTGCGAGAGTACTGCGTCCGGAAGTAAGTGATCAGCGATGCAAGACGAAGCTACGATACGCAAGGCGGTCAGACAACATTACGCCGAGATCGCTACGGGGCACAGAAGCGGTGAACTGTGTTGTGGTCCTGGACTCATCTCTCTAGACCCAGCTATCTCAGAGGCTGGGAAGCTATACGCGGGATGCGGTTCTCCAGTCGAAACGGCTGAAATAAAAGAAGGGGAAGTCGTCCTTGACCTTGGGTGCGGCGGGGGCTTTGACGTATTCAAGGCAGGAAGGATTGTGGGTCCAGCGGGACGTGTAATAGGCATCGACGCCACACCTGAGATGGTCTGGAGCGCCAGAGACACAGCCAAGAAGCACAATGCCACGAATGTGGAATTTAGGCTGGCCGAGATAGAACACATTCCAATTGATTCAGATTCCGTGGACGCGGTTCTCAGCAACTGCGTCATCAACCTGACCCCTGACAAAGGCGCTGTTTTTCGAGAGGCATTCCGGGTTTTGAAACCCGACGGCAGAATCGTGATCGCTGACATCCTGGCAATCCAAAGTTCCGAATTATCCAAACACGATTTGGAGGAGTGGGCAGCCTGCGTTGCGGGCGCCATCCCGGAGCAGGAATACACTGCGCTCATGAAGAAAGCAGGCTTCACGGATATTCGCGTTAGAAGCAGCCCTCTTGGAGACGAAATGCACTCCTGTTGCAGTAGCACAACATATAGCGCAACACTTACTGCAAAGAAACCTGTTCATCGATAGGTCGCGCGGCCGAACATAATTCACCAGCTAACTCACTTTCCGCACATTTCTTTCACAATGCAGCTTAATTGCTCCACACCCCTAGTTTTGCAGGGGGTATTTGCTACGTTCAAACAGATCGTTCTGCTGAGAAAGAAACAAACCATGTCAGATGAGGAGTTTGCCGAATATTGGTTGGAAACGCACGCGCCCATCGCTAAGAAGATGCCCGGGCTAAGAAGGTATGTCATCAACATCGTTAAGCGACCTCCGAATAGAGAGCCCGATTATCACGGCATCGTTGAAATGTGGTTCGACGACAAGGACAGCATGAAACAGGCTTTCGCCTCGCCTGAAGGGGTGGCAACTCAGAAAGACGCGGAAGCTTTCGCGAGCGAAATACGGACATTGTTCATCGAGGAACATAACATCATCTAGGAGACCGAATGGTAACGTCTCGATTGTACTCGCTGAACAAGTCATATGCGGAGGGCGTAGGCGTGGTTAGGGTGTCCGCAAGTCAAGCCAAATGGATTAGAGACCTCGCCCGACGAATGCCGTACTACAAGCATCTAGGCATGACTCTAACGCGGCTCTCCTTGGGCGGTTCCGAAATGAAGATGAAAGTACGGCGGGAGCTGACACAGGATGCAGGATTCGCGCACGGAGGGAGCATAGCCTCAATTGTTGATTCGGTCGTAGGCCTAGCATTGTGCACGATGTTGAAGCCACAAGAGTCGATCACGACAATCGAATTGAAAGTGAACTTCGTAGCACCAGCAAAGCTAGGCTGGGTGAGAGGACGAGGAAGGATCTTACACAAGGGTAGAACGGTTGCAGTCGGAGAAGCAGAAGTGATTGACGAAACAGGGAAGCTAATCGCAAAGGGCCTAGTTACCTACATAGTCATCGGCAAGCGGAACACACGTGCTCAACCTCAGACCCTACGAAAACAAGGCACCTTTTGATTATTGCGTTGGGTTTATGGAAACGCTTGGACCGGCCTCTATTCCTCGCCGCTCAGCGGAGCATCCAATTAGAGCCGGCGGGATACGATGTCCGATAGGGTCTCGATGAACTTGGGACTGGTGTTGAGCGATTCTGCTCTTTTCAGGTTCATACCTCTCGCCTCGGCGGCTGACTGGGCTTCGATGTCAATATCGTAGAGTATCTCAAGATGGTCAGCCACAAAACCGATTGGAACAACCAGCACATTCCCACCACGTTCCCGGCCACTGAATTCCTCAAGAAATTCCAAGATGTCTGGTCCCAACCATTTCTCGTTAGTGTGGCCTGCGCTCTGGTATGCGAACGACCAGCGACCCAGGCGCAAAAGGCTGGCCACCGACTGGCACGATGCTTGGAGCTGTTGGGGATAGGGATCATTCTTTTCCAGAATACTCTCGGGAAGGCTATGGGCAGTAAACAATATTTGGACATTGCCTCGGGTTGATTGTGGAAACCGTTGCAGCGCCCGTTGGATTTTTTCTCCAATGGCTGCATGGAAGCCACTGTGGTCATGCCAGCTCCCTATGAAGTCAACCTGAAGGATAGGCGTAGAGGCCAAAGCCTGGTCGAACGCTTGCTTGTAACCGTCTGTGCTGATGTGCGAGTAGTGTGGTGCGAGAACAAGGCCGATCAGCCTACGGCAGCCATTCTGCGCGATCTGTGGGACGACTTCTCTGATGTAGGGTTGCCAGTGTTTCATTGCGACATAGACTTGAGTGTCTACTCCTCGCGAGGAAAGAACGCGTTCCAAGGCAGCTCCCTGAGCCTGCGTGATCTCGAGCAACGGTGACTTGCCGCCTATCTTCCGGTAACGCGCCCTCAGGTCTTCGACAGCTCGAGGGGTCGGTTTCCGGCCGCCTCGGATATCCGTTAGGTACGCTTCTACATCGTCCTCAGAGCTCGGCGTCCCGTACGCCATCAGAAGAACTGCCAAGCCGGACACTGTCATCACCGGGTGTGTGTCTGTGTGTGAACGAATTTTACTAACTCGGCAGCGGTTTCTGGCAGTGTTTCAGGCGGCATCCCGTGACCCAGGTTGAATACGTGGCCTAGTTTGCCTGAGGTTCGTTTCAGTATGTCCGCTGCATACTCTTTGACAAGATCGGCATCGGCTAGAAGGACCGCGGGGTCCAAGTTGCCCTGAATGGCAACGTCACTGCCGAGAACATCCCATGCTTGGTCGATGGGTATTCTCCAGTCGACGCCGAAAACGTCACCCCCCGCTTCTTTCATTTCGCGAAGGAGGTTTGAAGTGCCAGTCCCGAAATGGATCCTGGGCACACCTTGGCTTTCGAGTTCTCTGAAGATGTAGTGTGAATGTGCAAGTACGTGTTGTCGGTAATCCCGTGGGCTGAGGCATCCAACCCAGCTATCGAAGAGTT
>CAZYOZ010000021.1:0-27729 GCA_964649235.1 uncultured Candidatus Bathyarchaeia archaeon
AGCGCCTTCGGCCTTGTCGTCTTAGTTGGACTGATGGCCGTATTCGCAAGAACGGACCGCAAGGACGACTGAAAAACGTCTGCTCTGCCCCTCTCTACGAAAACTCATAGTTTTCTGCAGAGCGGTTCCTACAAGGCCTATCTGGCTTCTAGGATGGCCTTGATGTTTCGGTACGTTCGGTTCGTGCGAAACCCGGAACACCCACCCCATCAGATCCTTTTCGGTGACATTACCAACAAGTTTCTTGCCGTCGAGCACCGGTAGCCTTCGAGCTTTCTTCTTCGACCAATCGTTAAAAGCCCAGGGTGATGACTGACATTGAAAGAAATTCACGGAGGCAGGCTCAGTTGGCGTTTTGTGTGAGGTGCGGAGCAGAGTTGCCAGAAGGAGCAGTCTTCTGTCCTGCTTGTGGTGCTACCCGGCAAACCCAGCAGGCTACAGCCGGTCAGCCTAAGACTCGTCTGGATCTTGCTTCGGCGCTTGTGATCATTGGTGGTATTCTCGGTTTGGTCTTCGCGCTTGTTTCAATGTTCATGATCCAGTTCTTTGCGGGTATGATGGATTTCGGCTTCGGCATGATGGGTCGGCGTGGTGGTTTCTGGATGATGGGATACCCACAGTTTGGGGTATTCTTCAGCGGAATAATGCTGCTCTGGAGCGCTCTGGCACTGGTCGGAGCAATTCTGGCGATATACAGTGGATTCAAGTTACGTCAAAACAAGGGCTCCGCAATCATCGGAATCATTGGAGGCGTCCTGCTGCTCGTAACCTTCTCATGGATCCCTGGCTTGCTGGTGTTGGCAGGCGCCATCTTGGCGTACGTTGAATGACCTCATCATCCAGTCAACCTACCAACTTCCAAGGACGATCTTGGCCGTCGATGGCAGCCGTTGCCCGAACGCATTCTTCACGTCTAGAATCTGAAGAGAACTCTTTCAAGATCAATGATTTTTCCGTTCTTGACTGTCACGTTTTCTTTTCTTAGCAACCGGATCTTGTCTTTCACAGTTTTGCCGGAAGTCTTCCCTCCAAAGCCGCCAACAGTCCCGTTAGACCTTACCACCCTGTGGCACGGAACTCTCGGGGCATAAGGATTCCTGCGGCAGGCGTTTCCAACAGCTCTGTATGCCCTAGTATTCAGCTTCCTAGCGATGAGACCGTAAGTCGTGACTCTGCCTTCAGGGATTTCCTCCATGAGCTTCCAGACTTTCTCCTCGAACTTCATGTTCACGCCCACTGATTGCTTATCGTCACTTCTACACCGTAGAAGCCTCGAATAAAAATACTGGCGGGATTCGGAGGGCATTCAGGGCGGGTTCTTCAAGTTTCGATGCATCTGAGATTGTCATTGTCTCTTGAAAACCGGATCGAAAATACGCTTCTTGGCCTCTTTCACAGCCGAGAACAATTCTCTTCCTGCAAACAACGCCACAGACTTGGAATCTGTGGAATTCCATGCATCCACGATTCCCTTTCTCTGTCTAAGAGCGGAAAGGGTTCTCTCAAAATCATTGTAGTCTCTTTCGTATACGTGCAGAGAATTACACTTATCCACATAACAAATAACGTCGTGCAACCGCAATGAGGAATAATCTCTAAGACAGTCTCTGACGAGCAAAGCCAAGGCAGCCATTCCGATGATGTTCTCGTACCACGCATAGACAAATTCCCTGCTTCTCCAATCAGTCTCAAAATGAAGCACTTCGTCTTCGATTTTGAACCATCCTCTCTGAAAACAGGGCGGACCTCCGATTTTTGAATCCACTTCAGGAATCCATGTGGTTATTTGGGCTCTGTTTGAACAAGTTGCTTCCATCAATTTCCTGATGACGTAGGCAATTTGCCCACCCGGACCCCCCACTCTGTGAAAAATCCTATCATGATAAGTATAATCATAACCGGTGCCTATGATGTAGTCTTTCGTTCCCAGAAGAATATCACTGACGTACGTTGGCAAGTCCTTCAAACTAGGAAAAGCTAGGCTCAGGATAGGCTCTTGCAGAACATCTGCGATTGCCACTCGCGATTCACATTCCAAGACCTTGTCAAACTTTCTGCCGACGGCATAGCTCTCTTTTTGGCCCCACTTACCCTCCTCTCCCAGTTGGAGATAGAGTCCCTGATAGGCTTCCGGTAGTGACTTTGCTTCTACATTTATGAAGGGACGCATGACGAAGAATGGTAGTTGAAAAATAAATGGATATTTGCTGGCGGAGAACTAGCGCGAAACCTGCTGCCATGGAATCGTAATTGAGCTAAGAAGTAACTGAGATTCTTTGTGGATTTAGGTATCTCGTAATTTGCAGAGAAATCTCCAACAGCGACTTGCGGGTAGAGATGGAAGCAATAGTCTTTAGGAGACTTTGCGCAAATCTTGTGTGCGGGCGTGATCCACTTGGGTCGCTTTGGCCAGCTTCTCGTGAAGTGTCCTGGTTGTGGTAGAGTGTACCCTTCCGGAATCGTAACTGATTTTGAAATGGTGGAGAGGAATTTGAACGCGACCGCGGAGGTTACAACACGCTGCTCGTTCTGTGGACGCGAGAACTCAAGCGAGCTTGGGAAGATGGCTTTCACTACCGCTGCATTCGGACTCCTATGATTTCCGGCTTTCTCTTCGAGGGACACCGATAGTGTTGGGGATGGTGCGGTCGATAACAGAGCTGGAAAGCAACCCGAGCACGAATATAGCCGTAGTCTTCTCCGGCGTAGCAGCTCAGGACACCCCGGGCGCCGGATGAGGCAATGGTGCTCTGCATAATTGCACTGGTCGTCTTTTCGGTTATGAGCGTCGGGTCTGCTAAATACAAGCATTTGGCGCGTGATGCCCTTCGATGCGTAATGAAGACCCTGACACTGAGCCCCTGCGATGTGGGGATAGATCAGAGGATAAAGGCTAAGGTAACCGCGAAGTTGCTTGTTGTTCCGCCGCTCGCGCGGTTCTTCTACCGAAATTTCACCATAATCTCGTGGATCTTTACCGTATCATTTTTCGCTTCGATGATTTACTCTGCCTACTCAATCTACAATTTCCTCGTCTACGGCTCGTGTGACCCTGGGGGTGTCTGCGTTATTACGGCCATAGGGTGGTGCATTCTTTTGATCGAGAAGGTCATCGTATATGTAGTTCTGGCAGTCTTCGCCGGGTTGCTTTCATACCTACTGATCAAAAGAATTCGGAGAAGGCATGCTCAACATCAGTAGTCCGTAGTCTGCCCCTGTTACGTCAAAGTTTCTAATGGGGAACATTGCGCAGGCGGGTCTTCTTCGCGTTTTTGGCTCGTAGTAACCTATCCACATCGGAAGTTAGCTGGTTCATGTGCAGAAGTGCCGTTAGGAATAAATGGCGACCTTTCGTATGCGTTGGCGGCGCTTTAAAGGCATGAGCAGAAGGGTCAAGGTTCTCGGAAAATTCACTGAGATCTCAAAGGAATCGATGAGGCGGAATGGGAAACTCTTCGTCTTCTTCATGGGTGCAGAGCATTGCCCGTACTGTGCTGCCGAACGCTGGGCCATAGTCAGGGCTCTCTCAAAATTCGGCCAGTGGGACGGGTTGAAGCAGACCATAAGCGCAGCACGAGACGAGCCGTTCCTGAATCTGCCTACTTACGATTTCACCGAGGCCAAGTATACAAGTTCGCACATCGAGTTCGTATCCCGTGAAATCAAGGATAGGGAGTTCAAGCCGCTTCAGAAGCTACTGAAGACGGAGCAGAAACTAGTTCGCAAGTTCAACCCTGACAAGTACATTCCGTTTCTTTTGGTGGGGGGCAGGTTCATGCAGATTGGAGCCGGCTTCACGCCTAAGATCTTCATAGGCCACACCTTCAGGCAGACCGAAACAGAACTGAAGAAAGTTGAGTCTGAGATTCGGAAAACCATTGACGCCGAAGCGAACATAGTCGCTGCCCTGTTGTGTCTATCTGGGCTGCCTCAGGAGCTCTGTAAGGAGACTGGTGTGGCTGAGCTGGTGGCTCAGGCTACCGCCAAGCTCGCGTAGGCATTCAGAGAAGGACTTAACTGCGTCTGCGATGCTCGGGTCAGCAGATCAGCTACGAGATTGGAAGAAATCTTAAGGCCAGAACCACAAGCACAATGACTTCCAGCACGTCGAAAACAAGCACCCCGGCAACTCTCTTTGCAGTTAAGTTCCGAATCCATTGTCCAGATTTCTTGGCAAGAAGGTATTGAAAGGCTGTCAGATGGAGGACTCCCAACATGGCCACCAGAACCATCAAGATCACGTCCCCTGGAAAGAAAACAACAAAGCCGATCAGAAGCAGAAAGTAGTATGCGGCCTCAATTCCGAGCCCACGTTGCAGAAAAACAATTGTTGAGGAAACCTTGCCGCTACTCACGGTCTCTCTCAGCCTAGCGAGCGTTCCTATCTGGAGCCACTCGGCCGCATGAAGTACGATTATGAAGATTGTGGACAGGAAAATTGTGAGCCCAATCAGGGCTAGGTTGTCAAGCATTCACATCGGAATCCCGAAGTTTCTTTACTTGGCTTCGGGGGTTGGTGCTATCTGCAGCAACTCATGCTTGCGTTGCTGAAGAAAGCCATCACGCAACCCTCGCCTGATGTAGTAGGCGTTGCGCTCACGTTTCTTCCTGTTGGACAGCTTGACAACAAACGGTAGCCCAGTGGGCTTCGCTTGGTCAATGGGTTTTGCTTCAATTACCCTGGCGCGAATGGCGCTGTCGAACAACTTCTGGCCAAGCTCAGATCTGACGATGACCGTCGTCCATCCATCCTCGGAGCCTACAGCGCCTATTGAGATGTCGGCGAGTTCAGCGACATAGTCGATGCAATAGTGGCAGGGCTGGCTCATGTAGGGTTCAAGCTCTTTGACGTGTACATCAAGAACCGTGTCGGCTCCTAGGTAGACTTTGAAACGGTTGCGTTTGATGACCGTTCGCGTGACCTTGGCTGGGTCAATGCCATGCTTCTTCTGAATGAATTCGGTCACGAGCTTGTCGTGGGTGTAGACCTTCGAGCAGAACAGGCCTATGGTAAGAACCGGGCGACCTCCCCGGATCCATGACCCTCCGAACTTCACTGTGGCTTGGAGCGAGGTATACATCCTCCACAATCCTTGAAGCTCGCAAGGCAAGGCTACAAGGCCAGCTCTTCCGTCGGGAAAGGACGCGGCCGCGTCTGAGAGAACTCCGAGTACGCCGCCGTGCGTGTACTTGGAACCTGCGGTTCGAAGCAGGTCTTCGGCGGTGTTACCAACTACTGGGACGGTCTTGAGTGTCATTCCGTTGCCGAGTACGAACACGGAATTCGACTTCGTGAAGTCGGAAGTCACGAAGGAGTTGATCAAGCCGATCTGAAGCGCGTGGGTCATTAGCGCGATAACCGTGCCTCCATCTTGGCCTGCGTGCCATATCTGTTCGTCTAGGGCCCTTGCCGTGTAGACGTTCCTGTAGATTCCCAAGCTTTCTTCTTCGGGTTTGCGTGTTCTTCCGAAGAGGTAGTACTCGATTTCATCCAGCGGTAGCTCAAGCCTAGGGCAACTGTAGTAGCAGACTTGGCAGGCGGCGCAGGGTCCCTTGATGACTGGCTCCTCGTTCACGTTCACGTTAAGCACGTTTATGGGACAGGAAGCCACGCATGCGCCGCACATCATACAGTGGTTTGCGCGCACTACCTCGTTGAACAGATGACCCCAAATCTTCGCATTCTTGGGCGGGGACCAACCGTCAGTCATAGCAGACACGTGCTCTGAAACAGTTCGTGCTAGAACGAGAGGAGAAGAATAAGAATCCTACTGTGTCGGAACAGGCGCGGACACATGGAAGCGCAAGGCCAGTGATTGATGGAATGCACATCCACCCAGCATTGTCCGAAGTAGTGTCAAGAGCGTTTGGTTCGTTGATGCCACTGGCGCAGTACCACCACATTCGGGACCATTATGGGCCGCGGTCAGCTAACTTGAAATCTGCTGGCTTGTTCCGTGATATTCTGCTACTGGGTCATCCATCGGCTACTTTTTCGGGCCTTTGTATGTGAGTATCCTGCCCCAGATGTTCTTGGTTCCCCAGATCCCCCGCCTGTAAATCTCCAGCTGAACTATCTGGCTGTGGTCAATGAACAGGTTGACCTCTGGGCCGTAGTTCTTGATGTACCATTCATAGACCTCGGGGTCAGCAGCTTCGAACATCACTTTCTCCAGGCCAAGCGCGCTAACGATCTTGTTCACGACGTCGGTTCGCCAGACTTTCACGTTTTCCGTGATGCCCTCGGATTCGATCATGATCATGTAGGCGCCGGCTTCGATGAAACGCTTCGCTTGCTGTATAGCCCATTCCGGGTCCCGTGTTCCCTCAGCTGCTAACACTTCAACAGCCGTGGCGCCGCCTGCGCCAAACTGTATTCCAACCTCCGGCTTCGCCTTCAGCCCGGCCTTCTGGACTTGTTCAACAAGCCTCAGCCAATCGTCATTTGGAATCGTAATGAAACCTGTCGAGACCTCGATGATGTCGAAGCCAATTTCGCGGCATTCTCTGATGTAACGGTCTACGGCTTCGTGTCCCTGCGCAAGAACGTATTCCATCCAGCCTCCCGTGGAAACCATCACATCATATCGGTGGGCTAGGTCAAGGATGTCCTTGAGAGCCTGCCTAGGCATCAGGGAGAAAGAACCTGCGGCAAACTTGAGAACGTCAACGTACTCTCCCATGGTTTCTAGGATGTCTTCTAGGTACCGTTTGCCCATCACGGTATAGTAGGGGCCCCGAATCTCCGTAACGCCCCTCGTGCGAGGTTTTGATTGGCGTTCATTCATTCGAATAAACGAGAACGGTTTATCGCTGCTCTTACTCATCGCTTCATTCCAACTTCAGGGTTACGGATTCTACCTAACAGGTTCACTAGGTCCGCTACAGGCCTGTGTTCCAGATTGCTGACAACTTCTACTATTTCTTTTCTTAGGTCAGCGTCAACGTAGGGTGAGCTTAGTCGGTCAAACTTGGCCACAGCGGTGTCCCAACTCATGGGTCGGCTGTAGAAGCCTTCATAATCGGATTTCTCCTTCTCGACGACACGCCCGTTCCTTAGGTGAACAATCAGTCTCGATGGCATTTCGTTCGGGAACCTTCGGCTGAAATCCTCGCGAGGCTTAACCACGACCTTTCGGAGCAAGCGTTGAACATCATCTCGCAGAATCCTCTCCCGGAGGTACTGGTCCGGCATGACCTGGCCATCAAGAATCGCCACGGCAACAATGTAAGGTAGGCTGTGGTCGGCTTCCTCTTTGGTTTCCACGCGAACCTTCCCTCCCTCCTCACCGCCGCCGATGATGTTGAAGGCCACGTCGAAGACTTCGATCTCGATCTTTTCAATGTCCTCGGCACTGAAGCCGTGCTGCTCCTTCAGCTCAATGATTCCTTCAATTGATGTCTGGGAATGAATCTCCGCATTATACTTCTTGAGGATGGTCCGTGTAACCCGTTCTAGTTTCTCCTTGGGCCATTCGATTTCAAATTTGCCCGCAATGGAATGCATGAAACCTTTGTTGCCCTCGAAAACCTCAGGTGGTCCAGTTATGCCACGCATGGCCAAGTATGTTGCCTGTGTAGCTCCGAAAGCTGTGTAGGGATAGGCGAGCCCTTTCCAATGGGAAAGCTTGCCCGTTCGCGTCACACGGAGTGCGTTGAGTGCGGTGCCGCTGATGGCGGCGGCATTCGCAGTCTTCTCCTCATCCAACCCCAATGCCTTAGAAACGCCAGCGGCCACAGCGTAGGATCCTTGAGTTGTGTGATCGAACCCTTTGTTTCTGACGGGGGCAACATCGCTGAGACGGCACTGCACTTGGTAGGCTACTGCCAAGGATACGAGTAGTTCTCTTCCGTGGGCCTTGGCATATTCCGAGGCCGCCAGCACGGGAGCTACGTTGTCGCTGGGGTGGCAGGTTTCCCCTTTAGCCAAGTAGCTGTCATTGAAATCTAGGTAGCGAACAAGTGCCCCATTGTAGAAAGCCGCAAGATCGGGTGATATCTTCCCTCCGCCGATTAGCGTACATCGTTCGGCGCCACCAAAATCATCCAGATGGGCGCTGATAATCCTGATCGGTTCGCCTTCGAGGGCGCCGATGGCGCAACCCAAGGAATCTATCACACGAATTTTCAGTTCCCTCTTCGCGGCCTCTGAAAGTTTCTCAAAGGATGCCTCGACTACGAAACGCGCAAGTTCCTGTACCATAGTTTCCTTGTCGGATGTCGGATTATCAACCATCTATTGCGACCACGCAGCGGGCCCGTCGCTAAATTACTGCGAGCCGAGCCGTAAGCCGTCAGCTTCCATTCTTATTATTATCCGATGTGCCTCCCCTCGGTCCAATGCGGCGCAGTAAGATGGCTATCAGCGAGGAGCGCCAAGATTCGAACAATCGCTTTCGCAAGGAAGGCATCTAGGATTTTCGACATTTGCGCCAGTCATTTTGGGACTGCTATTTCGTTCCAGCGGATTGCCGGGCCAGCCTCTCGCCCGGTGAGCCCTTCCAGCCCTTCATGGTTCGCCAGAGGTTGTAGGCATGCAAGTACAATGCGACAACCTGCACCAGTAAAGAACCAACCACTACAGACCCTATGTCAGGGTTGTAGGGCAGAAGTCCAGAAAATGAGATCGTAAGCCCAATGACGCCTACATTCATCAACCAAAACTGAAGCCTAGCAAGACGTAGGCTGTAGAGGAATGCGTGGGAGAAGGAAGGCACGAAGAGGTAGGATAGGCCGAAGATCATCATGGCCACGAAACCGTAAAGCTGCATAAAGTAGAACGCTGACATATCGAACGGCATCAAGTGGGCGAACGTCAACAGAAGCAGCGTGCCGACCACAACTAAGTAAAGCAGGCTGGCCTTCACATACTTCAAACTCAGCTGCATAATCACAGCTGCAGTCGGACCTTGCATCCTCAATCTTCAAGAAAGGGCTCAGCCTTAGCCGCTATATTAAACGTCAAGCCTCAGGCCATGGAGAATCGGAGCTTGAGTGATCGAAAAAAGGAGGAAAGTAGGCCCGAATGCGGTCATGTGATTATGGTACGTGTTTTCCTGCAAATGTGCCTGCTACGACAACCGCCACTAGTAGGTAGGCCTGAAAGGCGTAGATCGTGGGTAGGTTGCTAAGCCCTTGAGTAATGTTCGTCGACAGGCCGAACATGCCGCTCTGCTGGACTTGGAAGGTTCCGAACATACCCTTGTTTGCGTGAATCAACGGTTCGGTGCCGTCGTCGTCCAAGCATGCATAAACATATGTCCCGGGTTGTCCGACGATGAATGTTCCCGTTTTCGATTGCCCGGGCGAAACGTCTTCAACCTCAGCCTCGTCAAACGCTGGCTCAGGTTCCTCTGCAGCTTGACCCATTTCTTTTGCTTTGACGTAACTGTTGTAGTCTGACTGTGTTAGAACGAAGAGCTCATGGTCCTTGCTTCCCAGATTCTGAATGGTCAGGACGATGGTATCGCCAGAGTTCACGGTTATCGTGGGGTTGTTTCCGGTGACGCCTGGTTCTACAAAGAAGAAGTCGTAGGCTTGAATGGTGATCTGTCTGGTTGTGGGCCTCGTGGTAATGTAGAGGCCGCTGGCAACTGCCAAGATCACTATAACAACCGCAAGTATCACGATGTTCTTCTTCATTCGCTTCATCTTCAGAATATGGTCTGATTTGGCCGCATTAAAACAGAGAATACGTTTACCGATGCTGGTTTCCAGAGCTGGAAATCGTCAAACAGCCTACTAGTCGAAACTGGATCATCTAAATACAAGGGTTTCCAAATCTGGAAAGAAGCGATGGGTGTGGAAACCAGCCTGGAAGAAAGCAAGAGAGCGATAATACGGGCGCTGGCAGACGACCAAGCGAGGCTTATCCTGACGACCACAATCCACGCCGCGAAATCAGTTATGGATATCACACGGGAACAGGCGATTCCGATCACTTCGGCCTACAGGAAGGTCAAAGAGTTGAAGGCATCCGGGCTTCTCAAGGTCGAGAGAATTATTGTGACCGATGACGGAAAGAAGTACGAGCTCTTCAGAAGCTCGATTCGATCCGCGAACGTTCGCTTTGACAGGGGAACCCTCGACGTAGATGTGGCACCGAACGTGCAGGCAGACGAGAAGATGCTGAAGCGGTTCTTCACTCTGAGAGAGGTGAGATGATGGTACAGGACATAATCTTTCTCCGCGCGCTTAAGATAACAATAGTTCTACTCGGCACCGTGCTGGTCTACCTGGGCTTTAAGGCCTATAGAAGAAACCGCAGCAAGGATATGATCTTTCTATCGCTGGGGTTCGCGCTCATAACGGCAGGTTCTGTTGCTGCTGGGATTCTGTTTGAGTTCTTGGGCTTCCAGCTTGTTGACGTGAGCATGATTGAGTCCACAATGGTTGTTCTTGGGTTTGCGTCGCTGATTTATTCGATATACGGATTTGACTGACTTGGCAGACATTTTGGAGCTAGCCAGTTTCTTTCTCATGCTCTATTCGAGTGGGATAGCCTTCTATGTTACGCGAAGGGCGCTTCGTGTAGGGCTGCCTCTGCTGCTCCTGCCATTATTTCTATCCTCGATGGTCCTCTTTCACGGCTTTCATCACTTGTTCGCATACTTACAGGAGCCCATTTTTGAAGAGTCATTCGAATTTGGAGCCGCCGTTTCCGCATTGGCTTTGGCCGTTGTCTACGCATATCTATGGAGGCGCTACTGAATTGACATCTCAGTATATCGCGAACCTTACTTTGGTCATTCTTACCGCGGCGATCATTACTTTCATTGTACAAGTAATAAGGCAACGAAGGGGCGGTCATCCCGGAAGCTTCCCCACGATTCTTCTGATCGTTCTGATAGGGTGGTTAACGACCGAGGCCCTCCGCGATGCCTTCGGCGAATTATTCGGAGGAGTGGATCGATTGGCGCATTTTGCGGTAATGTCTATTTTTGCGGTCACGCTAACCTTCCAATTGAAACACTCATTGGTAGAGTAACCTACTGGCATCGTCTCGGTTTCGAGCCGACAGCGGCAATGCCCAATATCTGAATTGACGCTGATTCTAGAGAACCTCAACTGTTTCCACAGTTGACCTGGTGTAGAAATCGAAAAACCTCAGGTAGCCTGCGCCGCTGTAGAAGATCAGGCCAATAATAAGGTCCAGGGGCAAGAGGAATACTTTGCCGAGATTTCTCACTGCAGAGTCCATGAGTGAAAGCCTACCACGCGCGTTTTGCGCAGCCCGTATTTTTACTACCCTGATTTTGAAGAGGAATTTTCCAAGCGTCTGGCCTTTGTAAGCTTCGAGAACGGTGAAGATTATGTAAGCTGCAAAGAAGATATGTGAGTATGACGCGATGGCCTGGTAGCTAAGTTCCGGAAGCAAAAGATTGCCGAACTCAAGCCGAAGTAAACGATACGCGAAGGAAAGAAAGTTCTTGTCAAAGACTAGGCCGGTGCTTGCCATCAGTATTGCAGCATCAACCAAGAACGCCAGAATACGGCGCAGAACGATGCCGCTAGTGAGTGCTGGGACAATAGGTGCTGCCAGAGCTATTTCTTCTTGGGCTGCGCCGGATTTGTCCTGAACTTTCTGGATCAGGGCATATGCGGTCTTACCCAAATCAGAAAGCATGTAGGTCTTCGCCTCGGTGATCCTCACAAGTTTTCGCATCTTTCGCAGGTGAAAATTCAGCAGTCCTTCATCGATGCCAAGCATCTCTAAGAGTTCAGAATAGGAGAGCTCAACGTTCTCATGCAGCAGGTCGAGAATCGCGAGTCGAAAACGATGGCCCAGCATGCCGAAGAGCTCTTCTTCGCCGAGCTGCTTCTCTCGCGGCGTCAGTTTTGTGGTCATGCGTCATCCCGAATATCCAAACCGTGAACCATACTCATCGGGAAACAGAAATCCGAACTGATTCCGACTTAGGACATGAAAACTATGCATTTGTATCGATCTTGAGGCCCTGAGTTGCGCCTGCTCGCAATTTATAGTGTACGGTATATCTGTCAACAGTGTGGGAATCCTTGCATTTTGCTGAAATTGATTTATAGCGTCCGTCTCCATCAAACCCTGTGGGCTTTCTGGATTGATTGAACTCTGGGATGTATACACCCAGATGTTGGGTACTGTCTTCTCTGTGGCCGTGGGAATCTACACTTTCAGGCTGAGTTCTTTCTTCAAGGGCGGAATGTTGTACAAACCCTTTCTGCTCATGGTTCCCGCGTTCTTTCTGTATGCGCTCGGCTCTTTCATTGACATTTTTGCCCTGATGGGAGCTGAGTCTCTTCATTTCGGGCATTTCTTCGCCTACCTCTTCTTCTTCATACTGATGACCTACAGCATCTTCCTCCTGTACAAGGCTTGGCGGAATGTGGGAATGGGTAAAGTTTGAACAATGATCTACACAAAACGGCCGTTCAGGTTGACGAGAAACGTCGCAGGCTCCTGTCCTGCATCGACACGGTCCTGAACAAGTTCGGGCCTGAGGTGCGGCGGGCCCTGACATTCTACATGCGACGCAACTACTCGCTAAAACGCTACCAGATCCCCGACAAACCACAAGAATTCTCAGTGGCACTGCACCACGTTTTCGGGAAGTCCGCGGGGGGCATAGAGCGCCGGATTAGGCAAGCGATCATCGAAGAATTCCAATTGAGCCCTGAGACCGAAACGAGCCTCGAAGAAGTGATTAGATCCGTAGTCAAGCCTTGAGGCCGAGATTATGAGTCTCGCTCAGATTACGTCGCATATCGCGTCAGAGAGACTCTGACTTTAGGCTGAACTGCCTGTCATCGTTTCGCCTCAGGCGTAGATGAGCACAACAACCCCGTCCAGCGCATAGAGAGACTCCTGCAACACCCTGTTAGCAAGCGCATTTTACGCGAGAACTTTTTTTCTGCTCTCATGCGTGGCTACAAGTCCGACGTCTGTTCGCGTTGAAGGAGCTGGTTTATGATTCTGAAGGTCAGCCCCCAAATCACGTGACCGCGAATTATGTAGGCATCAACCACAAGCCTTCCCTCTTCGACCTGAACATCGGTTTTACTGACTGGAGCGGTTTGTAGCTCGCTTAATGGTACCCAGATCCTTTCAGCAACTTCTTCGTTCGTGCGAACGGCGACCTTGGCCTTGAGGCGAAAGACGAACGGTGCAATCACGATTCGACCGCTGCGAGTCGGCACCAAGGATAGGACACCAAACAATTCATGTTCTCGTAGCCCGATGCCAACCTCCTCCCAAGCCTCCCGGACAGCTGTATCAAGGAGCGTTTTGTCATTGGGTCCCCTGCGACCCCCTGGAAATGCTACCTGCCCCGACCAAGGGTCACCTTCTCTTTCCACTCGCCGAATCAGCAGAACCGAGCCACCCGAGAGCTCCGGGTCGATGATTATGGCCACGGAGGCGGCAGGTAATCCTAGATTGCTTGAACTTGTGACCTTCTCCTCCGACAGAAGTCGCTGCTTCAGCGAATCAATGTCAAACGTTCCAGCGCACCTTCTCGTCTAGTGTTGGCACAGATGGCCCTCAAGGGTGTCTGAACTAAGCGCGAGCGGTTCTTGGTAGTATGTCTTGCGGCAGATCGCAATTGTCTGAAAAACGTCATTGGCGGGTCCCACGAAGGGGAACTTCGAGCGCATGGCTTGACTCGGCCAGGATCTGGTGATGAATTCCTGATGTTCCAACGCTAGGCCATATGTTATGGATGCCTGTTCACCTCATACCGAGTGAATTTCTGACACTGCTAATGTTTGGACTGAACAGAACTCGAGTTCTGTTCGTTGGGTAGAATAGTTTTCTGAAAAAGGCCTATCGTCGTCTACAGCGCTCCACTTCCAGTCCGCAAAGGAAAGTCAAAGCGCATGGCATCAACCGAGCCTGATTTCGTTTCGCTCGTGGACATTTTCGCGCCCGCGTTAAGGAGGCTTCAGCACGTATCAGGCATATCATCGGAGGCTCTTCTTCGTGGAGTTGCGACGAGTCTTGGTGTGGAACTTGCCCGAGCCATGACCTCAACATCATTCTCCTCGGTGGTCGAGGAGCTTCGTGTTCTGTTCAATTCACTCCGCCTGGGCAGGGTAGACGTCGAACCAACCAGCTCAGGAGCCACTCTGAGTGTGTCTGAATGTTTAGGCTGTGAGCAGATCCCCGACGCGATGGTTGCAACGAACTGTACGTTAAGAGAGGGAATTCTGAGGACAATATTCGAGGAACGGCTCGGTGTCGACACTCGTGTCAGGTTACTGGAGAGTCGAGGAACCGAGTTCGGTGCCAAGAGATGCGTGTTCTCTGTGAATTTCGGCAAAGACTTGAGGTGAATGTAGTGAAGCCCAAGACTCTCTCAAGACGTCGTTTCATGAAATGGGCTGCCAGCGTCGGAGTTGCTGCAGCTGGTGGAATGGCTCTCTCGAACTTTGCTGAAACCCGTTCCAAGTTTACTGCTATGGCCCAGATGGCTGGCGGTGGCCAAAGAAGGTGGGTTATGGTTATCGACTTGGAAAGGTGCAACGGCTGCCAGAAGTGTACTCAGGCTTGTGTGGACGAGCATCATATTCCTCCCGCGTGGGGGAATCCAAACTATAACGGGTACCAAGAATGGATCAAAGTCGTCCATACCTCTTCGGATCCAAATGACGCGGCACAATTTCTTCCAATGCCATGCTTCAATTGCCAGAATGCCCCTTGCGTCAAGGTCTGCCCGGTAGGCGCAACATACTATAACGACGAGGGGCTCGTCGTAATTGACAATACCCGTTGTATCGGCTGCAGGTTCTGCATGGCCGCATGCCCCTATGACCGTAGGTATTTCAACTGGGGGGAGCCGCCTCACACACCGGACGAACAATTCATTAACTACACGCCGGATTATCCGGTTCCTCACAGGAAGGGAACAACCGAGAAGTGCAATTGGTGTTCCCACAGGGTTCGAATGGGGCGGCTACCCGCGTGCGTGGAAGCATGCCATAAGGAGGGCATGAATGCAATCTTCTTCGGCGACGCGAACGAGGACGCCATAACCAACGGCCAAGAAACACTCGTTCTTTCCGAGACTCTTGCAAGAAGAAGCGGTTACAGGTTTAGAGAAGAGCTGGGAACCGAGCCCAGCCTCTACTACCTTCCACCATCAGGAAAGTGATGAAATCATGAAAGAAATCCAGACCTCTCCTGTTCTCCTCAAACCGTTGACCAACTACAGCAAGGCGTACTATGCATTCGTTGGCATCCTATTCGGAATTGTCGGCTTAGGCGCCTACGCTTACTCTGTTCAGCTTCAGGATGGCCTCGCCGTGACTGCGATGCGCAACAACGTGCTCTGGGGGCTCTACATAACCAACTTCGTCTTCTTCATCGGGATCAGCCACGTAGGTGCACTAATGTCAGCTATACTCCGGCTAAGTGGAGCCGAATGGAGAAAGCCCATCACCCGGATGGCCGAAGCCATCACCGCATGCTCGCTCGCAGTAGGAGCGACCATGCCGATCGTAGACCTGGGGAGGCCAGACAGGATCCTAAACATATTGTTCTATGGCAGAATACAGTCACCGATTCTGTGGGACTTCATCTCGATTGGAACCTACCTGACGGGCAGCCTCGTCTTCCTTCTTCTTCCAATGGTACCCGACACCGCGCTGCTGCGGGACAGGCTTGGAGGAGTGTCCGCCATTCGGCGCAGGCTTTACAAAGTCTTCTCATTCGGTTGGACTGGCACTGCGTACCAACATGAGAAACTTGAGAAAGCCATCGGCGTAATGACGGTTCTGATAATTCCTATCGCGATCTCGGTTCACACCGTTGTCTCCTGGATTTTCGCGATGACCTTGCGGGTGGGATGGAACAGTTCGGTTTTTGGCCCCTACTTCGTTGCAGGTGCTCTACTGTCAGGTGTGGCATCGGTCATCCTTGCGATGGCCTTCTTCCGTCACTTCTACAGGCTCGACAGTTACATCACGACCAAGCACTTCAGCAATTTGGCTAACTTGATGCTCGCTATGATAGTGGTTTATGTCTACTTCACGCTGAACGAATACTTGACCCCAGCATACAAGTGGGAAACGTCTGAAGGCCAACTGCTCAGCGTCCTCTTTACCGGCGACTTTTCAATACTATTTCTTTCAGTCCAGATACTTGGGCTGATTGTTCCGGCGATACTTCTCTCACTACCAAGAACCCGAAACATTCTCGGCTACTCGGTGGCTTCGGCACTAGTGGTTGTGGGAATGTGGATCAAAAGATTCCTTGTAATAATTCCAACTTTGGCCAGAGCCCAAGTCGGAGAATTTTGGGCCACGTATCATCCTACGTGGGTTGAATGGTCGATTACAGCAGCATCCATCGCAGGGTTCATTCTACTTTATGCGGTATTCTCGCGTGTGTTTCCCATAGTCTCGATCTGGGAGACAGAAGGAATTACTGAAGAGCCTTCCGACTTCACTGGGCCGAGTGTTACCTCAGGTGGTTTCGGTTTTTCTGCGGAGCGCTCTGACGCGTTGACTAGGCAGGATGATGGAGGTGTGGATTATGTTGGGCAATAGAAAGAGCGCCGTGTTGTTGAGTGCGATTGCGCTTCTTGTAATAGCTGCTTTGGCCTTGCCTGTGACCGTCTCAAGCCAATCCGCCGCGAAGTCCGTTTCCGCTGCCGTCGATCCGAAGAGCTTCACAGTGACAGTGAGCAGATACGGCTTCAATGGGACGAACGCGCCATTGCTTCTTGAGCTTAGGCGGGGCGACGTAGTGCACATCACATTCGTATATGGAGACAGCGATCTTCCATACGATAACCCCCACGTCATCTTCCTAGAGGGCTACGATCTAAGAACAAGCATAGTCAGCAAAACGAATCCAACAGCAACTTTGGATTTCATAGCCACTCAAACGGGAACGTTTGCTTTCTACTGTGTTATCCCGTGCGATGGTATGTTGAATCTGAGCTCCGGCAGAGTTGTTGTGGCAGGTCAAGATGACACAGGCCGTCTTCCAACTGAGATTGATGTGATGGTTGATGAGGCGTCGAGTGAAGGACAGGCCACCAGCTTTATGGCAACCTTGACCCAAGGAGGACAACCCGTCGCGGGCGCCCAAGTAGACTTCTACGCCAACACCACTCTCGGCCCCATGAAGATAGGCACCGGGTTGACGGACCAGAACGGAGTAGCCAGGGTGGGTTACACATTCTTGCGCAGCGGCGAATGGGATATCGTGGTAGAATTTGTCGGCTCTGAGAAATTCGGGCCTAGCGCGAAAAGGTTGACCGTTAACGTTGGCCCAGGAGCCCGGGAACCGATTCTTGTAAGCATAATCCCCAGCCTCTCTGGCGAGAGCATATCCACTCTGCCGTACGTGCGGGGCCAAAACCGAATGCCCGACCTGAGGCTGGTCGGCGTTCCATTGGCACAGGGTGTGCCATTCATCACGATGATCCTTCTGATAGTCGGATCCGTTTGGGCAGCGTACGGCTACGTGTTCGCCCAAATCCGTGCTATCAAGCAGGGGTCAACAACTGAAATAACCGAGGAGAAGGGAGGAGGTGAAAGAAAAATGCAGAGTACGCCAGCCAAGAAAGGGTTCGATAAGCGTATCCTGTTCGGGGTGATACTGCTGGTCGTCGTACTAGCAGGCGTTTTCGCTTTCTATCAATTCGGGACTACCGCGCAGCGGAAGACTGAGACGGTCAAGATAGACATCAAGATGCTCATGCAGAACGGAGGCGAGAGGCACGTTTTCGACCCTGCAACCATAACCGTTCACAAGGGCGACCACATCGTCCTAATCGTTACCAACACGGATGATGATTCAATACACGGCGTCATAATTCCAGAACTGAACCTCAACACAGGCCCCTTAACCGGAGACCAGTCAGCCAGAATCGAATTTGACGCAAACGCAACGGGAACTTACACAATACTATGCCCGGTTCCCGGCTGCGCCCCCGACCACGCACAGATGATAGGCCAACTAGTCGTTGTGGCATAGAAAAGGGAATGAATCCCTCTTTCTTGAGTTTCACTCCGTGGTCTCGGACAGAAGTCCCGCGAGCTGCGTAGCTCGCTTGACCACGGCTCCGAACAACTCTTGGAACCTACCATCGTTTAGTGACTTTTCCATGTCCTCATAATTCGTCATGTCGATTCCATAAGCATTAGTATACTCATCATGAATCAGGCCGCTATCCAACGGATGATGCTCGAGCATAGAGTACATTGTGGCCTTCTGGAGGATCGTTACAAAGGTATTTGCCAATAGGCCCCGATTCAGAAGGTGCTCGCGCTGGCCGGCGTATGGGCAGCTTCGAAACTCCTTCACAGCACAGCTTCGCTCTGTCCCATCGAACAGTTTTGAGTAAACTTGGGAAATCGTGTTCATGAATCCAGAATCCTGGAACAATGGCTCAAGGCTTTGCCTGTCGCTGACAGAGAGACCGAGTTTCTCCTTGGCCAGTTGCAGGTTCAGCGCCATCTTCCTAGCTTGGTTAGCCCAATATTCTTTGGACCAGAGGATGCATGACCACTCACACTTTGCTATAGGTTCTGAGTTCAGTTTGAGAAGGCGGAGAAAATCTTCTGCATACTTCTCAGCGGGACGAGAAGTGAGAGTATTCGACATCTGATTCATCTTCTGCGGAGTGGATTGCGTCTTAAGATATGCTTTGCTGACAGCTTTCGAGCATAGTGAAGTCATACGCCTCCAGGGGCTCAATGCTCGCCAGCCCCAGTGAGTTCACTCAGCGAGCTTAGCTTGGCGTCTTCCAGCATCCGGAGCAAGCCTTGATTTATGCTTGATACTATTCTTGGGCCTTCATAGATCAACGCTGTGTAGAGTTGAACTGATGATGCGCCTGCCTTCAAAGCTTCCCAAGTGTCTTGGGCTGAAGAAATGCCGCCGCATGCGTTGATGGGGATTTTCCCTCGCGTATGCTGGTAGACGTCAGAGACAATTCGCAGCATGTCTTTGAAGATCAGTGGACCGCTCAAGCCACCCGTGCCTATGCTGGCCCGAGGCTCCTGAATAATCCTAGTGTTAACGGCTGTAATAGCGTCGACCGATTCTCGGACCGCCACATCTACGAGTTCGAGGACATTCTCGCGCTCCTTCTCAGTGAAGTAGGGTGGAATCTTCACCCAGAATGGTTTCCCGTGATCTCTAACCCCGCCAAGGCCATCCAGAAGCTTCTTGAACACAGCAGGATCTTGAAAAATTCTGACACCAACAGTGTTCGGCGTACTGATATTCAGCTCAATTGCATCAGCAAAGCACACAATTTCCCGGTAGCAATCAACAAACTCCTCTTCGCTAAGCCCAGAAATACTGACTACAAGCGGCTTAGGCCTGTCCATTGATCTCGAGAGATTGCCTGCAATCTTTCGCGCTCCATCATTCGGTAACCCCATTGAATTGACCAGTGAGCGACCAGGATACCGCCACATTCTTGGTTTTGGATTGCCTTCGCGCGGGTTAATTGTTACAGTGCCTAGGACAACATATCCGAAACCGATGTCCAAGAGCGCTCTGTACATCTCGCAATTCTTGTCGAAGCCTGCCGCTAATCCGACTGGATTTGCCAGGGTCAACTGACCTACTTTGACTTGTAATCGCTCGTCCTCTACGCATAGCCGCCAACGCAGCAGCTTCCAGAGCCTTGCGCGCCTGAACGCCCATTTGGCAACATAATGCGCAGTTTCGGGCGATGTGAGAAATAGTGCGGGTCTGACTATGGATTTGTAAAGGCTCAGACCCATGGGTGACTACTCGCGCAAGCACTCACAGCGGGCATAACAGTTGCGCGGTGCCTGATAAGATAGCTACTCGGACTCAAGTTCGTGATCTCTTGACTGCGAGTCAGTGCGTAATCGCTCGTATGATATCAGTCTTGGTCACCATACCATGAAGCCTACCCTTAGCGTCAACAACTGGAAGACCACTAATTCCATGTTCAATCATGAGCTCAGCTGCCCGGGACAAGGGCTCTTCGCTTGAAATGGTGATAGGATTCGGAGTCATAAGATCCGCAGCGGTCATAGCCGTGAGCTTTGCTGACGGAGCTAGGAGACCTCGATAGAACTGAACATCACTCCTGCCGGGAGCTATGTCCGGCCGCATTACCGGAGCACTTTCCGTGATGTCCGACAGTGTGACGATGCCACGTAACTTTTCGTCTACCACAGGCACCCGCGATATTCCCTGCCTCGCCAGAATGGATGCTACAAAGAAGATTGAATGCGTTGGCTTTACAGTGAACACTCTGTGACTCATGAAGTCTCTTACCTTCTCCTCCGAAGTGAACAGACTGAAATGAAAGCATAGATCGGTCTTCGTCACAACACCCAGAATTTCGTTTCCATCATCAGTTACCACAATAGAGCTGATTCCTTTCTTATCCATCAAACGTGCAGCGTCGGCAATGGTATCTGTAGGCCGAAGGGTAATCGTAGGGGCAGACATGCACTCTCCAACTGGAATTGAATCCAGAGGCCTCCCCGTCTTGTCCCGACTCAGAAATCTTGCCAAGTCCCTCCGAGTGATCATGGCGCGAAGTTTACCGGCTTTGTCGGTGACAACTAGCCGGGCTAGCTTTGCATCTGTCATCACCCTCTGAGCATCGTAAAGAGTGGCGCCGGAGGCGATTCGTACGACGTTGCCCGTCATGACCTCTGAGAGTGGGTCGTTGCGCCACGAATCAGCCAATTTGATTCCGAGACAACCGCGCGCACCTTTTGCTAAATCCAATTTCTTTGTTCCCATTCTTGGAAATCGCTGGACTTTCTATTATACGCCAAACATCGCCAACATCAATGATTGGGATGGCCGCTCCGGCAGAGAGTCACGTTTCAGAGGTCATGACGAGGAAGGTCATAAACGTAGATATCAGTGAGCGCGTCGAGGAGGCGCTTCGTTTGATGATCAAGTTCGACGTGGGGAGCGTGATAGTTACGGATGGGTACAAGCCTGTCGGAATCATAACGGAACGGGACATAACTAGGGCTGCCTTGCGAGGAGACAGCATGCTCAGAGTCCCTGTTCGAGGCCTCATGTCCAGACCTCTCCAGACTGTCAGCCCGGACACGGAGATCTGGCGTGCATTCGAAATCATGCTGAAGGCCGGAGTTCGACGCCTTCCAGTAGTCGAGAATGATAGGCTAGTTGGAATGGTGACAGAAAAGGACCTGACGCGCTGGGTTCTAAGGATCTTCTATGAGCCTGACCTACCCCCGGAGATTAGGTCGCTCGTCAGCAACCCGGAAATAGAGGTCCTCGCGGGTAGGCCGAGATGTCCAAATTGCGGATTCTACCAAGATGAATGCATCTGCGTCAGAACTGAATTAGCAAGCGAAGAATAGGCAAACCAAGACCGTGTCAGCATGCGACGAATAACGCTGTTGCTGCTGGTTATTTTTCTGGTAGTCCTTGCAACAATTGCCTCTGTCGGCACCTTCCTTCCACATCAGATGATGATGCCGCGTATGATGGGGGAGAGGTACGGAGGGTATGCTATGATGCTTTGGCCCGCAATACTGACAACATCACTGGCCGCAATAGTCGGGGCGGCAATCTACACGATTGCGTTCCCAAACATACGCTACTCCGGTTCCAACGAGAGCGGAGAAGGCGATGCGTCGGCAGACAGGACAGCGGATCCTTTGGATATTGTGATCCGAGTTTCAAAACCCGACGAGCGCGCGGTTCTACAGTTTCTGAAACAGAGAGGCGGTATCTGCTACCAGAAGGATATCACTTACAAAACCGGACTTAGCAAACTGAAGACGCATCGAATTGTGGCCAGGCTTGCAGAACGCGGAATAATCCAAGTCAGGAAAGCTGGAAAAACCAACCAGATCATCGTACCTGCTTGGTTGAGGGGACAGCAATCGCCGCCTGAGCCTGCTCTCAACTCTCCGTAATCTACTAGGCAATTCGTTGTCTTACACTTTCTTGCCGTTCGGGGAAAGCGTGGTATTCTCAAGGTTTCATTTTTCGAAACTGTGACGGTTTCACCGAAAGTACAAATCATGTCGTCTCAACAGTTCCTTTCGTCAGGGTGGAGGTGAAAACGAATTGAACACAAAAAGCCTGATGATCGTGGGCGTGGTTGCGGCCGCCGTATCCATCATCGTGGTTCAGGTTTTCGCAGCTCCATTATACTATGGTTGGACGGCGCCATCAAAAATGGGACAGGGAAGCGGGCACATGAACTATGGTAACGGATGTAGTATGAATGGTCATAGCATGATGAGTGGCTATTCGATGAACCATCAACAGTGCGAGCAACGCATGGGGACGAATGGAGTGCACATGATGAACGGTCAGTACGATCAGCAGCAATGCCAGCAGCACATGGGCGGCAACGAGATGACTCCGGGGCAATGCCAAGCAATGTATTAGCACTGCCACTGCCAGGATGTGAAGCCGAGTCTTTCCTTTTTCGAGTTTTTTCTTTCACTTAGTTGAGTATACGGAGTAGATTATGGCAAAGAATCCCATGACCGTGATGGCAGTCCCAATCGCGATTGCCGCGAGCAATTCGGAACCTGCAATTACATAGAGGAGTCCTTCAGAAATTGTGCCCACGGTTATTAGAGCAAAGCCCAGAGCGACGAAAAGTAAGGGTCTGCTCGAGTTTCTCCTGTAGCCCTTGTAGGCGAGGTAGACAATGAATGCCCCAAGAACGAGAGCGATCATCTTGGCAACGGTTGCGAGCCAGAAGAGTTGCGATAACTCAACCATCTAAGGCCACTCCAAGGTTACACTTTTGGTATAGCCGTCCACATTCTGGTGAATTTGTCAGCCACATGCTCATTCACTATCACCTCAATTCGAACGTCGCCTTTCTCAAAGCTCACATCTATGCGTCTGAGCAGGCTCCTGTACAGGTCGTACCATTTTCCGTCTGTGGTTCGGCCTGACTTTACCGCTGCTATGAGCCCTGCTTCAACGAGTTCTTCAATGCGACGGTAAACAGTCGTAATTGGAATTTCGTACTTCTTGCTGAGTTCAAGGGCGCTCATGGGAGCCTCAATTGTCGCTGTGAGGATTTTTCTTGAGTAGGGGTCAGCCATAGCAGTCAGGATGCGCTGCTTGGCCTGCTCTTCATTGACTATCAAAGACGCCCAGTCCCCGAGCTCTTCATCCAACTATGCTAGGTGGCCTGTTAGCTTTGAGCGTAACCCAAAATAAGTTACCTGTTTACGCTTGGTCGAAACTGTTCGCCTGGGGTGGAATAAGTGCGGGTCGGCATAGTGGGCACCGGCCAGACCAAGTTTGGGAAGCTGTCAGATTCGTCAAGCCGCGAACTTGTCGCCGACGCGTGTAAGGAGGCCGATTCGGGATTGGCCAGGAAGGATATTTCAGCTCTCGCAGTCTGCTCGGGCACCCACTACGATAAGCAGCGTTCTCCTGCCGGAATCATGGGGCCAAATGCAGAGAGTGCGGATACCTTCAGTTCCCTCCAAGGGCTCACTGCACTAGGTGCCTATCGAGCAATTTCGAATGGAGCACAGTATCAGGGAAATGCACTCTCGTAAGCTACGCCAAAGTCGAAGCCGCTCCGGCAGCATTCTAAGAGCAAGCCCGGTGCATACTCGGCTTGGCTGAGCTTGTGGAAGGACCTAAGGCCTTCGCATGGGTTGACAAGAAAATCCCACAAGACGAGATCACGATTGGAATGAAGTTGCAGCTAAAAGCATCGAAACTTCAGAATGGGAACGTAACATACATCCTGACCCGAGTAGACTGACTAGAAATTGATCCTCCTTGCAACGAAATTCCGCACGAAAACAACAATCTAAGCGACAGAACCCGCTACGCCTAGAGAACACTCATTTCACAACCGCAAGCTCATACGGGATGACTATGCGGTTTTCCACTACGACAGCAAGCTGGCAGATACTCGTCGTCCAGCTCTTCTTCGCTTGCCTGCGGCTTTTCTTCTGCCACGAAACCCTCTCAACCTTACCACGTGATCAGTTTAAAGCATTTCCCACGTGGTTGAGAAATTCACGCAGGAATGGGTTGATCTCGCAGAATGTGGACTTTCTCGGAAATCCTCAATCGGCTTAACAGTTCGCAGGAAAAACTAACGTTTGGCCTCGTCGTAGTCGCAGCCATCCTTGCATTCTTCTGACAGCCAATCCTGTCCCCGCCTACCAATGCACTTCTAGCTTGACACTCCTTTGTTCATCTTCCTAGGTTTATGGGATGCACTTGCCTCCTGCGTCGGCGTAGCATTGCTTATCTACATTGCAGCCAACTATTCCACGTAGCCCCAATCGATTCGAGTGCCGCTGCTTCTGATCGCTTTGATTTCCCTCTGGTTCAGTATACCTAACCGGATTCGTGACGGCCTCCATGAGTCTCGCGCTGCCCCACCAAACTTCATGCAGCTAGCAAGAGTGGAATACGCAGTCCACTTCCCGTTGCTAATCATGCGTTTCTGATCTCCACACTAGCGCGAATCGCGAAAACCTATCCCAAAAAGTAGGCCGAGAGAAACCCCAATCTGGTTAGGATGTCCGGACGAATTCAAGCAAGCCTTTCCCGTAGCCTATCTTTCTTTCTTGCACCCGTGTACCGTCGAAGCATCGAATAGGAACACCCTCGTTCCTTATTCTGGCCAACAGCTCTCGGTCTTTGTCACATTTACAGAACTTGCAGCATTCGCGCAGCCAGCAAGGTCGGCATTCAGGCTTGTCTGACCTATAGTTTCCGAAGCATTCCATCTGTTCGTCGAGAAAGGGAGGTCCCTACCCGGAGTTATGTGGTGAGAAGTCTAAGGTGCATGGGCTCTGAGGTCCGAGAAAGTAATTTGCGGGAGAGCATCGCTAGTAGGGGTGATGGCCCTTTCGGATTTCCTGGGTCACATATACTATGAGGCGTCCCTTCTTCTGGAACCAGTCAACCACCCTGTACATGCCATGATCCAGTTTGGCTGTGCTCATGAGGCCGAACAATGCTTCCTGCACATGTGGGCCATATTTGGTTCCGGCAATGTACCAATAACCCGCCAGTCCCATCACCAATATGCCAAGCACGTTCAAGTTGCCCATGAAGACCAGCTTGTGCCGATAGCGGTTGAAGAAGCGCAGATACCGCTTTGTCCTTACTCGCTCATAGATTAGCACGGGCATTCGCCTGTAATGGCGCAGAAGTTGCTCGAAGGTCGGCGAGGTTTTCGGTCTCCGACATAGAAAATTCCAATCATGTCAGATAAATATGCTTTCCAAAATCGATACACATTCCTTAGGAATCTCGTAATGTCCAGCGCCTGGCTGAACGGGAACATTTAGTTCACCCGCCCTCCCTCTTGTTGAACTCGGAGCACAGACAGCAATGCCAAGACTTGACGGCAAGGTTGCCATAGTCACAGGGTCCAGTGGAGGCATCGGCAGGGTAACCGCCCTGCGGTTTGCTGAGGAAGGCGCAGACCTTGTCTTGCAGTACAGATCTAGGAAGACCGAAGCGGAGGGCGTTGTCAGCGAAATATCTAGGCAGGGCAGGAAGGCGGTTCTCTCTCGGGTAGACTTCATGAATGTGACGCAGGCGCCAGGCCACGTACTGATGATGGTCGAGGAAGCGATTGGCGAGTTTGGCAAAGTGGATATATTGGTGAACTTGGCTGGCTACCAAGCACGCGGAGAATGGAATAAGAAATTCCTTGAGTTGACGCCTGAAGATTTCTTCAAGCCAATCAATGTTGACCTGTACGGATCATTTCTTTGCGCGCGGGCGGTGGCCCCGCATATGCTGAAGCAGAAGAAGGGCGTTATAGCGAACGTGAGTTCCACCCCTGCACTCGCTGGACATGACAAGGGACTCGCCTTCACCGTGGCCAAGGCTGGAGTAATAGGCTTGACAAAGGCATTGGCAGTTGAACTTGCGCCTTACATCCGAGTGAATACCATAGCTCTCGGCAACGTTGAAACAGAGTGGCTCTCTGAGTTGACCAACGAGGAATCACGTGCTGCTCGTGAAGAGAGTCTCCTGAAAAGGCTCGGAACACCGGAAGAAGTCGCGGAAGCGCTGGTCTTCCTATGTTCAGACGATTCATCATTTTTCACGGGTCAAACCATTGTTCTTGATGGCGGCGGCATGCTGCACTAATTAATGCGCACTCCAACTCTCAACCTGCAATTAGATCCGATGTACTGGAATCGTGAAACGAATGACGGAGATGGAAATCAGTTCCGAGGAGAAGAACAGGCTGCGTATCGGGATCATAGGCGTTGTGCTGCTGATCGTTGCAGTCTTCGTGATCTTCAATTTCACCCTCTACACAATGGAAAAGGTCTTCGGCATCACGATCCCCTACCCAGAAATCACGATCACACTGACCTGGGCACTCATTGGACTAGCAGGCGTCTGGGTACTCGGCCATACGCTTGAACTGACGTCGAGGCCACTGATTGGTGCCCGCAGCGCATCGCTACTCCGCAAGGCCGTCACAGTCGTCGTGGTCTTCACAATTGTATTTGCAACTTTGGCGAGACTCGGCATAGATCTCTCAGGCTACTTGGTCAGCCTAGGCGTAACTGCGATAGTGATCGGATTTGCCGCACAAACAACTATTGGTAACATCATAGCGGGCATGCTTGTCTTGATCAGCAAACCGTTTCGAAAAGGGGACTACATCCGGGTCAACATCACCGGGGGGCCGATCGAGGGAAGAATCGAAGAGATCTCATTCCTCAGAAGCCGTATACTCACAAACGACGGAGTTTCGATCTCGGTTCCCAACACGGTAATGCTTGCGGTCCCGATCAGCAATTTCACAATCTTTGAGAGACGGCCCATAATTCTGAACATGTCGATGGACCGAGGCGTGTCCGTTGACGATTTTCGAGCGAAGATGGAAGGAGCCTTCATCGGAAACGGCGAAGGTGTAGACGACGTCCGTGTATATGTGCGCGGGTTTGACGAAGATTCAACCAGCGTGGAACTTTGGGTCCAAGTTGCAACCCAGAACTTCCTCAAAGAAAGGAGCCAAATCGTTCAAAGAATCGAGGAGCTCTGCAAGCAGCAGAATATTCCGATCAGAAAGATCGAGCTACAGAGCTAGGCAGTCCATGCGTGTTTCCGCATTCGGGGTCCTAGATAAGGGTGGAGATGATGTTGTTCATGGGGCAGGACTTTCCGAATCGATATTCCTCGTCCTAGGCCTAAGGGTTCTCGAAGGCTTGCCAACTCGGGGAATCCTTAAAGAGGCATCAACTGTCCGGTAGCGTGATCGCGGATGGAAGCCTCGCCGAGCGAGCCCAATATTTTTCCGGGTAACTGGACGGTTCAAACGCAGCAGTTACTTCGTACGTATGAGCAGGCCTTCGTTCAGCATTGGAATCCAGCTAACCTTGCTTGGGACACTTTGGATCCAACAGGTTTGGATTTGAAGGAACGTGTTGCTCAAGCATACTGGATGGCCAAGCTTGCACTCTTCGAAAAGTCGGGGATCGGCGCGTTTGGTACGGCTATGTTGAAGGCGGCTGTGCATAACATGGAGGACCCGACAAAAAAATTCCTAGCAGCTGTGACCTTCGATGAGTGTAGGCATGATGAGGTGTGCAGAAGGGCGTGCAACAAGCTCTGCCCAAACTTTCCCTACCGCTACTATCCCACAACCGACTTCGAAAAGAAGGCCCTGAAAAACATAACCGCACTATACGACAACGGAAGGCGATATTGGAATGGTTTCATGAAGGCCTGGGACAAGTACTCATTGGAGTTGATTTTCTCAAGCTTCTTCTTCGCAGAGATTG